>NZ_POUD01000159.1 GCF_003236395.1 Nonomuraea aridisoli | reverse complement strand
GGAGGGGGGTGATGTGTTCCTGGGCTGCGGCGGGGAGGCGGAGAGCGCGCCAGTCGCCGTCGCCGGACACCAAGGAGTAGGAGAACTCGTGGGTCCAGTGTTGGAGCTGGAACGCTGAGCCGTCCGGGGCGGCGCGGTGGGGTGGGTCGAGCCAGATGCCCGAGGGCCAACCGGTGCACGACCGCATGAGCGACAGATGGAGCGCGCCAGAAGGATCGACCGCGAAGCCCGGCAGCCCGTACGTCAGCAGCGCGACCGTACGGTCTTCCAGGATCTCCTTGCCCAGCGGGCACACGGCCTCGATCACCGCGTCGGACAGGTCGGCCACCAGGTCGGCGACGTCGGTGACGATCAGCGCGGGGAGGGCTCGCAGGTCGCGCAGGTCGGCGCTCGGCTGCCAGACCTCGGGCAGCGCACGCTCGGCGGGCACCCAGACGCGGCCGGCGCCCGACTTGAGCGCCTCCAGGTAGGCGTCGTCGGCCCGCTCGAGCAGCTCGGCGGCCACCGGGTTGGTGTCGGGGCCGCCCACGACGATGCGCACGTCGGGGAGGTTGGAGTCGACGTCGAGCCAGCCGTACCGGGTGCCGTCGGCGGAGGAGGTGGTGGCGGTCACGCCCGCGCGGGCCAGCGCCACCACCAGGTCGCGGGCCTGTGGGGCGTCGTCGAGGGAGGGCACGACCACCTCGGCCACGCCGAGCGCCCGCGCGCCCGCCTCGCCCAGGTCGACCCGCGCGGTCGTGGACAGCCCGAACCAGGTGTTGGCCGGGTTGTCGAGAGTCCAGGGGTGTTCGGCGGTGTCGACGTCGGGCAGCGCGAAGCCGCGGCCCACGACGGCCCCCGCCACGTCGGAGACCGGCAGCGCCCCCTCCACGCGGGCCGGGAAACGCACCCGCAGCAGGCGGTCGGCGCCGGTGTGGTCGAGCACGCGGGTGGTGAAGTCGATGCGGTCGGAGCCGGTCAGCAGGGTGACGGTCTGCTCGTAGGTGATCTCGCCGACCTGGCCGGTGACGGTCAGGCGCCGGCCGATCGGGCTCGTCTCGGAGGTGACGCCGAGCGCCCGGCCCTCGGTCGAGCCGACGACGCGGCCGGACGGGACGAGGTGCCAGGGGCCCTCGCCCATGTCGGGGTGTCGCGGGTATTCGTCGTACAGGCGCAGCTCGTTGCCGAGGCCGGTGAGGACCTCGCGGTCGGCGGCCCGGTCGTGGATTGAGACGAGCGCGCCGCCCTGGGCCGGGTCGGCGGTGACCTGCCAGCGGTCGTTCGCGATGGTGACGAGCGGCGTCTCGGAGGGAGGGGCGGGCTGCCACGGCTCGGAGGAGCCCGGGACGACGCGGTAGGAGCGCCAGCCCATCGAGGGCACGTCGCGCGCGACGAACGTGAGGGTGCCGTTTTCCGTGACGGCGGGGACCGGCGCGCCCGAGAGGTCGGCCACCGTCCGCCCCTCGGGAAGCGGCACGCTGACCAGGCCGTCGCGGGCGAACGGCAGCGTGTTGGTCACCACGACGCTGTGGCCGTCGAGGGCGATCTGGCCGGTCAGCGCGTCGAGGGCGTTGTCACGAGCCGTCGCGGCCAGGTCGTGGGCCTCCCGCCAGCCCGTCAGCAGGTCGATGTAGACCTGGTCGGACTCGGAGCCGGTGATCGCGTCGTGGTGGGCGCCGTACGCGAGCTGCCGCCAGACCTTGTCGAGCGCCGTGTGCGGGTAGCGGCCCAGACCCAGCACGGAGGCGAACGCCGACAGCCGCTCGGCGTCGAGCGCCGCCACCTCGGCCGCCCGCTGGGCCTGCTTGGTGTCGATGTAGGAGACGTCTTTGCCGGTGTAGATCGGGTTCATGTCGCGGGTCTGGGGGCTGAAGGCCGCCCGCTCGGCGCGTACGGCGTCGAGGAAGTCGCGCGGTGTGGCGCAGACGAACTGGGGCCAGACGTAGCGGGACGCCCAGGCGCGGTGGACGTCGGTGATCCACTTGTTGGGCGGGGTGTAGTCGGTGCCGACCGGGAGCAGGACGTTTTTCGTCGCCGCGACGGGCTTGAGCGAGCGGTAGAGGTCGTAGACCGCCTCGCACGCCGCCTCCAGGGACGGCGAGGAATCCATCCACCAGCCCGCTGAATAGTGGGCCGGCATGTAGTGGGTCAGCACGCCCTGCCCCGAGGGCGAGATCCACTCGAACTCGCTGGGGAACTGCATCAGCGCGGCGTCGTTCTTCGCCTGCTTGAAGTTTTTGCTGATGGGACCCCACTGGTGGAAGGGCCCCCGCGCCCACGCGCTGCCGGTCAGCCCGGCCGCCGCGAGATAGCCGGGGAACTGCGGGTCGTGGCCGAACGCGTCGAGCTGCCACGCCGTGCGCGGGTCGCCGCCGAGGATGTCGCGCTGGTAGCCGATGCCGTAGACGATGTTGCGGATGGTGGTCTCGGCGCCGGTCAGGTTGGTGTTGGGCTCGTTGTACGTGCCGCCGACCAGCTCGGCGCGGCCCTGCGCCATGAGGGCGCGCAGGTCGGCCCGGCGCTCGGGGTGGGTGTCGAAGAACGGCTTGAGATAGTCGACCTCGGCCAGCACGAAGCGGTAGTCGGGGTCGCGCAGCGCCAGGTCGATGTGGGCCTCGACCAGCGCGAACGCGTTGCGCTCCCACAGCGGTCTGGTCGTGGCGTCGCCGGAGAGCAGCTCCCACGGGCTGGTGTAGGCGGCCTGGGTGTTCCACCACACCGGGTCGTAGTGGAAGTGGGAGACCATGAACATCGTCCAGCCCGGCTCCTCGGCCGTGACCACGACCTTTAGCTGCTCCTCTCCCAGGGTGAGCAGGCAGGGCACGGTCGTGCCCGGGGGCGCCGACACGGCCAGGGGCACCTCGACGACACCCTCGGCGTCGGCCGGGACGGACACCGGCCCGGCCAGGCGCACGCCGTCGCCGCGCACCTCGAGCGGCGCGTCGCGCTCTCCCCGCGCGACCGTCACGCGCAGGACTTGACGAGGCTCGTCATGGGAGCCCACGAACAGGTCGGTGGACTCTGCGGACAACAGGCGGACGGACACGGGGGAACCTCCAGGCAATCGGTGCCGGCGCCAAAAACACTAAGCCCTGCCATCCTTCCTGACAACGATGTCAGGAGCCGGCTGTGGATAACCGGAGGCGGCGACGCGAGGGCTGTGGACAACGTGGCGGGCGCGTGCGGAGGTCGTGAACAGGCATGGAAGGATTGCGGCATGAGCGCAGTGAAACTCGATGGCAAGGCGACCGCCGCAAAGATCAAGGCAGACCTCAAGAAGCGGGTGGCCGCGCTCAAGGAACGCGGCGTCACACCAGGGCTCGGCACCGTGCTCGTGGGCGACGACCCCGGCAGCCAGATCTACGTCGCCGGCAAGCACCGCGACTGCGCCGAGGTCGGCATCGCCTCCATCCGCGTCGACCTGCCGGACACCGCGACCCAGGCCGACGTCGAGGCGGCCATCGACGAGCTCAACGCCTCACCGGCGTGCACCGGCTACATCGTCCAGCTCCCGTTGCCCAAGCAGCTCGACACGATGGCGTTGCTGGAGCGCATCGACCCGGCGAAGGACGCCGACGGCCTTCACCCGGTCAACCTCGGCCGCCTGGTCCACATGGTCGACGCGCCGCTCCCCTGCACGCCTCACGGCATCGTGCTGCTTCTCCAGGAGTACGGCGTGCCGATCAAGGGCGCCGACGTGGTCGTGGTCGGGCGTGGCATCACGGTGGGCCGCTCGCTGGGGCTGCTGCTGACCCGCCGCAGCGAGAACGCCACGGTGACCCTGTGCCACACCGGCACCCAGGATCTGGCCTCTCACGTACGCCGCGCCGACATCGTGGTGGCGGCGGCCGGGGTGCCGGAGCTGATCAAGCGCGACATGGTCAAGCCGGGGGCGGCCGTGCTCGACGTCGGGGTCTCCCGGGTCGACGGCAAGATCGCCGGTGACGTGGCGCCCGACGTGGAGGAGGTCGCCGGCTTCCTCACGCCCAACCCGGGCGGTGTCGGTCCCATGACGCGCGCGCTGCTGCTGTCCAACGTGGTCGAGGCGGCCGAACGCCTCCAGCGCGGGTGACGCCGGATCGTTGAGTGAACCAGTGAACGCGTGCCGCCGTGGTCGGAGGCACGCGTTCTGTGTGATGCGCGCCTCCGTCATTTGACGGAGGTCGCGGGCGGCTCGGCTGCCGAGGATAAACCTTGAAGGGCCCGGCCTGCGGAAATGCGGGCAGGGCGGTCCTGAGAGGAGTGTCCATGGAGCTCGACGGGCTGGTCGCCGCCGTCACAGGCGGAGCGTCCGGCCTCGGCGCCGCCATCGTCGACGGTTTGTACGCCCGTGGCGCGCACGTCGTCTACGGCGACCTGCGCGACCGCCCTGACCCGCCCTGGGCCGGCCGGGACAGAGATCCGGGCGCGGGTCCCGTTGAGGCTGGCGGTGATCGTGGCGCGGGCGCCGATCGCGGTGGGGCCGGCGGCTTTCCGGGTCGTGACGAGGTCGGCGGTTCCGGGTGTGGTGGAACGGCCGGCAGTTCGGGTCGTGATGAGGCGGGCGGTTCCGGGCGTGGTGGAACGGCCGGCAGTTCTGGGCGTGCTGGCGCCGGCGGCGTTTCGGGTCGTGGTGAGGTCGGCGGTTCCCGGTGTGGTGGAACGGCTGGTGGTTCGGGGCGTGGTGGGCCGGTTTATCAGCGTCTCGACGTCTGTGATCGTGGGTCCTGGGAGCTGTTCGCCGAGGCCGTACGGGATCGGTACGGACGTCTCGACATCCTCGTCAACAACGCCGGCGTCAGCGCGCGCAAGGGCCTGCTGGAAACCGGCGACGACGACTGGGAACGGGTCCTGCGTACCAATCTGTGGGGGCCGTGGACCGGGATCCGGACGTTCGCCGAAGAACTCACCGCCAGCCCGCACGCCAGCGTGGTGAACATCGGCTCCATCTACGGGCAGGTCCCGCCGCCGGGCCCGCCCTCACCGCCATCGTCCGTGGCCTACCAGGTCAGCAAGGCCGGGCTGCACATGTTGACCAGGACCGCTGCCGTGGAGCTGGCCGATCGTGGCATCCGGGTCAACAGCGTCCTGCCCGGAGTGTTCGTCACCCCGCTGCTCCAGGAGTTGTCCGACGAGCAACTGCGTCCCCGCGTCCAGCGTGCCCCCATGGGCCGCGCCGGCGACCCCGCCGACGTGGCCGCGGCGGTCGCGTACCTGGCCTCGCCCGCGGCGGCGTTCGTGACAGGCGTGCTGCTACCGGTGGACGGCGGCTACACCGCCTCCTAAGGCCGCACCAGTTCATAAGGCCGCACCAGTTCATAAGGCCGCACCAGTTCATAAGGCCGCACCAGTTCATAAGGCCGCACCAGTTCATAAGGCCGCGGTGCCTCGTAAAGGCGGCAGCGCCTAGCAAGCCCATGCGATGACACACAAGACGGCCACCGACTCGTAAGACGGTTACTGACCTCATAAGACAGCCACCGACCGACATCCCCCTGAGAGCCTCGCAACTGAGGAGAGGTCGCATCATGAGCGTCCCCGCAACCCCCACAACCCGGACTTCGCAGAACTCGAAGCTCCGTGCAGTGGTCGCCGGAAGTTTCGGCAACATCATGGAGAACTACGACAACATGGTCTACGGCTACACGGCCGTCACCCTGGGCAAACTGTTCTTCCCCGAGTCCGACGCCCTGGTCGGGACGCTCTACACGTTCGCCGTCTTCGCCGTCGGCTTCCTGATGCGCCCTCTCGGCGCCATCGTCTTCGGCCACGTCGGCGACAAGTTCGGTCGCCGGACGGCGCTCGTGGTGAGCGTGCTGATGATGGGCGCGGCGACCACCCTGATCGGCCTGCTGCCGACGTACGCCAGCATCGGCGTGCTGGCCCCGCTGCTGCTGGTGGTCCTGCGCATGGTGCAGGGCTTCTCCGTGGCGGGCGAGTGGGCGGGGTCGGCGGCGTTCCTGGTCGAGTACGCCCCCGAACGCAGGCGCGGCTTCTTCGGCAGCTTCAACCAGGTCTCGACGGCCGCCGGGTTCCTCCTGGCGTCGGGTGTCGTCGCGCTGAACCACTCGATCTTCACCGCGGAGCAGGTCGACGCCTGGGCGTGGCGGATCCCGTTCCTGCTGTCGGCGCTGACGGCGGTGGCCGCGCTGTGGCTCAGGTTCGGCATGGGGGAGACGCCCGCGTTCGCCGAGGAGCAGCAGAAGGGCGCGACCGCGAAGAGCCCGCTGCGCGAGGGCCTGCGCACGCAGTTCCCCGGCATCGCCCGCGGCTTCGGCTTCACCATGTTGTGGACGGTCGCGTACTTCTTCTTCCTGACCTACCTGCCGACCTGGCTCACCGACGTGGCCGGGGTGGACGAGGGCGTGGCGCGCGGCTCCAACATCGTCGGCCTGGTGACGCTGACCGTGTGCATCGCGGCGTTCGGCGCGCTGTCGGACCGGATCGGGCGCAAGCCGCTGCTGATCGCCTCCGCGGCCGGGTTCCTGGTGCTGAGCTGGCCGGTCATGGCGCTGCTGCAGCACGGCGGCGTCGCGGGCGTGTACGCCGGCCAGGTCCTCATCGGCGTGGTGCTGGCGATGTTCTCGGGCCCCGGCCCGGCGGCGCTGTCGGAGTTGTTCCCCACGAAGCTGCGCTATTCGACCATGTCCATCGGCTACAACTTCGCCGTCATGGCGTTCGGCGGCACGGCGCCGTTCGTGGCGACCGGGGTGGTGGAGCTGACCGGCTCGGGGATGGCGGCCGCGCTGTTGCCGATCGTCTCCGCCGCGGTCACGCTCGCGGTGGTGGCCGGCATGCGCGAGACGGCGCACCGGAGTCTGCACTAGGAGGAGCCTGTCATGACGAATCCACCGCTGATCGCGGTCGAGGGCACGTACGAGGAGATGGGCGCCGAGCTGGGCCGGCGGACGAGCGAGCTGGTCGAGCGGAGCGTGGAGACGTACCTGCGGCGTTTCCGCGACGAGGCCGGCCTGTCCGGACGGGACGTGCTGCGCTGGGGCGGCGTCTATCTCGACGTGGCCCGCCGGTACGACGGGCGCATCGCCGCCATGCTGGAGGGCCTAGCGGCCGGCGCGGGCCGGCCGATCGAGCACATCACCGCGCTGAACGCCCGCACCGAGATGTTGTACGGCACCGGCTACCGCGACGAGGGCTGCACCTCGGTCGCCGTGCTGCCGAAGCACACCAGGACGGGCCACACACTGCTGGCGCAGAACTGGGACTGGCACCCCGAGCAGGGGCCGGTGACGTTCCTGCTGGCGACGAGGGACACCGAGGGCTTCGCGGTGATCACGCTCGCCGAGGCCGGCATGCTGGCCAAGTCGGGGCTGAACTCGGCCGGGCTCGGCGTGTGCGCCAACCTCCTGGTCTCCGACCGCGACACCGGCGGCGACGGCGTCCCGTACCACTATCTGCTGCGCGGGGTGCTGCAGTCGCGGACGATGAGCGAGGCGCACCGCAAGGCGCTGGACGTGCCGCGGATCTCGTCCGGCAACCTGCTCATCGCCGACGCCGGAGGCGAGGCGATCGACCTGGAGGTGGCGCCGGGGGTGTTCGGCACGCTGCTGCCGCAGGACGGCCTGATCACCCACTCCAACCACTTCCAGTGCGCGCTGCCGCTGGTCGACAGGAAGGCCGCCACGTCCGCGCTGACCCTGCTGCGGCCCACCCGCGCCCGGCACCTGCTGGAGGACGCCGCCGCCGCCCGCACCCTGGAGCTCGGCGACATCGTGGCCGCCCTGCGCGACCACTACTCCCACCCCGACGGCATCTGCCGCCACGTGAATCCCGAGGTGGAGAAGGGGCAGGAGGTCGCCTCCGTCTACTCCGTGGTGATGGACCTCGACCTGCGCGACCTGTACATCGCCGCGCACCCGCCGTGCGAGCGCCCGTACGAGCGCTGGCGGCTGGACGACGTGTTCACGCCCGGGGCGAAGCCCGAGGTGCACTTCGAGAGGGAGCAGCATGCCTGAGACCATCTGCCTGACGTTCGACTTCGACGCGATCTCGCTCTGGCAGGCGCGCGGCATGACCACGCCGGGGCCGGTGTCACGGGGCGAGTTCGGGGCGCACGCGATCCCGCGCATTCTCAAGCTGCTGCGCGAGCGCGGCATCACCGCGACGTTCTTCATCCCCGGGCACACCGTGGACACCTATCCCGCCGAGTGCGCCGCCATCGCGGAGGCGGGCCACGAGATCGCCCTGCACGGGTACGTCCACGAGCCCGTCTCCAAGCTCGACCGCGACGCCGAACTGGCCACGAGCGAGCGCGCCCGCGCGTCGATCATGAAGGTGACCGGTTACGAGCCGCGCGGCAACCGCACGCCGAGCTGGGATTTCACCGCCTCCACGGTGGACGTGCTGCTGGAGCTCGGCTGCGAGTACGACTCCAGCCTGATGGCGACCGACTACACCCCCTACTACGCCAGGCGCGGCGACGTGGCCGACCCCGACGGGCCGTACCGGTTCGGGGAGCCGACGCCGCTGGTCGAGCTGCCGGTGTCGTGGTCGCTCGACGACTACCCGCAGTTCGAGTACCTGCGGACGGACACCGGGATCCTGCCGGGGCTGCGCGACCCCGCCGCCGTGTTCCGCAACTTCCTCGACGACGTCGACTACATGGTGCGGGAGCAGCCCGGCGGGGTGTGCGTGCTGACGTTCCATCCGCAGGTCATCGGGCGCGGGCATCGCATGCTGGCGCTCGAACGGTTCCTCGACGCCTGCCTGGAGCGGCCGCTCGTCTTCCGTACGTGCCTGGACACCGCCCGGGCCTTCAGGGACGGCGCCTGATGCGGGCGCTCGTCGTCGGCGCGTGCGGCGGGATCGGCTCGGCGGTGTGCGCGGCGCTCGCCGAAGCGGGGGACGAGGTGGTGGCCGCCGACTCGCCGCGCTCCACGGTCGCCGCCGACCACCCGCGGCACGTCCTCGCCGACCTCGCCGAACACGGCGCGGCGCGGGCGGCGGTCCGCGAGGCCTGGCAGTGGTACGGGCCTCTTGACGCGTTGCTGCACGTGGCGGGCCTGTACCCGGCGCGGCGGGCGCTGGACGGCGACGAGGAGTTGTTCGACACGGTGATGGCCGTCAACACCCGCTCGGCGCTCATGGCCGCGACCGCGCTGGCGGAGATGTGCGAACGGCACGGGCGCGGGGCGGCCGTCGTGTTCACCAGCTCCGGCGGCGCGCTCCGGCCGCGTCCGGGCACGACGGTGTACGCGGCCTCGAAGGCGGCGCTGGAGGCGGTGACACGCGGGCTCGCGCTGGAGTTCGCGCCCCTGGGGATGCGGGTCAACGCGGTCGCCCCGGGCTTCGTGGACGTCGGCTCGCCGCTGAACCCCGTTCCTGACGAGTACGTCCGGGCGGTGGGGGCGGCCGGCCCGGCCGGGCGTGTGGGGACGCCGCAGGACATCGTGCCCGCCCTGTTGTGGTTGTGCTCGCCGGAGTCGGCCTGGGTGAACGGGCACGTGCTCGCCGCCGACGGCGGCGCCGGCCTCGGCTCCCTCACGGCCCCGTCGTGGTTGCCGTCCGGCTCCCTCAGGGAGACACGGGCGGGCGGAAGCGGTGGCGGGTGAGCTCGGCGGGGGCGATGACCTGGCTGCGGCCGTCCTGGACCTGGTGGACGAGGTGGGCGTGGGCGAGTGAGGCGTCCCGGGTGTCGTCCGGGTAGACCAGCGCCCGCTGCCCGCGCCCGCCGAAGTAGTACGGCCCGGCCGCGCCGCGGTGCACGCTCTCCCGCAGCGTCCGCACCACCGTGTCGAAGTCCCACGGCCGTCCCACCGAGGCCCAGGCCCCGGCCAGCATGTGGATCATGTCGTAGTGGATGGCCGCGCTGCCGCTGCCGGGCTCGTCACCGTAGGCGGCGCGGTACTTGCGCATGAAGCCGGTGCTCAGCGGGTCGCCGTACGTGCCGATGACGGTGGACCACAGCAGTCCTTCCGCCAGTGCTCCCATGCGCTCCTCGAAGTGGGGGATCGTCGGCGTCCACACCGTGTAGACGAGCGCGCGCCCGCCACGGCCGCGCAGCTCGTGCAGGAAGCGCCGGAGCTCGTCCTCGACGTACGTGCACACCAGGACGGCCGCCGGGTCGCACGCCTGCACGGCCGCGACGGCGTCGGCCCACGGCACGTCCGTGTCGGGGATCGTCACCATGGCCGCCACCTCCCAGCCGTACGCGCCGGCCAGCCGGTCGAGCTCGTACGCCTGGAGGCCGCGCTCGTCCTCGCGGGTCAGCGCCACCAGCCGCCGGTTGTGCGGTCGCCACTGCCCGGTCCCCGTCAACTCCGCCAAAGTCCTGATAAATCCGGACAAGTAGGCGGTTTCTGTTGCGCACACCTGGAACGTCTGCCCGAGCACCCCCGGGTTGTCGTGCACATGCTCCGTGATCGACGGCGACACCATGGCGTGCATGAGCGGCGCGCGGTACTCCGCCGCCATCCTGATGGCGCCGAGCCGGTGGCGCGGGCTGACGTTGCCCAGCGTGATGGCGTCCACGCCGTACGCGCGCAGCCGGTCCACGGCCCGCATCAGCTCGGCGTCGCTGTCCCCGCAGACCTCGACGGTCAGGTGGTCGATCCGCCGCCCGCCCACGCCGCCCCGGGCGTTCAGCTCCGACACGGCGATCGCCGCGCCGCGCCGCATGGCGAGCGCGTCGAAGCGGCGGGTGTCGTCCATCGGGTAGATCGCGCCGAGCCGGATGGGCCGCCGCGCGGCAGGCCGCGAAAGCGGCGTTCCGGACGGCGGCCGCGTCTCCTGACCTCCGGTCACCCGCCCGACGGCGGTGAACTCCATCCCCTCGGTGAACGGCGCCAGCAGCGCGTCCTCGGCCACCGCCAGCGCGGCGGCGGCCGCCCGTGTCGGGGCGTTCAGCTTGGCCAGCACGTTCTCCACGTGCGTGGCCACGGTACGGGCGCCGCAGCCGACCCGGAGCGCGGTCTCGGGGTTCGTCATGCCGACGGCCACGCATGTCAGCACCTCGTGCTCACGTTGGGTCAGCCCCCAGGGCGGCTCGCACCGCTGGGCCTCGAGCTCGCTCACGGACCCGCGCCCGGCGCCGGACACCTCGATCGTGATCCGGTAGAGCCGCCCGTCGGCGCCCCGCCAGTAGTAGCGCGTGATCCCGGGCCCTTCGGCCACCGCCCGCTCGGCGTGGGCGACCAGCGGGCGGTTGCGCGTGAAGAACGCGACGGCGCCCGTGTGGACGCGCCGTCCGGCGTCCACGGTGAGCCTGGCGCGGAACTCAGGCTCGGCTTCCCGACGTTTCCCCATTTTGCGACGATACCCGGCACAACTCGCAGCGCCCATGCCACCTGCGGTGAACGCCGTCATCGTTCCCCTGAATGCCTGAGCCTTTTGTGGCGGATTCTTGGTGCTCCCACTCGGCGGAAACGGGCACAAGTGCGCCAGAGCCTCGTGGATCCCTCCGCCATCCGGCTCCAAGGGAACCGATGGACGAGGAGGATCGGATGGCCGTCCGTCCGAACGAGAATCTCACCGACGATCAGTCGAAGGTCCTGCAGAAGGCGGCGCATCGCGTCGTCGCCGCGCGGGCAGAAGCGCGCTCGATGCTGGAGGGGGCGGGGATCGAGCTGCCGCCCGAGGACGACTGGTTCGGCAACCCGTGCGGGGTGCCGTCGTGCGGATGCAGCGACTACACCGGAGACGGCGGACCCTGCGAGATGCGGCTGACCGGCCCCGGCGGCGGCCCCTTCATCGACACGTGCGGGCACCAACCGTCGGAGCACCTCCCGACGTGAGGCCGGCGGAGGCCGCCGCCGCACCACCGCCCGCACGTTCGCAGGCGACCTCTCCTCCGTCACCCCGACCAAGGTCAGCGGTTGCGGTAGCGGTCGGTGGCGTGGCGGGTGGCGCGGATGGCGGCGTCGGCCGTGTCGTAGCGCCGTTGCGCCAGCCCGACGAAGATGCAGTCCACGATGAGCAGCTGGCTGATCCGGCTGGCCAGCGCCCCCGGCCGGAACGCCGTCTCCCGCCCCGCCGACACCAGCGTGTGGTGGGCCAGGCCCGCCAGCGACGACCGCGGGTTGTTGGTGATCGCCACCACCAGCGCCCCGCCCTCGGCGGCCGTACGGGCCGGGACGAGCACGTCCGGCGTCTCACCGCCGCAGCTGATCGCGATCGCGACGTCCCCTTTCCGGAGCAGCGCGGCGCTGGTCAGGGCCAGGTGGGCGTCGCTGAACGGATGACTGGACAGCCCGATCCGCAGCAGCTTCTGCGACATGTCGCACGCCACCAGCCCCGAGGCCGCCACCCCGTACACGTCCACCCGGCGCGCCCGAGAGATGGCCTCCACCACCTCGCCGAGCCGTTCGGGGTCGAGCTGGGCGGCGGTGTCGGCGAGCGCCTCCGACTCGGCCCGCGCCACCTTCGCGATCACGTCCGTGAGCGGGTCGTCCGGCCCGAGGTCGCCGGGGACGAGCCGTTCGGGCGCCTTGGCGACGGCGGCGGCCAGCGCGAAGCGCAGCTGTGAGTACCCGGTGAAGCCGAGCGCCCGCGCCGTGCGGACGACCGTCGCCTCGCTCGTCCCGGACGCCGCGCTGAACTCGGTGATCGTGCTGCGCACGACGAGCCCGGGATCGTCCAGGATGAGCCGGGCGATGGACTTGGCCGCCGGCGTGAGCGACGGCATCAGAGCCCGTACGGCGGCGACGGGGTTCGCGGGTTCGGCGGTCACCGGAGCATCCATTCGGCGGCGGCCTGCGCCGACACCCGGGAGAGGCCGTGCGTGGCGACATGGGTGGCCTCAGGCGGCGGCGCCGGGATGCCGGTGTCCACGATGATCGCGTCCGGCCGGAGCAAGAGCGCCCGCGCCACGGTGTCGCGCACCCAGGCGTGCCGGGCGGCGTCGTGCACGACGAGCACCACCGGTCGCTCGCCGAACGCGGGCAGCTCGCCCCCCGGCTCCAGCTGCACCCGGCCGGTGTCCGGCAGCAGGGCGGCGAGCGCGGCCGTGATGCCGGTGGGCGTGGCCGGGTCCACGGCCTGGCTGAAGCGGGTGTTGACCTCGACCACGAGCGGCGCCCGGTCGAGCCGGCCCGTGCCGGTCGTGGTCAGCGCGGCACGGGCGGCGCGCAGGCCCACGCCCTCGTCCACATCCGCGCGGGCCTTCTCCCGCAGCTCGGAGCGGCCGGCGTACCAGGCCGACAGGGCGCGTACGCGGGCGGCGGCCTCGGCGAGCCGCTCCTCGGGCAGCACCCCTTCGCGCACCGCCGCCACGATCGCGTCGCGCATCGCTAGCAGGCCGTCCTCGGTGGTGAGCCCGACGCAGAGGGCGTCCACGCCGGCGTTCAGCGCTCGTACCGCGATCTCGCCGGGGGTGAACATGGCGGCCACCGCCCGCATCTCGATCGCGTCGGTGACGAGCATCCCGTCGAAGCCGAGCTCGCCCCTCAGGAGCTCGGTCATCGCGGTACGGCTGAGCGTCGCCGGCATCGACGGATCGAGCGCGGGCACGAGCAGGTGGCCGGACATGATCGAACGCACCCCGGCGCCGATCGCGGCCCGGAACGGCGGCAGGTCGCGCTCGGCCAGCAGCTCCCGCGAGGCGTGCACGGTCGGCAGCGCCAGGTGGGAGTCGGTGACCGTGTCGCCGTGACCGGGGAAGTGCTTGGCGCAGGCCGCCACGCCCGCGCCCTGGACGCCCTCGACGAACGCCACGGTGTGCCGGGCGACCAGCTCGGGCTCCGGCCCGAACGACCGGACGCCGATCACGGGGTTGGCCGGGTTCGCGTTCACGTCGGCGGAGGGCGCGTAGTCGAGCGTGATGTCGAGCTCGGCGAGCATCCGGCCGATCTGCCGGCCCACCTGCTCGGTGAGCCTCACGTCGTCCACCACGCCCAGCGCCCGGTTGCCGGGGAAGGAGCTGCCGGCCGCGACCTCCAGCCGGGTGACCGTGCCGCCCTCCTCGTCGATGGCGACGATGACGCCGGGGTTCTCGGCGCGCAGCTGCCGGACGAGCGGCACGCCGGCGGCGTTGCGGGCGAAGAGCACCACGCCGCCGAGACCCTCGCCCAGCGCGCGGCGCAGCCAGTCGGGGGCCGAGGTCCCCTCGAACCCCGGATGCAGCACCGTCAACGCCAGTCTGTACAGGTCACCGCTCATCGGCATTTTCCTTCACGGTTGTTGATCTGAAGGTAATTTTCTGTCATCGTCGCCCTCGACACAACCACTTCCGAGAGGCACCCCCCATGCCGAGCAGAAGGACTCTCTTCAAGGGTCTGGCCCTGGCCGCCGCCGCTTCCGCCGTCCCGCTGCCCGCCTTCGCCCAGGCGCAGTACGTGCCGCCGCTGCGTCAGATGCGCGGCATGTGGATCGCGTCGGTGGTGAACATCAACTGGCCGTCCCGTCCCGGCCTCAGCGCCGACCAGCAGAAGGCCGAATACCTGGCCTGGCTCGACGTCGCCGTGCAGCGCAAGCTCAACTCCGTGTTCGTGCAGATCAGGCCCACCGCGGACGCCTTCTGGCCGTCGCCGTACGAGCCGTGGTCGCAGTACCTGACCGGCACCCAGGGGCAGGACCCCGGCTACGACCCGCTCGCGTTCGCCGTGGAGGAGACGCACACGCGCGGCCTGGCCTTCCACGCGTGGTTCAACCCGTACCGCGTCTCGATGCAGGGCGACCCCGCCAACCTGCACCCCGACCACCCCGGCCGCAAGCACCCCGAGTGGATCGTGCCGTACGCCGGCAAGCTGTACTACAACCCCGGCCTGCCCGAGGTCCGCGCGTTCTGCCAGGACGCGATGATGGACGCCGTCACCCGCTACGACATCGACGGCCTGCACTTCGACGACTACTTCTACCCGGTCAACACCACGGCCTTCGACGACAGCGCCGCCTACGCGCAGTACGGCGCCGGTTTCCCGAACCTCGCCGCCTGGCGGCGCAACAACGTCGACCTCATGGTCCAGGAGATGCAGCAACGCGTGCTGGCGGCCAAGCCGGGCATCGCCTGGGGCATCAGCCCGTCGGGCATCTGGCGCAACCGCGGCACCGACCCGCTCGGCTCCGACACCAACGGCGGCCAGTCGTACGACAACCTGCACGCCGACACCCGCGGCTGGGTCAAGAAGGGCTGGCTCGACTACATCGCACCGCAGCTCTACTGGTACATCGGGCAGCCACCGGCCGACTACTCCAAGCTCGTGCCCTGGTGGTCCGACGTCGCCGCCGGCACGGACACGCTGCTGTGGATCGGGCAGGCGGCCTACAAGGCGGGCGACCCGGCCCAGGCGCCGGAGTGGCAGCAGACGAACGAACTGTCGCGGCACCTCACGCTCAACCAGGATCACCCCGAGATCAGCGGCGACATCTGGTACAACGCCAACGACGTCAGGGCCGACCGGCTCGCCTCCATCTCGACCGCCGTCAACGACCACTACCAGCGCCCCGCCCTCGCGCCGGTGCTGCCCAGGCTGGCGAACGGCCGTCCGCCGCGCCGCCCGGTGCTGGCCCACGCGCTGCGCCGCGCCTCGGGGGTCGAGGTACGGGCGGTCACGACCGGGAACGAGACGCCGTTCCTGATGGCGATCTTCCGGTTCGACCGGGACGCCGCGCCGGAGGCGTTCACCGACGCGCGCAACCTGGTCGCGGTCGTGCCCGGCGGCAAGCAGGTCACGTGGACCGACCCCGACGGCGGCAGCGGTCACCGTTACTACGCGGTCGCGGTCGACCGCGCCAACCGCACCAGCGCCCCGAGCCGCGGCTTCCGGGTGGTCTGAGGGGCGCGCTCACGCCCGCGTACGTCGCCGGGCCCGGTGAGACTCCGGGCCCGCATCCCGGCACAGGGGTCCGGCGCTGCCGGAACCCCTCGCCGAAGCACCGGTCGCGATCCGGCCCCTGTGACGGGCCGCGTCTCTCCTATGAAGCCCTGCGCCCCGCCGCCGAAGCCTGGTCGGTGGTGGCCCCCGATGACCGCTGCGGCGGCACCACGGGGGTCGGGCGTACCAGCCCGAGCGCGACGACCTCGTTGGCCAGCCGTGTGCGCCGGTTGGTGCCCTCCGGGATCCGGAACTTCTGGTAGAGACGGAGCAGGTGCTGCTTGACCGCGGCCTCGGTCACGACCAGGTCGTCGGCGATCTCGCGCGCGGTCGCCGGAGCGACGAACGCCTCGTCGGACAGCGCCGGCCGGCAGAGCGAGGTCAGCACGTCGACCTCGCGCCTGGTCAGCTCGGGGGCGGCGGCCCTGCGCAGCTCGACCTCGGGGGTGAAGTCCTCTCGGGGGACTCCGCCGATGCGAGCCCGCGCCGCGCCGAAGGAGACGACGTCACCGTCGTCGAGCACCCTCCGGGCGATCGGCCTGCCGTTCACCCGCGTGCCGTTCCTGGACAGTCCCAGGTCGACGACGTACAGGTAGGGTCCTCGTCTGACGAACTCGGCATGGAGTCGAGACACGCTGGGGTCGGTGAGACGGATGTCGACGCCCCGGCCCCTCCCGACCGTCGTGATCTCGGGGCGCAACGGGACCACCTCTCCAGTGTCCTCGATGCGTATGAACGGCCCCTCCACGGCAGTTCCTCCCCAGGTAGCCCGCCGTAACTATTACTACAGCTCCGGCTTACCCAACCGAGGGGATGCGGAATCTCCTTTGCCGAAAGGAGAATCCGACGTGAATTTGGTCTTGACCTCTGCGGCCGGTTTTGCCTGCTCACGGGTAGACTTCGGACGGAGATAAGCGGAGGAAACACTCATGGCGGACAAGCCCACGAAAGGTCTGGCCGATGTCGTCGCCGCGTCCACCGCGCTGAGCGACATTGACGGAAAGGCCGGTCGGCTCTTCTACCGTGGATACGACATCCACGACCTGGCCGGCCGCGCGACGTTCGAGGAAACCGCACATCTGCTGCAGCGGGGCAAGCTGCCCAACCGCGCCGAACTGGACGCCTACGGCGACGAGCTGGCACGCGGCCGCGAGCTGGGCGCCCTGGTGTCGGCGAACATCGCCGAAATCGCCGAGAAACAGAAACCCATGGAGGCGCTGCGCTCCCTGGTCTCGCTGGCCGGGGCCGACGACCCCGACAAGGACTCCATCGCCCCCGACGCCAACCTGCGCAAGGCCGCGCGCCTCGTCGCGCAGCAGCCTCTGCTGGTCGCCCGCTATCACGCCGCTCGCACCGGCGGGAGCGTCCCAGACCCCGACCCGTCGCTCAGCATCGCCGCCAACTTCCTGCTCCAGGTCACCGGCCGCGCGCCCGACCGGCGTGAGGTCGAGATCTTCGACGAATGCCTGGTGCTGCACGCCGACCACACCATGAACGCCTCCACGTTCGCCGCCCGGGTGTGCGCCGCCACGCTGTCCGACATGCACTCCGCCATCGTGGCCGCCATCGGCACCCTCAAGGGCCCGCTGCACGGAGGCGCGAACGAGCAGGTCATGAAGACGCTGGAGTCGATCCCGTCCGGCGGCGTGGCCCAGGCCGTGCGTGACAAGCTCGCGGCCGGCGAGAAGATCATGGGCTTCGGCCACCGTGTCTACAAGACCGAGGACCCGCGCGCCACCCACCTTCGCCGCATGTCGGCCGAACTGGGCGAGGCGAGCGGCGACGACACCTATTACCGGATGTCGAAGGAAATGGAGGAGGTCGTCTTCGAGACGAAGGGCCTCTATCCGAACGTCGATTTCTACGCGGCGTCCGTCTACCACTACCTTGGCATTCCGACAGACCTGTTCACGCCGGTCTTCTCCATCAGCCGCATGTCCGGCTGGACGGCTCACGTCATCGAGCAGCACGCCGACAACCGGCTGATCCGCCCCGACAGTGAGTACATCGGTGAGACCGACCAGAAGTGGAAGCCGATAGAAGAGCGTTGAGCCAGCCGACCGAACGCCAGCCGCGCGAGACCTGGGGGCCGTACCCGCTGATCCTGGCGGGTGCGGCCGTCGGCGTGCTCGCCATCTTCGTCGCGAACCCGCGCTGGGGCGGGTTCGCGCTGGGTGCCGTCATCATGATCGCCGCCGCTCTCCGCTTCGCCGGGTACGGCGGTCAGCTCGCCATCAGGAGCAGGAAGAACGACGTCATCACGCTGTCCCTGGCCGGGTTCGTGCTCGTGATGACGTCACTGCTGCTCGACAACAACGAGCTCAAGGCGGTCATCCTGTCCCTTTTCGCCCGGTGAGGGGACGGTCCGATAGCCTCGACGCATCCATTCATTGAAGGGGAACATAGGCATGCCCAAGATCAAGGTGGAGGGTCCGGTCGTCGAACTCGACGGCGACGAGATGACCCGGATCATCTGGCAGTTCATCAAGGACCAGCTGATCCTTCCTTACCTCGACGTCGACCTGAAGTACTACGACCTCGGCATCGAGCACCGGGACGCGACGGACGACCAGGTGACCATCGACGCCGCCAACGCCATCAAGAAGTACGGCGTCGGTGTGAAGTGCGCCACCATCACCCCTGACGAGGCGCGCGTCGAGGAGTTCGGTCTCAAGAAGATGTGGAAGTCCCCCAACGGGACCATCCGCAACATCCTCGGCGGTGTCATCTTCCGTGAGCCGATCATCATGTCGAACGTGCCGCGGCTCGTGCCGGGCTGGACCAAGCCGATCGTCGTCGGCCGTCACGCCTTCGGCGACCAGTACCGCGCCACCGACCTGAAGATCCCCGGCGAGGGCACCCTCACGCTGACGTTCACGCCGAAGGACGGCTCCGAGCCGGTTGAGATCGACGTGTACGACTTCCCCGGCAGCGGCGTCGCGATGGCGATGTACAACCTGGACGAGTCGATCCGCGACTTCGCCCGCGCGTCGATGCGCTACGGCCTGGCCCGCAACTACCCGGTCTACCTGTCGACGAAGAACACCATCCTCAAGGCGTACGACGGCCGCTTCAAGGACATCTTCGCCGAGGTCTACGAGACCGAGTTCAAGGAGGAGTTCGAGAAGGCCGGCCTGACCTACGAGCACCGCCTCATCGACGACATGGTCGCCGCGGCGCTGAAGTGGGAGGGCGGCTACGTCTGGGCCGCGAAGAACTACGACGGCGACGTCCAGTCCGACACCGTCGCGCAGGGCTTCGGCTCGCTGGGCCTGATGACCTCCGTGCTGATGACCCCCGACGGCCGCACCGTCGAGGCCGAGGCGGCCCACGGCACCGTGACCCGCCACTACCGCCAGCACCAGCAGGGCAAGCCCACCTCCACCAACCCGATCGCCTCGATCTTCGCGTGGACGCGCGGCCTGGCCCACCGCGGCAAGCTCGACGGCACCCCCGCGGTGACCGAGTTCGCCGACAAGCTGGAGCAGGTCTGCATCGAGACCGTCGAGGGCGGTCAGATGACCAAGGACCTCGCGCTCCTGGTCGGCGGCGACGCCGAGTGGCTCACCACCCAGGACTTCCTGGCGGCCCTGGACGAGAACCTCAAGAAGAAGATGTCGGCCTGAGGCCGCATTCACCGAAAACGGCCCCTACCAGCGCGGTAGGGGCCGTTTCGCGTTCCTGGGCCGTCACGGGACTTCGCAGGTTCCTGTCGGTGGAGCGTGCCATGATCTGGCGGCATGACGACCGATCCGCTCGCCAGGTTCCGCTGGTTACAGGGACAGGCCTGCCCCCTCGATGAGATCTACACCGTGCTCTTCGTCCGCGAGCGGGATCCCGGCGAAGTGCTGCGGCGTTTCGGCTGCGGCGAGGGCAGGGAGATGAGCTTCGCCGAGCTGTCCTCGGAGGTCAGCGACTTCCTCGTGGGGACGGACGGCGGAGACGGGGGCGGTTACGTCGGGGTGGTGGCTGCGGGTGACTGGTGTTCGGCCGTCGAGCCGATGGGCTGGTCGGCGGTGATGGACGAAAGGCTGATCCGGTTGTCGGTGGACTCCGAGGTCGTGGCCGTCACTCGGCATGACTACGCGGACGACCACTTCGCGTACGCGGTCGACGGCGGCGTGGTCACCACTTTCGAGCTGCTCACGCCGGACGCTCGCTATGGCGCCGACAAGGATCGGCTCAACCATCTCATGCGCGAGGTCGGCCTGCCCCCTGATGAGACCGAGAGCGACGAGGAGTGGGAGGCCAGGTACGACGACCTGGCGCCGAACGCTCTGGCGCGGGCGTTCGCGCTGGCGGAACGGCTCACCGGCGTGACGTTCACCGCAGGTGTGCTGGACGGCCCGCTGCTCGTGGGCCCGATCGTGGCCGCCCATCTGCATGATCCCGCAAGGTTGTCGACGCAGCGATCGGTCACCCTCGCCGAACTGGTGGACAAGCACCTCAAGGCGCGTGGTGAAGAGGTAGCCGGCGACGATCGGGTCGGCGACGGAAGCTGCGGGAGCTGAGCGGCTCGTCACGATCGGTCGGGCTGCGGCGCCGTTCCTCCTGCCCCGGGTGCCTCGCAGGGCGTTGCCTGACGCCTACTCCCCAGAGAGGAATCCTCAAGAAGGTGCCGGTCTGGCCGCATCACAACAACGGCCCCTGCCTGCGTGGTAGGGGCCGTTTCGGCTGTCCGCGTCGTATCGGTCAGCGGGGGTCGGGGTCGGGGTCGGAGCCGGGGGTGGGGGGACCGTTCTCGGGGCGCCGGTTCTGCTGTTCGTCCTCCCGTTCGCCGAAGGTGGCGGCGGCCTCGAGCGTCTCCAGGAGTTGCCGCCGCCACTGGGCGTCCTCGTCGGGCTCGGGGGCGGGGGTGAACGGCATGGGCTCCACGTGTTCGGTGGTGGCCAGGCTGGGGCCGCGGCGGGACTTGGCGATGAGCACCGCGAGCACGGCCAGCAGGGCCAGCACGACCACCACGGCCGAGGTGATCATCGTTGGCGTGGACAGGCCCGGCAGTGAGCTGGTGTTCGCCGCGTTGAGCTGCGTGGAGAAGGCTTGGGGAGCCATGGTGCTGGACGCCGTCGGTGTGGCGGCGACGTCCTCGGCGATGGCGGGCTCGGTCGTGGCGGTCGTGGGGGTGGTCGTCGGCGTGGGCGAGGACGAGGTCGCGGTCGTCGCTTCGGCGGAGGTGGTGGCGGTCGGCTCGGCTTCGGAGGAGGCCGCGGCCGACGGGGACTCGGACGCCGCGGCGGTGTCCGTGGGCGAAGCAGAGTCCGACGTCGTGGCGGTGTCCGTTGCTGACGGCGAGTCCGATGCCGTGGCGGTGTCGGTGGGAGACGGCGAGTCCGAGGCTGTGGCGGTGTCGGAGGGTGACGGCGACTCCGATGTCGTGGGGGTGTCCGTGGGGGACGGCGAGTCGGACGTCGTCGCCGTGGGGGTGGCTGAGGA
>NZ_POUD01000158.1 GCF_003236395.1 Nonomuraea aridisoli | reverse complement strand
CGCCCCGCCCCGCCCGAACGACGTGCCGAGCCCCACCACGGTCGAGCTGTGGCAGACGCGGGCCTGGTTCTCGATCTGCACCACGCCGAGCGACGTCAGCAGCTTCTTGATGAGGTAGTTCTCCTCGTTGTCCAGCGTGGCGCCGCCGAGGCTAGCGATCCCCATCGTGCGGAAGGTCCGCCGGCCGTCCTTCTCCTGCTCCCAGGTCTCCCGGCGGGTGGCGATGATCCGGTCGGCCACCATGTCCATGGCCCGGTCGAGCTCGATCTCCTGCCAGTCGGCCCCGCCCGGCGGCCGGTAGAGCGCCTTGTACCTGCGGCCCGAGCCGGTGGTGAGCTGGAGACTCGCCGCGCCCTTGGGGCACAACCGGCCCCGGCTGACGGGCGAGTCGGGATCGCCCTCGATCTGGACGACCCGGTCGTCGCGCACGTACACGTTCTGGGCGCAGCCCACCGCGCAGTACGGGCAGATCGACTTGACGACCTTGCCGGCGGTCTCCGTACGGGCTCTCAATGACGCGGTCCTGGCCGACTTCGCCGCTTCGCCCCGTGCCGTACGGTCCTTACCGGTCAGCTGCCGCAGCAGCGGCCACGCGAAATCCATGACACCCCCCGATGCCCCATGGCACGAGTCCTGCCCGGCAGCTACGAGGGGAAAACCGGAAAAGTGGGGAAGAGCCAGGTCAGATCGTGTCAGAACGCGCGGGCGGCCGCGTCGTCCCACGCGCCGGGGTCACCCGACGGCTCGTAGCGGCGCAGCGGCTGCGTGGCCGCCACCAGCGTCCGCATCTCCTTCAGATCGGCGACCAGCCCGGCCGCGCGCGCCTGGACGAGCACGTTGCCGAGCGCGGTCGCCTCCGCGGGCCCCGCCACCACCGGCAGGCCGCAGGCGTCGGCGGTCAGCCGGCACAGCAGCTCGTTGCGCGAGCCGCCGCCGACGAGGTGGACCACCTCCACCTTGCGGCCCGACAGCTCCATCGCCTGCCGCACGGCCCGCCGGTGCCCGAGCGCCAGGCTCTCCAGCACGCATCGCACGTACGCGGCGGGGGACGCCGGCGGGCGCTGGCCGGTGCGGCGGCACTCGGCGGCGATCCTGGCCGGCATGTCGCCCGGCGGCAGGAACACGGGCTCGTCGGGGTTGACCACGGCCGCGAACGGCCGCTCGCGCTCCGCGGCGGCCAGCAGCTCGCCCAGGTCGGAGCCGGGCCAGGCGCGCAGGCACTCCTGCAGCAGCCACAGGCCCATCACGTTGCGCAGATAGCGGACGGTGCCGTCGATGCCCGCCTCGTTGGTGAAGTTCGCGGCCCGGCTCCCGGCGGTCAGCACCGGCTCCGGCAGCTCGACCCCCGCCAGCGACCAGGTGCCGCACGAGATGTAGGCGAAGGCGGCGCCGGTGGCCGGAACGGCGGCCACCGCCGAGGCCGTGTCGTGCGAGCCCACCGCCCGCACGGGCGCCGACCAGCCGATCTCGGCGGCCACGTGGCGCCGCATGCCGCCGACCGCCTCACCCGGCTGCCGCAGCGGCGGGAAGATCCCGGACGGCAGGCCGAGCCGCTCGATCAGCGGTAACGCCCACGACCGGGTGCGCACGTCGAGCAGGCCCGTGGTGGAGGCGTTGGTCACCTCGGCGCCCCGCTCGCCGGTCAGCCAGTAGCCGATCAGGTCGGGGATCAGCAACATCGCGGCGGCCCCGTCGAGCCGGTCGGCCAGCAGCTGGTAGACGGTGTTGAACGGCAGCACCTGCAGGCCGGAGACGTCGTACAGGGTCTCCGCGCCGACCGCCGCGGCCACCTGCTCGGCCACGCCGCGGGTGCGGTCGTCGCGGTAGTGCACCGGGTTGCCCATCAGCGCGCCGCTCTCGTCGAGCAGCCCGTAGTCGACGGCCCACGAGTCGACGCCGACGGAGGAGACGGGCCCGGCCTCGCGCAGGCCGGCCAGGATCTCGCGGTAGAGGCCGAGGACGTCCCAGTAGAGGCGGTCGGCCGCGCGTACCGGCCCGTTGGGGAAGCGGTGGACCTCGGTCAGCCTCAGCCCGTCGGACAGGTCGGCCAGCATGACGCGGCCGCTGGAGGCGCCCAGGTCGACGGCGGCGAAACGACTGCTCATTGGGTGGACTCCCTGGCGACGAGCTCCGGCTGGAACATGATGTGCTGGTGCGCGTGCGTGTCGGGATTGTCGCACTCGTCCAGCAGAAGTTCGGTGGCGATGCGCCCGAGCTGGTAGGTCGGCTGGCGCATCGAGCTGAGCGACACCGCCGAGGCGGCGGCGAAGTCGATGTCGTCGTAGCCCATCAGCGCCACGTCGCCGGGCACCCGCACCCCCGAGCGCAGCAGCGCGCGCAGCACGCCGAGCGCGAGCAGGTCGTTGGCGCAGAAGACGGCCTCCGGCAGGCCGCGCGCCACCAGGTCGGCGGCGGCCTTCTCGCCGGCCCGGGCGGTCATCGTCGCGGTCTCGACCACCGTGAGGTCGGCGGGGTCGAGTCCGGCGGCCCGCATCGCGACCTTGGCGCCCTCGCGCCGCTCCACGCACTGGCGGATGGTCAGCGGGCCGGTCACGTACGCGAGGCTGCGCGCGCCCTTGGCCAGCAGGTGGGCGACGGCGGCCCGGCCGCCCGCGACGTCGTCGACCGCGACCGCGCACTGGTCGGGCCGGTGGGCCGGGTGGTCGACCAGCACCACGCTGATGCCGTTCTCGCGCAGCCGGTCGAGCCGGGAGGGGTCCTCGCCGGAGGGGGTGATCAGCACGCCGCGCACGCGGTGCTCGGCCAGCACCCGCAGGTTGCGATCCTCCTTGTCGGGGGAGCCCGCCGAGTTGCCGAGGATCACGGCGTAGCCGAGCTCGCTGACGACGTCCTCGACCCCGGCCGCGACCTCGGTGAAGAACGGGTTGCCGATGTCGATCACGCTCAGGCCGATGGTCCTGCTGTGGCCGGCGCGCAGCGTGGAGGCCGAGCCGTGGCGGACGAAACCCAGCTCGCTGATGGCCGCCTCCACCCGCTCCCGCGTCGCGGGAGCGACCTTGCCCGGCCGGTTCAGTACGTTGGAGACCGTGCCGGGGGAGACGCCGGCGCGGGCGGCGACGTCCTTGATGCTGACCATGGCCATGAAGACCCATTAAAACGTAACAACGAAAGCCGCGCCAGCCGTGCGTCCGCATCACGATCAGGGCGGGTCGGCGCTGGAAACCCGCACGTGAGCGCACCGCTGAGGGTGAGGAACGTTTTAATCCGGTCATACGCCGATCATCGCTCCGGCGTGCGGATGAACGCGTTAAAACGTGTCACCCGATTCCGTCCTCCGGCCACGGCGCCGAGGGCGGGAAGCGCATTGACAGCGGACACGGGGAATCATAGTTTCCTGCACGAGGATTAAAACGTTTTGAAGAGGAGTGCCGTGCAACGCGTCTGCTTCCTGCTGAAAGTCCGCCCGGACCGGCTGGCGGAGTACCGCGAACGCCACCGGGACGTCTGGCCCGAGATGCGAGAGGCGCTGTCGCGCACCGGCTGGCACAACTACTCGCTCTTCCTCAGGGACGACGGCCTGCTCGTGGGCTACCTGGAGACCGAGGACTTCGAGGCCGCGAAGAAGGCGATGGCCGAGACCGACGTCAACGCCCGCTGGCAGGCCGAGATGGCGCCGTTCTTCGAGGACATCGACGGGCGCCCCGACGAGCACAAGGTCCCGCTCGAAGAAATCTTCCACCTGGACTGATCGGGGAGTGATGACTGACATCAAGGCCGCGCTGCGCGCGCAGCGCATCGAGACGCCGTCCTGGGCGTACGGCAACAGCGGCACGAGGTTCAAGGTGTTCGCGCAGAAGGGCGTGCCGAGGGACCCGTACGAGAAGCTGGCAGACGCCGCCCAGGTGCACGCCCACACGGGGATCGCCCCCACGGTGGCCCTGCACATCCCGTGGGACAAGGTGGACGACTACGCCGACCTGGCCCGGCACGCCCGCGACCTGGGCGTGGGCATCGGAGCGATCAACTCCAACGTCTTCCAGGACGACGACTACATGCTCGGCAGCGTCACCAACCCGTCGGCGCGCGTGCGCAGGAAGGCCACCGACCACCTGCTGGAGTGCGTGGACATCATGGACGCCACCGGCTCCGACACGCTCAAGCTGTGGTTCTCCGACGGCCTCAACTACCCGGGCCAGGACGACATCAGGGCCCGCCAGGACCGCCTGGCCGACTCCCTCGCCGAGGTCTACGCCCGGCTCGGCGACGGCCAGCGCTTCCTGCTGGAGTACAAGCTCTTCGAGCCCGCCTTCTACGCCACCGACGTGCCCGACTGGGGCACCGCGTACGCCCACTGCGTCAAGCTCGGCCCCAAGGCGCAGGTCGTCGTCGACACCGGCCACCACGCGCCGGGCACCAACATCGAGTTCATCGTGGCGTTCCTGCTGCGCGAGGGGAAGCTCGGCGGCTTCGACTTCAACTCCCGCTTCTACGCCGACGACGACCTCATGGTGGGCGCGGCCGACCCGTTCCAGCTGTTCCGCATCATGTACGAGGTCGTGCGCGGCGGGGGGCTCGAGCCCGAGACGGGCGTGGCGTTCATGCTCGACCAGTGCCACAACATCGAGCCCAAGATCCCGGGCCAGATCCGCTCGGTCATGAACGTGCAGGAGGCCACCGCCAAGGCGCTGCTCGTCGACCGCGAGGCGCTGGCCGCCGCGCAGGCCGAGGGCGACGTGCTGGGCGCGAACGCCGTCTTCATGGACGCCTTCAACACCGACGTGCGGCCGCTGCTCGCCGAGCTGCGCGAGGAGATGGGCCTCGCGCCCGACCCGATGGCCGCGTACGCCAAGTCCGGATATTTCGAGAAAATCGCCGCCGAGCGCGTCGGCGGCACGCAGGCCGGCTGGGGGGCCTAGCACCACCATGAACGATTCAGTCAAGGAACTGCTCGACCGCTCCCACCGCCTGGGCGCCGACCCGCGCAACACCAACTTCGCGGGCGGCAACACCTCGGCCAAGGGCGCCGCCACCGACCCGGTCACCGGCGAGGACGTGGAGCTGCTCTGGGTCAAGGGCTCAGGCGGCGACCTCGGCACTCTGAAGGAGACGGGCCTGGCCGTCCTGCGCCTCGACCGGCTGCGCGCCCTCACGGGCGTCTACCCGGGCGTGGAGCGCGAGGACGAGATGGTCGCGGCCTTCGACTACTGCCTGCACGGCAGGGGCGGGGCCGCGCCGTCGATCGACACCGCCATGCACGGCCTGGTCGAGGCCGCGCACGTCGATCACCTGCACCCCGACGCCGGCATCGCGCTCGCCACCGCGGCCGACGGCGAGGAGCTGACCCGCCGCGTCTTCGGCGACCGGGTCGTGTGGGTGCCGTGGCGGCGGCCGGGCTTCCAGCTCGGCCTGGACATCGCCGCCATCAAGGACGCCAACCCGCAGGCCATCGGCTGCGTCCTCGGCGGCCACGGCATCACCGCGTGGGGCGCGACGTCGCAGGAGTGCGAGGCCCGCTCGCTGGAGATCATCCGCACCGCGGAGGCGTACCTGGCCGAGCACGGCCGCCCCGACCCGTTCGGCCCGGTGGTGTACGAGACGCTGCCCGAGGCCGAGCGGCGCGACCGGGCCGCCGCGCTGTTCCCGATCGTGCGGGGCCTGGCCTCGACCGACGTGCGCGTGGTCGGCCACTACACCGGCACGCCCGAGGTGCTCGACTTCCTCGCGCGCGCCGAGCACCCGAGGCTGGCGGCGCTGGGCACGTCCTGCCCCGACCACTTCCTGCGCACCAAGGTGGCGCCGCTGGTGCTCGACCTGCCGCCGGACGCGCCGCTGGAGCGGGCCGCCGAACGGCTGCGCGAGCTGCACGCCGCCTACCGCGCCGAGTACACCGCCTACTACCAGCGGCACGCCACCCCCGACTCGCCGCCCATGCGCGGCGCGGACCCCGCGATCGTGCTGGTGCCGGGCGTCGGCATGTTCTCCTTCGGCAAGGACAAGCAGACCGCGCGGGTGGCCGGCGAGTTCTACGTCAACGCGATCAACGTCATGCGCGGCGCCGAGTCCGTCTCCTCCTACGCCCCCATCCCCGAGTCGGAGAAGTTCCGGATCGAGTACTGGGAGCTGGAGGAGGCCAAGCTCCGCCGCATGCCCAAGCCGAAGCCCCTGGCCACCCGGATCGCGCTGGTGACCGGCGGCGGCTCCGGCATCGGCGCGGCGACCGCCCGCCGGCTGGCCGCCGAGGGCGCCTGCGTGATCGTGGCCGACCGCGACCTCGGCGCGGCCGAGAAGGTGGCCGCCGAGATCGGCGCGGGGGCGTACCGGGTGTCCGACGTCGCGGTGGCGGTCGGGGCGGACGTCACCTCGGAGGAGCAGGTCGTCGCGGCCGTGCGCGCGGGCGTGCTGGCCTTCGGCGGGATCGACCTCGTGGTCAACAACGCCGGCCTGTCGTTGTCGCGCTCCCTGCTGGAGACCACGCTGGCCGACTGGGACCTGCAGCACGACGTCATGGCGCGCGGCTCGTTCCTGGTCTCCCGCGAGACCGCCAGGGTCATGATCGACCAGGCCATGGGCGGCGACGTCGTCTACATCTCCTCGAAGAACTCCGTCTTCGCCGGCCCCAACAACGTCGCCTACGGCGCCGCCAAGGCCGACCAGGCCCACCAGGTACGCCTCCTGGCGGCCGAGCTGGGCGCCCACGGCATCCGTGTCAACGGCATCAACCCCGACGGGGTCGTGCGCGGCTCCGGCATCTTCGCCTCCGGCTGGGGCGCCAACCGGGCCAAGGTGTACGGGGTGGAGGAGGACAGGCTCGGCGAGTTCTACGCCCAGCGCACCCTGCTCAAGCGCGAGGTCCTGCCCGAGCACGTGGCGGCCGCCGTCTTCGCCCTCACCGGCGGCGACCTCGCCCAGACCACCGGCCTGCACATCCCGGTGGACGCCGGCGTCGCCGCCGCCTTCCTGCGCTGACCCGGCAGGCCTTCGACGGGCCGCCGTGACCGTGGTGAAACCCCCGGCCGCGGCGGCCCTACGTATGTGTTGCCTGGCTCACAAGAAGGTGTGGCGCCGTGTGCAGCGGATATGAAAACCCTCATGTGCCCGCCGCCTCCCCCCGCTCCGGTCCGGGGGTGACCTGGCCACGGCTTGCATATTCATCCTGCACAGTGCATCATCTTAAGAAGTAAGCAAGGTCATAAGTAGATATGCATAACCATGCAGGAGGGTCGATGAGGGCAGCCATCGCGGGAGCCAGCGGCTACGCGGGAGGTGAGCTGCTCCGCCTCCTGCTGGGCCATCCAAAGTTCGAGATCGGCGCGCTGACCGCCGCGTCCAGCGCGGGCGGCCTTCTCGGCGCCCACCAGCCTCACCTGCCGCAGCTCGCCGACCGCGTCATCGAGGAGACCTCCGCCGACACGCTCGCCGGCCACGACGTGGTCTTCCTGGCCCTGCCGCACGGCCACTCCGCCGCCGTCGCCGCGCAGCTCGGCGAGGAGACGATCGTGGTCGACTGCGGCGCCGACCACCGGCTCGCCGACCCGGCCGCCTGGCAGGAGTTCTACGGCGGCGAGCACGCCGGCACCTGGCCGTACGGGCTGCCCGAGCTGCCCGGCCAGCGTGACGTGCTCAGCAAGGCCACCCGCATCGCCGTCCCCGGCTGCTACCCGACGTCCGTCCTGCTGGCACTGTTCCCGGCGTTCGCCGCCGGGCTGGCCGGGCCCGACGTGGTCGTGGTCGCCGCCAGCGGCACCAGCGGGGCCGGCAAGTCGCTCAAGCCCAACCTGCTCGGCAGCGAGGTCATGGGCTCGGTCAGCGCCTACTCCGCGGGCGGCGTCCACCGGCACACCCCCGAGATGGAGCAGGGCCTGTCCGCCGTCGCGGGCGCCCCCGTCCGGGTGTCGTTCACGCCGACGCTGGCGCCCATGAGCCGCGGCATCCTGGCCACCTGCACCGCGCCCGCCGCGCCCGGCCTCACCAAGGAGTCGCTGCGCTCGGCGTACGAGGCCGCGCTCAAGGGCGAGCCGTTCGTCCGGCTGCTGCCCGAGGGCGTCTGGCCGGCCACCTCCATGACCTACGGCGCCAACACCGCCGCCCTGCAGGTGGCGCTCGACGAGCGCGCGGGCCGGGTGATCGCCGTCATCGCCATCGACAACCTCACCAAGGGCACGGCCGGGGGCGCGATCCAGAGCGTCAACCTCGCCCTCGGCCTGCCGGAAGAGCTCGGCCTTCCCCTGACAGGAGTCGCCCCATGAGCGTTACCGCCCCTCTAGGTTTCCGGGCCGCGGGCGTGGCCGCCGGCATCAAGGCCGGCGGCGCCCGCGACCTGGCCCTCGTCGTCAACGACGGGCCCAGCCGCGCCGCCGCGGGCGTCTTCACCGCCAACCGCGTCAAGGCCGCCCCCGTGCTGTGGTCGCAGCAGGTCCTGTCCGGCGGGCGGCTGCGGGCCGTGGTGCTCAACTCCGGCGGCGCCAACGCCTGCACCGGCCCCGAGGGCTTCCAGGACACCCACGCCACCGCCGAGAAGGTCGCCGAGGTGCTGGAGGACTCCGCGGGCGAGATCGCCGTCTGCTCCACCGGCCTCATCGGCGAGCGGCTGCCGATGGACGCGCTGCTGTCCGGCGTCGAGACCGCCGCCGGCCAGCTCTCCCGCGACGGCGGCCTGGCGGCGGCCGACGCCATCCGCACCACCGACACCGTCTCCAAGATCTCCTTCAAGCGGGCGGCCGGCTACATGGTGGGCGGCATGGCCAAGGGCGCCGGCATGCTCGCCCCCGCGCTGGCCACCATGCTCTGCGTCATCACCACCGACGCCGACCTGACCGGCGACGAGCTCGACACGGTGCTGCGCCGGGCCACCGCCATGACGTTCGACCGGCTCGACACCGACGGCTGCATGTCCACCAACGACACCGTGCTGCTGCTCGCCAGCGGCGCCTCCGGGGTCAGGCCCGACCTGGCGGAGTTCGAGCAGAAGGTCACCGAGGTCTGCGCCGACCTGGCCAGGCAGCTCCTCGTCGACGCCGAGGGCGCCACCAAGGCCATCGCCATCGAGGTCATCGGCGCCGCCTCCGAGGACGACGCGGTCAAGGTGGGCCGCTCGGTCGCCCGCTCCAACCTGCTCAAGTGCGCCATCCACGGCGAGGACCCCAACTGGGGCCGCGTGCTGGCCGCCGTCGGCACCACCGACGCGGTGTTCGAGCCCGACCGGCTCAACGTCGCCATCAACGGCATCTGGATCTGCCGCGGCGGCGCGGTGGGCGACGACCGCGCCAAGGTCGACATGCGCCCCCGCGACGTGACGATCACGATCGACCTGTCGTCCGGCCCGCACACCGCCACGGTGCACACCACCGACCTGACGGCCGACTACGTCCACGAGAACTCGGCGTACTCGTCATGAGGGCCACCACCGCGCAGTCGAAGGCCGAGACGCTCATCGAGGCGCTGCCCTGGCTGACCCGCTTCCACGGCGCCACCGTCGTCATCAAGTACGGCGGCAACGCCATGACCGACGAGGCACTCAAGGAGGGCTTCGCCGAGGACGTCGTCTTCCTGCACCAGGTGGGCCTGCGCCCGGTCGTCGTGCACGGCGGCGGCCCGCAGATCAGCAGCGCGCTCGACCAGCTGGGCATCGAGTCCACGTTCACCGCCGGCCTGCGCGTCACCACGCCCGAGGCCATGCAGGTCGTCCGGATGGTCCTGGTCGGCCAGGTCGGCCGCGAGATCGTGGGCCTGGTCAACCGGCACGGCCCGTTCGCCATCGGCATGTCCGGCGAGGACGCCCACCTGTTCACGGCCGTGCGCAAACACGCGGTCGTCGACGGCGAGCCGGTCGACATCGGCCAGGTCGGCGAGATCATCAAGGTCGACGCGGGCGCCGTGCGCGCCCTCATCGACGACGGCCGCATCCCGGTCGTCTCCAGCGTGGCCAGGGGCGACGACGGCGAGATCTACAACGTCAACGCCGACACCGCCGCCGCCGCGCTCGCCGTCGAGCTGCAGGCGCACAAGCTCATCGTCCTCACCGACGTCGAGGGCCTGTACGCCAACTGGCCCGACGACACCGACGTCATCGACTCGCTCACCGCGGAGGAGCTCGAGGCGCTCCTGCCCACCCTCTCCAGCGGCATGGTCCCGAAGATGGAGGCGTGCCTGGCCGCCGTCCAGGGCGGCGTGCCGCAGGCGCACGTCCTCGACGGCCGCGTGCCCCACTCGCTGCTGCTGGAGATCTTCACCAATGAAGGAATCGGAACGATGGTGATGCCCTGATGAGTCTGTACGACAGGTTCGAGCAGGCCTTCATGCCCAACTACGGCGTGCCCCCGATCGCGCTCGCGCGCGGCGAGGGCGCCCGGGTGTGGGACGTCGAGGGCAAGCAGTACCTCGACTTCATCGCCGGCATCGCGACCAGCTCGCTCGGCCACGCCCACCCGGCCCTGGTGGAGGCCGTCTCCCGCCAGGTCGCCACCATCGCCCACACCAGCAACCTGTTCCTGCACGAGCCCGAGGTGCTGCTCGCCGAGCGCCTGCTCGACCTGCTGAACGCCCCCGCCCGCGTGTTCTTCGCCAACTCCGGCACCGAGGCCAACGAGGCCGCCTACAAGCTGGCGCTCAAGTACGGCCGGCGCGAGGGCCGCTCCTTCTTCGTGGCCGCCGAGAACGGCTTCCACGGCCGCACGATCGGCGCCCTGTCCCTGACCGGCAAGCCGTCGATCCGCGACCAATTCGGCCCGTTCCCGGTCGACGTGCGCTTCGTCCCGTACGGCGACGCCGCCGCGCTCAAGGAGGCCGTCACCGGCGACTGCATCGCGGTCTTCCTGGAGCCCACGCAGGGTGAGGCCGGCGTGGTGCCGCCGCCGGAGGGCTACTTCGAGGCCGCCCGCGAGGTCTGCGACTCGACCGGCGCGCTGCTGGTGGCCGACGAGATCCAGTCGGCGATCGGACGTACCGGCCACTGGTTCGCCCACCAGGCCGAGGGCGTCACCCCCGACATCCTCACCCTGGCCAAGGGGCTCGGCGGCGGGATGCCGATCGGCGCCTGCGTCGGGTTCGGCGACGCGGGCAGGCTGTTCGACAAGGGCGACCACGGATCGACGTTCGGCGGCAACCCCGTCTCGTGCGCCGCGGCCCTGGCCGTGCTCGACAACCTCGACCTCGATCACGTCAAGACGCTGGCCGCGCGGCTGCGCACCGGCCTGGAGTCCGTGCGCCACCCGTTGCTGAAGGGCGTGCGCGGGCGCGGCCTGTGGCTGGCCGCGGTGCTGGCCGAGCCCCGCTCGGCCGAGCTGCAGCAGGCCGCCGCGGAGGCCGGTTTCCTGGTCAACGCCCTGCAGCCCGACGCGGTCCGCATCGCGCCGCCGCTGGTGGTGACCGCGGAGGAGATCGACGCCTTCGTCGCCGCGTTCCCCGCGATCCTCCAGGAGGCGGCCAAGTGAGCCCCAGGCACTTCCTGCGCGACGACGACCTCACGCCCGGCGAGCAGGCGGAGGTGCTGGAGCTCGCCGCCGCGATGAAGAAGGACCGCTTCGGCTACCGGCCCTTCGAGGGCCCGCAGACGGTCGCCGTCCTGTTCGACAAGCCGTCGGCCCGTACGCGCGTGTCCTTCCACACCGGCATCGGCGAGCTCGGCGGCCTGCCGCTGGTCGTCGACAACGTCTCGGCGCTCATGGGCCGCGGCGAGCCGCCCGCCGACCTCGCCCGGGTGCTGGGGCGGCAGGTCGCCGCCATCGTGTGGCGCACCACCGGCCAGCACCTCATCGAGGAGATGGCCGCCCACTCCCAGGTGCCCGTGGTCAACGCGCTCACCGACGACTTCCACCCGTGCCAGATCCTCGCCGACCTGCAGACCGTCCAGGAGCACCTCGGCCGCACCGCCGGGGTCACCTTCACGTACGTCGGCGACGGCGCCAACAACATGGCCCACTCCTACCTGCTCGGCGGCGCCACGGCCGGCATGCACGTCCGCATCGCCGCCCCGGCCGGCTACCAGCCCGACGCGGTCATCCTCGACCGGGCCGCTTCCATCGCCGCGCAGACGGGCGGCTCCGTGATCGCGCTGTCCGACCCGGCGGCCGCCGTCGAGGGCGCCCACGTGGTGGCCACCGACACGTGGGTCTCGATGGGCCAGGACGGCAAGGAGGAGCGGGTCAAGGCGCTCATGCCGTACCAGGTGAACGCCGAGCTGCTGGAGCAGGCCGCCTCCGACGCGATCGTGCTGCACTGCCTGCCCGCCTACCGCGGCTACGAGATCACCGAGGACGTCCTCGAAGGCCCGCGCAGCGTCGTGTGGGACCAGGCGGAGAACCGCCTGCACGCCCAGAAGGCGCTGCTGCACTGGTTGGTGAAGCGACGATGACCATCCCGATGACCAAGGCGGCGCGGCAGGCGAAGATCACCGAGCTGCTGCAGCGGCAGGCCGTGCGCTCCCAGCCCGAGCTGGCCAAGCTGCTGGCCGAGAGCGGGGTCGAGGTCACCCAGGCGACGCTCTCGCGCGACCTCGACGAGCTCGGCGCGCTCAAGCTGCGCGCCGACGACGGCTCACTGGTGTACGCGCTGCCGGGGGAGGGCGGGGGCCGCATCCCGCTCACCCGGGTGGGCACCGGCGAGTCCCCCGACGCGCGGCTGCACCGCATCGCGGAGGAGCTGCTGGTCGGGGCCGAGGCGTCGGCCAACCTGGTCATCGTGCGCACGCCACCGGGCGCGGCCCAGTTCCTGGCCTCCGCCATCGACCACGCCGACTGGCACTCCATTCTCGGCACGGTGGCGGGTGACGACACGATCCTGGTCATCAGCCGCGACCCCAGCGGCGGCCAGGCGCTCGCCGAGGCGCTGCTGCGGGCGGCCGACCGACGAAGCACCACCTGATATTTCAGGAGAAGACGGAAATGCCGGACAGAGTAGTACTCGCGTATTCCGGCGGCCTCGACACCTCGGTCGCCATCCCGTACCTCGCTGAGAAGATGCACGCCGAGGTCATCGCCGTCGCGCTCGACCTCGGCCAGGGCGGCGAGGACATGGAGGACATCCGCGAGCGCGCCCTCGACTGCGGCGCCGCCGAGTCGGTCGTCGTGGACGCCAGGGAGGAGTTCGCCGCCGAGTTCTGCGTGCCCGCCCTGCGGGCCAACGCCCTCTACATGGACCGCTACCCGCTCGTCTCGTCGCTGTCGCGCCCGCTCATCGTCAAGCACCTGGTGGACGCGGCCCGGCGGCTCGGCGGCACGATCGTCGCCCACGGCTGCACCGGCAAGGGCAACGACCAGGTCCGCTTCGAGGCGGGCCTGGCCGCGCTGGCCCCCGAGCTGCGGGTCGTCGCCCCCGCCCGCGACTTCGCCTGGACCCGCGACAAGGCCATCGAGTACGCCGAGGCCAGGGGCCTGCCCATCGAGACGTCGAAGAAGAACCCGTTCTCCATCGACCAGAACCTCTGGGGCCGCGCCATCGAGACCGGCTTCCTCGAGGACATCTGGAACGGCCCCAGCGAGGACGTCTACGCCTACACCGCCGACCCGGCCACGCCGCGCGAGCCCGACGAGGTCGTCATCACCTTCGACGAGGGCGTCCCGGTGGCCGTCGACGGCCGCCCGCTGACCCCGTACCAGGTGGTCGACGAGCTCAACCGGCGCGCCGGAGCCCAGGGCGTGGGCCGCATCGACCTGGTCGAGGACCGCCTGGTGGGCATCAAGTCGCGCGAGGTCTACGAGGCGCCCGGCGCCATGGCGCTCATCGCCGCCCACATGGAGCTGGAGAACGTCACCGTCGAACGCGACCTGGCCCGCCACAAGCGAGGCGTGGACCAGCGCTGGGCCGAGCTGGTCTACGATGGCCTGTGGTTCTCGCCGCTCAGGAGGGCGCTCGACGCGTTCATCGCCGAGGCGCAGCGGCGCGTCAGCGGCGACATCAGGATGACGTTGCACGGCGGCAGGGCGGTCGTCACCGGCCGCCGCTCCGGCGACTCCCTGTACGACCACTCGCTGGCGACGTACGACACGGGTGACGCCTTCGACCAGTCGCAGGCCAAGGGCTTCGTGGAGCTCTTCTCCCTGCCCGCTAAGATCGCCGCCGCGCGAGACGCCAAGAAGGACTGACGTGCACTATGGTCGCGGTGGACGAGAAGGAGAACACGGTGAGTGATGGCAAGCCGATGCGGCTGTGGGGCGGGCGCTTCGAGGGAGGCCCGTCCGACGCGCTGACCCGGCTGTCGGTGAGCGTGCATTTCGACTGGCGGCTGGTGCCGTACGACCTGGCGGCGTCCAGGGCGCACGCCCGCGTGCTGCACAGGGCGGGGCTGCTGAGCGACGAGGAACTCGAGCGCATGATCGGCGCGCTCGACGACCTGGAGCAGGCGTGCAAGGCGGGTGACTTCCGGCCGACCGTGGCCGACGAGGACGTGCACACCGCGCTCGAACGCGGCCTGCTGGAGCGGCTCGGCTCGCTCGGCGGCAAGCTGCGCGCCGGCCGCTCGCGCAACGACCAGATCGCCACCGACCTGCGCCTCTACCTCCGCGACCACGCCCGCACGATTGTCTCGCGCCTGGTCGAGCTGGAGACGGCGCTGATGGCCCAGGCCGAGCAGCACGCCGAGACGGCCGCGCCCGGCATGACCCACCTGCAGCACGCGCAGCCGGTCTCCTTCGGCCACCAACTGCTGGCCCACGTGCACGCCTTCGCCCGCGACATCGACCGCCTCGTCGACTGGGACAAGCGCGCCGCGGTCTCCCCGCTGGGCTCGGGCGCGCTCGCCGGCTCGTCGCTGCCGCTCGACCCGCAGGCCGTGGCCGCCGAGCTCGGCTTCTCGGCCGCCGCGCCCAACTCGATGGACGCCGTCGCCGAGCGCGACTTCGCCGCCGAGTTCCTCTTCGACGCGGCCATGATCGGCGTCCACCTGTCGCGCCTGGGCGAGGAGATCGTCCTGTGGGCCTCGCAGGAGTTCCGCTGGATCGAGATGGACGACGCCTACTCCACCGGCTCGTCGATCATGCCCCAGAAGAAGAACCCCGACGTCGCCGAGCTGGCCCGCGGCAAGTCCGGCCGCCTCATCGGCAACCTGATGTCGCTGCTGACCACCCTCAAGGGCCTGCCGCTGACCTACAACCGCGACCTGCAGGAGGACAAGGAGCCCGTCTTCGACTCCGTCGACACACTCCTGCTGGTCCTGCCCGCGATGGCCGGCCTGGTCGCCACCATGCGGGTCAACACCGCCCGCCTGGAGGCCTCCGCCCCCGACGGGTTCGCCCTGGCCACCGACCTGGCCGAGCTGCTGGTGCGGCGCGGGGTGCCGTTCCGCGAGGCGCACGAGGCCGTCGGCCACCTCGTGGTGTGGTGCCAGGTCAACGACAAGGACCTCGGCGAGCTCACCGACGACGAGCTGGCCAAGGTCTCGCCGCACCTGACGCCCGACGTCCGCGACGTGCTCAACGTGCCGGGCGCCCTGGCCGCGCGCAAGGCCCACGGCGGCACCGCCCCCGACCGGGTCCGCGACCAGCTCGTGGCGCTCCGCGAGGCGGTCGACGCGCAGGCGGCATGGGCGGCGGGCAGCTGAGCTCCGCCCCGCTGCCGCGGAGCTTCTTCGAGCGTCCGTCCCACGAGGTGGCGCCCGACCTGCTCGGGCGCGTCCTCGTGCACGGCTCCGTCGCCGTGCGCCTGACCGAGGTCGAGGCGTACGGCGGCCCCGGCGAGGACCCGGCGGCCCACACCTACCGGGGCAGGACGCCGCGCAACGCGGTCATGTTCGGCCCGCCGGGCCACCTGTACGTGTACTTCACCTACGGCATGCACTTCTGCGCCAACCTCGTGTGCCTGCCCGACGGTTTCGGCTCCGCCGTGCTGCTGCGGGCCGGCGAGGTGGTGGCCGGGCTGGAGGAGGCCCGCGCCCGCCGCTCGTCCGCGCGCCGCGTGCCCGACCGTGACCTGGCCCGCGGCCCCGCCCGCCTGACCCTGGCCCTGGGTCTCGCCCGCGAGCACAACGGCCTCGACGCCGTACGCGAGGGCCCGGCCGCCGGGCAGCCGCATCAGGCCGCCGCCGTGCTGGAGGGCCTTCCCGCCGACGCGGACCTGATCAGGTCAGGGCCGCGCACCGGCATCTCGACCGCCAAGGAGACCCCGTGGCGGTTCTGGATCGACGGCGAACCGACCGTCTCGCCGTACCGCGCTCACGTGCCGCGCCGCCGCAGCGCGGCCGCCACCTCCGTCGGAGAGGTGCCCAGCTCGTGAGGGCTGAAGATGTGCAGGGCGTCGCCGGTGTCGATCTCCAACATCTCGCTGCGCAGCCCCCACCGCCTGCGCACGTCGACCTTGACGTCCCAGATCGCGTCCCATGGCACGTGCCGCTTGCCGGCGAACCCGTGCACGACCGTGATGCCGCTCTCGTCGGCGCTCAGCCGTACGGGCACCAGCAGGTCGCGCAGCCCCATCGCGCCCAGCAGCACGGTCGCCGGGACGGCCAGGATCACGCCGCGCACGTCGTCGTCGAACCACCAGAAAACGCCGAGCCCCGCGCACACCAGAGCCCCTAAGATCTTGAAAGCGGCCAGCTCGCGACGGACCCTCCACATGGCTGCACAGCGTATCCAAGTGGCGGGCATCCCCACGGATCGGGCAGGCTAAAGGCATCGTCATCCAACCCAGGAAGCCAAACACCGTGACCGACATCATCGACGACCTCGCGTGGCGAGGTCTGATCGCACAGTCCACCGACCTCGACGCCCTGCGCTCGGCCATGGCCAAGGGTCCCATCACGGTGTATTCCGGCTTCGACCCGACCGCGGCGTCCCTGCACGTCGGCCATTTCGTGCCGCTGCTCACGCTGCGCCGCCTCCAGCTCGCCGGCCACCGTCCGATCGGGCTGGTCGGCGGCGCCACCGGCCTGATCGGTGACCCGAGCGGCCGCAACACCGAGCGTTCGCTCAACGCCACCGAAGTGGTCGAGGAGTGGGTCGAGCGGCTGCGCGGCCAGGTCAGCCGGTTCCTCGACTTCGAGGCCCAGCCGAACGCCGCCCTCCTGGTGAGCAACCTCGACTGGACGGGCCGGCTGAGCGCCATCGACTTCCTGCGCGACATCGGCAAGCACTTCCCGGTCAACCGCATGCTGGCCAGGGAGTCGGTCTCGGCGCGCCTGGCGGGCGAGGGCCTGAGCTACACCGAGTTCAGCTACCAGATCCTCCAGGCCAACGACTACCTGGAGCTCTACCGCCGCTACAACTGCACGTTGCAGGTCGGCGGCAGCGACCAGTGGGGCAACATCACCGCGGGCGCCGACCTCGTGCGCCGCATCGAGGGCGCCCACGTGCACGCGCTGACCCTGCCGCTGATCACCAAGGCCGACGGCACCAAGTTCGGCAAGACCGCGGGCGGCGCCCTGTGGCTCGACCCGGAGATGACCTCCCCGTACGCCTTCTACCAGTACTTCCTCAACGCCGACGACCGCGACGTGATCCACTACCTCAAGGTGTTCACGTTCCGGAGCCGCGAGGAGATCGAGGAACTGGAGAAGGCCGTGGCGGAGCGTCCGTTCGCCCGCGAGGCGCAGCGCACGCTGGCCGAGGACCTGACCGAGCTGCTGCACGGTCCGGCCGAGCTGGCCGCGGTCGTGGCGGCGTCCAAGGCGCTGTTCGGGCAGGGCGCGCTGGAGGAGCTGCCGGCCGCGACCCTGGCGGCGGCGCTGGCCGAGGTGCCCAAGGCCACGGTGCCCGCGCTCGGCGCGCCGCTGGTCGACCTGATGGCCGACAGCGGGCTGGTCGAGTCCAAGTCGGCCGCCCGGCGCGCGGTGAAGGAGGGCGGCGCGTACCTCAACAACGTCAAGATCACCGACGAGTCGTACGTGCCGACCGCCGACGACCTGCTGGCCGGGCGCTTCCTGGTGCTGCGCCGGGGCAAGAAGTCGATCGGCGGCGTCGAGGTCGGCTAACCTTTCGATCACGACGGGCCTTCCCCTGGCGGGAGGGCCCGTTCCATGTGCGGGGGGAGGCCCGCTTCAGCGGCGGGTGAACAGCGCGACCGTGAGTCCCGGCAGGTCGCCGGAGTGCTTGGCGAGGCTCAGCTCGTACCCGGCCTGCTCCACCTCGCCGACCCGCGGCAGGCCGTCCCCCTCCAGGCCCGACTGCTTGGTGCCGCGCCACACGACCCAGACCCGTTCCCGGCCCTCCAGCGCCGCCGCGACATCGGAGCGCTCGGGATAGGAGAACCCGTCGGGCTCCGGCGCGTCCCCGATGCGCAGCACGTCCACGGGCATCAGCGAGTCGGCGTAGTAGTCGAAGCCTCTGCGCACCTGGCTCTGGCCGTACACGATCGCGTCGTCCGGCTCGGCCTTGATCACGCGCAGCGCCCACGGGATGTTCTCGAACCGGCCGTTCTCCTCGCGTATCTCGACGTGATCGGGGAACGCCAGCGCGCAGCCCAGCGCCACGACCACGATCCCCGCCACCACGGAGAGCCTCGGCAGGCACGCCACCGCCAGCCCGGCCAGCAGCGCCAGCGCCGGGGCGGTCACGAACAGATACCGGTCCACGTACGCGGGCGTCACCAGGTGCGAGACCGCGAGCAGCAGCACCGGCGGCAGCACCAGCCACCCCGTCAGCACGAACGCCCAGATCTTCTCGCCGGACCGCTCGCGCCGCGCCGCCCACAGCAGCGCCGCCCCGGCCAGCGCCATCGCGAACAGCAACACCCCGAGGCCGGTGCTCCCCGCCGCCATCTTCGGGAACTTCAGCCACACCTCGGGCCCCCGCTGCGGGATCCAGCTGATCGCGTGCCGCTCGCCGTACCCGATCAATCCCAGGACGGCCGCCGGCACGCACCCCAAGGCCAGCGCGGCGGCCATCCGCCCCACCACGTCCCGCCGCACGAGCAGCAAATGGGCGGGCAGGACGAGCACCGCGAACAGGTGCGTGGAGCACACCAGCGCCACCGCCACCCCGTACGCCGCCCACCGCCGGGCGGAGGGCCGCTCGAGAGCGCGGTGCAGCGCCCAGAACGCGAACACCACCGCCGCGGCGGCGAACGCGTACGACCTGGCGAAAGCCCCGTAGTAGGACACCGAGGGGAGGATCGCGAAGATCGCGGCGGCGATCACACCGGCCCGTGTGCTGTGCAGGCGCCGCCCGAGGTCCACCAGCAGCCAGGCCGCCACCCCGATGGCCACCGCCGACGGCAGCCGCAGCCACAGCTCGGCCGTGCCGACCTTCATCCACAGGTGCATGAACAGGTAGTACGGCAGGAAATGCCCGTCGATGTGCCGCGCCAGCTCGAACATCCCCGACAGCGACCTGGTCGCGGCGCTGATGGTGGCCAGTTCGTCACCGTTGAGCGTCGCGGCGCCGTTGCCGGAGAACGCCGCGGCCCCGGCGAGCAACCCCATCCACCAGCGGGCGAAGGCACGCGGACGGGCGACGGGACGGGCCGGGGGAGCGAGAGTGGCGGCAGAGGTCACCGGGGCAGGATACGCAACATAGGGTCTTCAACATGGCGAATGTGATCGTGTTCGACCTTTATGGAGTTATCGCGCGGGTCCAGACGCCCGAGGCGCGGCAGCGGATCGTGGAGCTGGCGGGCGTGCGGGAGGAGCAGTTCTGGGAGGCGTACTGGGCCTGCCGCCCGCCGTACGACGCGGGCCAGGACGGGCCCGCGTACTGGGCCGCGGTGGCCGCCCGGCTCGGCACGCGCTTCGCCGACGTACCGGCGCTGATCGCCGCCGACCTGGACAGCTGGTGCCACGTGGACCCCGCCATGGTGGAGGTCGTGCACGAGCTGGCCGACGCGGGACACCGGCTCGGCCTGCTGTCGAACATCATCGAGGACCTGGTGCCCATCTGGGAGAAGCGGCACGGGGACTGGCTGGGGCGCTTCGCGTCCCTGACGTACTCGTGCCGGATCGGGGTCGCCAAGCCGGAGCGGCGCGCGTACGAGATCTGCGCGGAACGCCTGGGCGTGAGCCCCGGGGACGTGCTGTTCTTGGACGACCGCGAGGCGAACGTGCTGGCGGCCAGGGAGGCGGGCATGGCGGCCGAGGTGTTCGAGTCGCCTGATCAGGTGCGCGCGCTCGCCCGGACGCATTCGGGCTTCGGCGCCTCCCACTAGCGGAGGCAGGGCGGCGTCTTTGGGTCACGCGTCCACGGCGGGCAGTCCCCGCGCAGGTAGACCGTCGACCTACGCGGTGACACCGGCGCCCAGCACCCGGGCGCCGGTGTCACCCTCTATGCGGTGACACCGGCTCGCCCAGCACCCGGGCGGCGGTGTCGCCCAACTCCTTGAAGTCGCACCGCCTCACCGCCGGCCTCTCGCTCCGTACCGGCTCACTGCCGCTCCCTTGCTCCGCGCCACCTCGCAGCCCCTCGCTCCACGCGTCTCCAGCAGCGCCTCGTAGTAGAGCTCGCTGCAGATAGCGCTGCTACCGGCACCTCGGCGAGATCACGATGTGGTGTCATCCTGCCGAAGCCGGCCACGCCCACGCCCAGGTCGAGCGCGACGTCGGCTAGGTCGCGTCCGGCCTGCGCCGGCTCGCCGACCGCCACGGACAGATCAGCTCCCCGGGCTCGTCGAGGCCGAGGCCGGTGGCGGCGCGGTACAGCTGTTCGGCTAGCGAGGGGGTCGTCGAGCGACGTCCCCCATCATGAAGCTGCAGCTCAGGCGTGTTGACTCCGCCTCCGACCGCCACCAGAACGGCCCAGCCGCAGTGGGCCCTCACCCCGAGCGCCGCCGTCGCCACGCCGGCTCACCTCCCATGCTTGGCACTCACGTTTCGCACTCCCGCGCTCGGCGCCGGCGAGCCCACGAATGGGCAGACTTCGGCAAGGCGGCCACAGGCTCGTGGCGTGCGGGTGACACCGTCCTCACATCTACGCGCGGGGCGATTTGACGTGTCGCGGATCGCGACCTAATCTTTCACTTCGCCCCGGGAGTGAGCCGGACGCCGAACAGGCGGACGGGCCCCAGGGCAAAGCCCTTTGACATGACGAGCCAATCCGGCGGAGTCGCTTCGGCGTGCTTTCGCACGGGCCGTCTCCGGGCCTTCGTCGAACTCGCCGAATATTCGGTTGATTCGACACGGGCCGGGTGGCACGGTAAGTTACGAGGGTTGCCCCGGATCGGGGTGATCAATCTTGGCAGATTGACCGAATCACGGCAAGCCTCCGGGTTTGACGGAAAATCGGAGGGTCTGATAAGGTTGCGGAGTACGAGATAGCGCCTCCGGGCAGGGATCTTCTCGAAGGTTCAGGCAAGAAGTACGCGTCCGTTTCTTGAGAACTCAACAGTGTGTTAAAAGCCAGTGCATGATTTTCATGCAACACCTCGTCAAGATTGATTGACGGTTTTGCTTGGACGAAGTTTCCAACAGCATTGTTTGGAGAGTTTGATCCTGGCTCAGGACGAACGCTGGCGGCGTGCTTAACACATGCAAGTCGAGCGGAAAGGCCCTTCGGGGTACT
>NZ_POUD01000157.1 GCF_003236395.1 Nonomuraea aridisoli | reverse complement strand
GGTAACCACCGCCTGGAGTGGCGGTGATGTACCGGGTCGCGGTGGTGGGCTGCTGATTGCCGTCGCCCGCCATGAGGGGACGGTGGGTGGGTGGTCAGGTGGTGGTGCGGTTCGTGCGGGTCACCTGGCCGCTCGCGGCGTCGACCGTGACGTCGTGCTCGGCGCCGTTCGGGGTGACGACGTCGGACTCCCAGACGGCCTTGTTCTGCTCGAAGTCGAGGCTCAGCTCCGTGATGCGCCCCTCCGGCACGGTGGCCAAGACCTTGTCGGCCGCCTGCGCGTAGTCGAGTTTGGCCGCTTGCACGAGCCTGAGGTGCTCGGCCTTGTCCTCGGGGTCGCTGTCCTCGGCGACGGGGCCGCTGACGACCCGGCCGGACTCCACGTCGACCTGGTGCTCGGTGCCGTCCCGGCCGACGAGCTGGACCTCCCAGCGCCTGCCGTTCTCCTCGGTCTCCATGGCCATGATGGTGGAGCCGGGGACGGCGCCGCGGGCGGCCTCCCCGGCCTGCCTGACGTCGGCCGCGCCGGCGCGGCCGGGGCTCGGCGGCGGCGAGTCGGCGGGGCCGGGCGTGCCGGGCGGGAAGGCCGTGGGCGTGCCCACCGCCGGTGTGTACCGGACGGCGGCACTCCCGCCGGCCTGGTCGGCCGCTCTTTCCGCGGCCCGGTCGGCCTCTCCCTGTACGGTGGCGCAGCCTCCGGCCAGCACCGCCGCACCGACCAGAGACCCGATGATCGTCCTGTTCATAAAGGCTGGCTGCCCGCCCGGCGGTAAAGGTTGTCCCAGGTCAGCAGTCATGTGCCGTTATTTGACCGCTATTCGACCCCGGCCTCCTTCATGTCGCGCAGCTCACGCTTCAGCTCCTTGATCTCGTCGCGCAGCCGCGCCGCCACCTCGAACTGCAGGTCGGCGGCCGCCTGGTGCATCTGCTCGGTCAGCGAGTCGACGAGCGACTCCATCTGCGCCCGCGGCATCTCACCGGCGATGGCCTTGGCGTGCTGGCCGACCTGCCTGGCCCCGAAGCCGGGCACCGGCGCCTTGCCTCGCGACTGCTGCCGCCCGCCGCCGAGCAGCCGGTCGGTGTCGGCGTCCTCGCGCTGCAGGGAGTCGAGGATGTCGGCGATCTTCTTGCGCAGCGGCTGTGGGTCGATGCCGTTGGCCTGGTTGTAGGCGACCTGCTTGGCCCGGCGCCGGTTGGTCTCGTCGATCGCCCGCTCCATCGACGGCGTGATCTTGTCGGCGTACATGTGGACCTGGCCCGAGACGTTACGGGCCGCGCGGCCGATCGTCTGGATGAGCGAGGTCTCCGAACGCAGGAAGCCCTCCTTGTCGGCGTCGAGGATGGCCACCAGCGACACCTCGGGCAGGTCGAGGCCCTCACGCAGCAGGTTGATGCCGACGAGCACGTCGAACTCGCCGGTGCGCAGCTCGCGCAGCAGCTCGATGCGGCGCAGCGTGTCGACCTCGCTGTGCAGGTAGCGGACCCGGATGCCGAGCTCCAGGAGGTAGTCGGTGAGGTCTTCGGCCATCTTCTTGGTCAGCGTGGTGACCAGGACGCGCTCGTCGCGCTCGGCCCGCTCGCGGATCTCGTGGACCAGGTCGTCGATCTGCCCCTTGGTGGGCTTGACGACGACCTCGGGGTCGACCAGGCCGGTCGGGCGGATGACCTGCTCGACCACCTCGCCCTTGACCCGCCCCAGCTCGTACGGCCCCGGCGTGGCCGACAGGTAGACCGTCTGCCCGATGCGCTCGAGGAACTCCTCCCACTTCAGCGGCCGGTTGTCCAGCGCCGACGGCAGCCGGAAGCCGTGCTCGACCAGCGTGCGCTTGCGGGAGGCGTCGCCTTCGTACATGGCGCCGATCTGCGGGACGGTCTGGTGGGACTCGTCGAGCACCAGCAGGAAGTCTTCCGGGAAGTAGTCGAGCAGCGTGTTGGGCGCGCTGCCGGGCTCGCGGCCGTCCATGTGGCGCGAGTAGTTCTCGATGCCGGAGCAGGTGCCGATCTGCCGCATCATCTCGATGTCGTACGTCGTGCGCATCCGCAGCCGCTGCGCCTCCAGCAGCTTGCCCTGCCGCTCCAGCTCCGACAGCCGCTCGGCCAGCTCGGCCTCGATGCCCGCGACGGCGGCGGCCATGCGCTGCTCGCCGGCGACGTAGTGGGAGGCCGGGAAGATGTAGAGCTCGTCGTCCTCGGTGATGACCTCGCCGGTCAGCGGGTGCATCGTGGAGAGCTTCTCGATCTCGTCGCCGAACATCTCGATGCGGACGGCCAGCTCTTCGTACTTCGGAATGATCTCGATGGTGTCGCCCTTCACCCGGAACGTGCCCCGGGTGAAGGCGAGCTCGTTCCGCGTGTACTGCATGTCGACCAGGCGGCGCAGCAGCTGGTCGAGGTCGATCTCCATCCCGACGCGGAGCCGGACCATGCGGTCGACGTATTCCTGCGGCGTGCCGAGGCCGTAGATGCACGACACCGAGGCGACCACGATCGTGTCGCGGCGGGTGAGCAGCGAGTTGGTCGCCGAGTGGCGCAGCCGCTCGACCTCGTCGTTGATCGAGGAGTCCTTCTCGATGTAGGTGTCGCTCTGCGGGACGTACGCCTCGGGCTGGTAGTAGTCGTAATAAGAGACGAAATATTCGACCGCGTTGTTGGGCAGCATCTCGCGCAGCTCGTTGGCGAACTGCGCGGCGAGCGTCTTGTTGGGCTGCATGACCAGCGTGGGCCGCTGCAACCGCTCGATGAGCCAGGCGATCGTGGCGGTCTTGCCGGTGCCGGTGGCGCCGAGCAGGACGCTGTCCTTCTCCCCGGCCTTCACGCGGCGCTCCAGCTCGGCGATGGCCGTCGGCTGGTCGCCTGAGGGAGTCATCTCGGTGACGACCTGGAACGGCGCCACCTTCCGCTGCAGATCTGTGACCGGTCGCATGCTGCCACTGTAGGCGGCGCCACCGACACAAACGTCAGGCGGACCGCTCGCCGATGCGGGGGAACGGCGTCGTGGAGAAGACGACCTCGACGGGAACCTCGAAATACTCGGCGATCCGCAGCGCCAGGTAGAGGCTGGGGCTGTATTCGCCGCGTTCGAGGTAGCCGATGGTCTGGTAGTGCACCCCGAGGGCCTCGGCCAGCTGCCTGCGGGAGACGTTGCGCTCCGCGCGCAGCAGCGCGATGCGGTTGTGGACGGTCTCGCTCATCACCGCGTATCTTCTCAGCTCCGCCGCGGAGCCCGTTCGCTGCGCCGCTGGACGAACGAGCCCGACTCCCGCTCGTCGAGGCCGCTCGTCAACTCTCCGACCGCTTCCGTGTAGTAGGCGCGCTACATCCATAGCACACCTACTACAGGTCGCAACAGAGATGTGACCAGGCTTTGCAAGCGAATAGTAAGTCTCACCCGATACGGTCGGATTCGCCGTAGCGGAATGAGGAAGGTTCAATGTCACGACCCAGAGAGGCGCTGATCCGAGCAGGTCAGGGCGTAGCGCAGGCGGTCGCGCAAGGAGGTGATCTCCGGCAGGCGGTGGGTCAGGCCGTCGGGCAGGCGGTCGATCAGGCGGGCCAGGTGGCCGGCTTCAAGCTCAATCCGAACGACTTCGGCGCGGCCCGTGACGGCGGCGCCTCGGTCGGCACGCTCATCGAGGCGAGGACGGCGTCACTGAGCGACGCCGGCGAGATCGTCAACCGCAGCTTCGCCGAGAACGGCATGCACGTCATCTCGCCCGTGGTGATCCCGAAGAGCGGGACCGCGAAGGTGATAGTGCCCCTGGGCATCCTCGTGGCGCTCGGCCTCATCGGCGCGCTCGGCAACATCGTGCCGGGCTCGGAGCTGCTGTTCGGCCCGCACTACTGGGTGGTGCTGGTGCTGGCGGCGGCGTTCCTGTGGTGGCGGCGCAGCGTGGTGATGGTGCCCGAGGGCTGCAAGGCGCTGATCACGCAGTTCGGCAAGCTGGTGCACATCGCCGACCCCGGCCGGGTGACGCTGTTCAACCCGTGGAAGCGGGTCAGCTACATCGTCAACACCACGCGCGAGTACCCGTTCAACGCGCCGATCCGCGAGGCCCCGACCCAGCAGGGCGTCAAGGCGAGCGTCGACCTGTTCCTGCAGTTCAGGATCGAGAACCCGGCGGAGTTCATCTTCGTGCTCGGCTCGGTCAGCGGCTTCCAGTCCAAGCTGCAGAACGCCATCAGCGAGGTCACCCGCTCCCTCATCTACGCCCAGCGCGCCGAGGAGATCTACGACCTGGTGGGCGAGAGCACGCTCGGCATGCTGGAGAACCTCAACCAGCAGTTCCTGCCCGCCGTACGGCTCACCGACGTCAACATCACCCACGCCGAGCCGTCCAGCCAGGAGTACCGCATGGACCTGGCCGCCCCCGAGATGGTCCGGGTGGCCAAGGAGGCCTACACCTACGAGTACGAGCTGCAGCTGCGCAAGGAGCAGAACGAGGGCGACCTGGTCAAGGAGCTGGCCGGGCTGCAGGAGACGCTGAGCGCCATCCAGGCCGAGATCGCCGGCTACCAGGCCCGCATGGACACCGCCCTCGAACGCGCCACCCACCAGGCCACCGCGCAGGCCCGCCAGCGCCTGGTCGAGGCCGAGTCCACCGCGAACGCCAACGCCGCCCTGCTGGAGGCGCAGGCGCTCGACATCAGGGCGTTGTCGGCCGCCGAGGCGCCCGAGATCCTCGACTACCGCTTCCAGCAGGACCTGCTCGCCAAGCTGGAGTCGGTCGCCACCAGGCTGCCGCAGGTGGTGCAGATCGGCGACCAGACCGACATCGACTTCCTGGCCCTGGCCCAGCAGCTCGTCGGCGGCAAGGGCGCCGCCCTGTTCTCCGCCGACGACATGGCGGCCATCCGCGGCCGGCTGGACGAGATCGCCCAGCGCGTACGCGGCCGGGACGCCGAGATCGCCGCCCTGCAGCGCAAGGTCGCCGCCGACGTGACGGAGCCGCCGGACACCCCCGCCCCCGACCAGGAGCTCGAACGCACCGTCGAGCGCCTGCTGCCGGGCGGCGCGCACCACGGACAGCCCGGGAGTGACATCTGATGAGCCGCGAGTTTTCCAAGATCAAGGAGTCGGTCGCCTCCTGGGGCGAGATCCGCCAGCTGCTGCGCGGCGGCGAGCAGGGCCAGCTCGTGCCCGTCGTCATCCCGAAGGACCGGCGCGGGTTCGCCTGGATGGCGCTGGTGTTCCTGGCGGTCTACTTCGCCGGCATGGCCGTCCTGACCGACCTCACCCTCATCGCGGCGCTGGCCGCGCTGTTCTTCCTGGTCGTGGCGCTGATCACGATGTGGCGCCGGGCGATCATCGAGATCGAGGAGGGCACCACCGGCGTACGCAGCCGCTGGGGCGCCATCACCGGCACCCTCCCGCCGGGCCGCCACTACCTGTGGCTGCCGTGGGACCGGGTGGACGCGGTCGTCGACACCTCCACCGAGATCCCGTACTCGGCGCCGATCGTGGCCTGCCCCACCGCGGAGAACGTGCCGCTGAAGTCGATCGAGTTCTTCCTGAAGTTCCGCATCGACGACCCCGTCGCGTTCGTCCGCACGATCGGCGCGGGCAACTTCGACCTGGTGCTGGCCAGCGCCGTACAGGACGCCATCAGACAGCGCAGCCGCAGGGTCAACACCGAGCGCGCGTACGACCTGCGCGGCTCCGACGTCGGTGACATGCAGGACGCGCTCAATCGGCAGCTCGGCCGCTACGGCGTGCGCGTAACCGGCGCCAACATCCCCGACGTCCAGCTCCCCGACCAGTACCAGCAGCACCTGGCCACCCGCGAGAAGGTGGCCAAGGAGCTGTCGGCGTACGAGCGCGAGTGGGAGCTGACGCGCAAGCGGCGCATCGACACCCTCCTGATGGAGATCGAGCGCTCCAAGAAGACCCGCGACGCCCGCGTGGTCGAGGTCAAGGCCGCCCACAACAAGGCGCGCAAGGACGTCGCGCGCATGCTGGAGGAGCAGGAGACCGAGGCGCAGCGGGTGACGTGGGAGATCGAGGCGCGCGGCCGGGCCGACCTGACCGCCGCCGAGAACGAGGCCAAGGCGCTGCGCCGGCTGGCCGAGTCGTACCGGGACAACCGGGCCGTGCTGCAGTACGAGCTGGCCCGCAGGCGCCTCGACGTGGGCGCCAAGCTGGCGGAGAACGCCCCCCAGCCGCTGGTCGTACGCACCCAGCAGGGCCAGTCCGACTCCGCGCTGTCCACCCTCCTGCTGGCTCAGCTGCTCCCCCGCATCTCGGGCACGGGAACCGTCCCCGTGAACGGGCACACACCTTCCGCATAGGAGAAACCCCATGGTGTTCCGCAAGTTGATGGCCGCGTTCGGCGCGGGCGTCGAGGTTGACACGGTGTTGACCAACACCGGGGTGCGCCCCGGTGAGCTGCTGCGCGGCGTCGTCCATTTCCGCGGCGGCAACTCCGAGTACAAGGTCGAGGGCATCCACATCGACCTCACCGCCGTGGTCGAGGTGGAGTCGGGCGACAACGAGTTCAAGTCGACCTACAGCTTCCTGCGCCAGCAGGTCGCCGGGTCGTTCCAGCTGGCGGCGGGCGCCTCCCACCAGCACCCGTTCGAGGTCCAGGTCCCGTGGGAGACGCCGATCAGCGCGATCGGCGGTCACCCGCTGCACGGCATGAAGCTGGGCGTCCGTACGGAGCTGGCGCTGGCGGGCGCGCTCGACAAGGGCGACCTCGACCCGCTGTTCGTCAGCCCGCTGCCGGCCCAGGAGCACGTGATCGCCGCACTCGACCGGCTCGGCTTCGGGTTCAAGAAGGCCGACCTGGAACGCGGCACCCTGTACGGCTCGACGATGCCGTTCTTCCAGGAGATCGAGTACTACGCGGGCGGCCAGTGGCGGCGGTACTTCAACGAGCTGGAGCTGACGTTCATCGCCGGGCCCCGGCAGATGGAGGTCATCCTGGAGGCCGACAAGCGCGGCGGCTTCCTGACCTCCAGCCACGACGCGTACAACCGCTTCACCGTCCGCTACGACGACCCGCCGAACGCGGCGGAGTCCGCTCTGCAGCGCGGCCTCGAGCAGATGGCCCGCCACCGCGGCTGGTTCTGACCCCCACCCCGGGGCCGCCGCCTCCAGAGGCGGCGGCCCCGGGCTCCATCCGCGAGCCGTCCGTCCGGTGGATGGACGAGGCACTTGGCCGCTGGACCGCTTCGCGCATTCTTCGCATGGAGCCGCCGGGCGAATTCCTTTTCCCTTTCCTCGGCGACCTCAGGCGCCTGGTCACCGCGAATCATGTCCAAGTCGGAGTTGGCCGCGGCGGGGGTGAACGCCTTGGCGAAACAGAATGCCACGAGGGCCGGCCACGAGCCCAGCACGAAATCGGGCCGCTGTTGGTAGATTTCCCCATATTCCTCTTGGCCAGGACGATGACGAGAATGGCCATTCCGACGACCGCCCAGGCGATTTGGCGGAGCGTCATACGACGTAACCACGTGCTGCTCAGATTGCTCCTGCTCTACGCGGACCCCGGAGACCATCGCATTCCGTGTACTGGCCGTCTCGTGGCGTCATAGTTACCATGACCTCGGGGGCTTGACTGATCCTCTGGCGGCTGGGCGGGCGATGACACGGTTCAAGGCGGCGTTGAAGCGGGCGGCCCCGTGGGCGGCGCGGAACGCCGACGTCGCCATCGCGCTCACACTGGCGATCGTGGTCGGCGTGCTGGGCATCATGCCCGACGAGATCTTCGGCGCGGAGGGGGACGTCATCCAGCGCCAGCTGGTGACCGCCTCGACCCTCGTGATCCTCGCCCTGGTCGCCACCGCGCTGCTGCGCGACCGCGCCCGTCAGGCCCCCGTCGAGAAGACCATCACCTCCGGCGCCCTGGCGGAGCTTCCCGTACGTCTGGAGCGCCTGGAGGAGATCGAGACGCTCGCCCACAGCACCCGCAAGGCGCTCGACTCCCTGCAGCTCGTCAGGGTGCTCGGCAGCAAGCACGAGATCGCCCAGTGCCACGCCGAGGCCCGCAGGGACACCACGCGATGGAGCTTCAAGGGCGGCACCGGCACCTACCTGCGCGCGGTGACGCTGCCCCTGTGCGTGGCGGCCGCCCGCCGCGACAAACGCCACCTCACGGTCAGGATCGAGGTCATCGACCCGTCCGACGAGGAGGTCTGCGAGACCTACGCCCACTACCGCCGCTCGTTGTCCGACGTCCCCGACGGCACCGGCGAGAGGTGGACCACCGACCGCGCGAGGAAGGAGTCGTACGCGACGATCCTGGCCGCCTTCTGGCATCGCCAGCGCTACGGCCTGCTCGACATCGCGGTCGGGCTGTCCTCGACGATGACGACGTTCCGCTGGGACATGTCGAGCACCCGCCTGATCATGACGGTCGAAGACCCCAACATGGCGATGACGGCGCTGGCCGACACGTTCTACTACGAGAACTGCTACACCGAGCTGCGGCTCAGCTTCGAGCAGGCGCGGCGGGTGCCGCTGGAGATGTACAAGAAGGTGCCGCTGAGCGACGAGCCCACCATCGAGGAGGTGCAGGAGCTGTTCGAACGCATCGGGATGCCCCTGCCCAAGTCCTACAACGGCCACGACGTCGTCGACATCGCCCGCAAGGCGCTGCGGGCCGTCGACCCTTACCGTGAGCCGCGTCCGGCGATCCCCCAGCAGGACGGGGCATGAGTTACCGCGCCGTCCATGAGCGCTTACGCGGGGGCGAGGCCCGGTCGTGGGCGCTGGAGGCCCTGGCAAGGCCCGGCCTGACCGCGGTCCGCCACCCGCTCGGGTTCGTCTGCCTGCCGCTGGAGCGCGACGGCGGCGAGGGGGTATGCCTCCATCTGTGGTCCGATTCGCTCGCGCACGCCGAGAGCACCACCTCGCAGATCCACTGCCACAGCTGGGACCTGGTCAGCCACGTGTTGTACGGCCAGATGCGCAACGTGCACGTGGCCGTCGCCGACGCGGGCGCCGACGCCACGCACCGGGTGTTCGAGGTGGTCAGCGGCGCCGACGGCGACCGCATCTCGCCGACCGCCCGCACCGTCCGGCACGCCACCGACCTGGTCGAGGTGTTCGGGCCGGGCGACACCTACACGTTGCCCGCCGACCGGTTCCACAGCAGCGTGGTGCCGGAGGGCGGCGAGGCGGCCACGATCGCGCTCGGACGCGGCCGGCCGGGCAGCCGCGACCTGTCGCTGGGGCCGCTGGGCGGCGGCCCCCACCACGTGTCCAGGCAGCCGCTGGACGCCGAGGAGACGGCTCTGGCCGTACGCCTGATCACCGCGCACCTGACCTGAGAGGCACCCCGATGGACCTGGATCACGCCCGCGAGGTCGCCGTCGAGGCGGCCGAGGCGGCGGGCGCGCTGCTGCTGGAGGGCACGCGGGGCGTGGTGGGCGTGCGAGCCAAGGGCGTCGCGGGCGACGTCGTGACCGACCTCGACCTGGCCTCGGAGAAACTGCTGCTGGAGCGCATCCTGACGGCGTACCCGTCGCATTCGGTGATCGCCGAGGAGTCGGGGCTGGTCGGGGCCGCCGGCGCCGAGTGGACGTGGCTGGTGGACCCGCTCGACGGCACCAACAACGTGGCCATCGGGCTGCCGGCGTACGTGGTGGGCGTGGCGCTGTGCCGCGGCGGACGGCCGCTGCTGGGCGTGGTGCACGACCCGGTGTCCGCCCAGACGTGGTCGGCGATCCGCGGGCAGGGGGCCGTGGCCTCGTCCGGCTCGCGCCTGACGCCGTCGTACGCGCCGAGCCCGCACGGTCCGCTGCTGGCCTGGATCCAGGGCTACGGCGTCGGCCGCGACGACGCCACCGCACGGGCGATGAAAGAGGCGCTGGAGCTCAACGCGCGGCGGGTGCTGCAGCTGTGGACGCCGCTGCTGTCGTGGGCGATGCTGGCGCGCGGCGACATCGACGGCATCGTCGGCTACCGGGCCGAGGCGGTCGACCTGCCGGCCGGGGCGCTGCTGGCGCGGGAGGCCGGCATCGAGATCCGCTCGCTCGACGGCGGCCCCTTCGAGGAGTGCTTCGACGCCCCGGCCGAACGCCGCAGCTTCGTGGCCGCCCACCCCCGGGCCCTGCCCGGTCTTCTCGGGCTGCTCCCGTGAAGAAGTCGGGTGCCGTCTGTCGATGAGTTCCGTCGCCGTTCGACGTCTTGTCAGAGGAAGGCGCACGCGAAGGGAGCCCGACATGATGACCACGGCCGAGCTGGCGCAGGTGCTCTTCACCACCACTCTGCAGCCGTCCGACGAGCTGTCGCCGTTCCAGATCCGGCAGGCCGTCGACGAGCGGCTGTACGCGTGCGGCGGCACCCCGTCCCGGTGCGCGCTGTACGTCGCCCAGGAGGCGGGCGACCACCCCGAGACGTACGTGCGGCGCATGCGCTGGGCTCTCGGCGCGGTCGCGGACGCCTACGCGACGGCCACCGCGGCGTGAGCGCTCAGCCGAGCTCGACCAGCGCCCACACCGTCGCCACGAGCCCCACGACGGCCAGGCCGGCGCCGGTGAGCAGGAAGCGGCGCATCGGCACCTTGACGTCGTGACGGCGGCACGACTCGAACCACAGCAGCGTGGCCAGCGACGCCCACGGGGTGACCAGCGGCGCCACGTTGGTGCCGACGAGCAGGGCCAGCAGGCGGTCCTGATCGAGGTCGGGGATCACGGTCGCGACGGCCTGGAACGCCGGCAGATTGTTGATCACGTTGGACAACGCGGCCCCGACGGCGGCGGTGCGGTACGGGTCGCCCTCGTCGCCGATCAGCGAGGTCATGAGCTCGGACAGGCCGTTGCCGCTGAGGGTGGGGACCACCAGGAACAGCCCGGTGACGAAGATGACGAGCTGCCACGGGACGAGTCTCCAGGTGAGGCGTTCGCGGGCGCGCAGCAGGAACGCCCCGACGACGACGAGCGCCGCCGGCGTGGCGGCGACCGCCACGTGGAACTCCAGCAGCAGGAGCACGACGAACAGCACGCAGCCGAACGACGCCGCCCAGAACAGCACGCGGTCGGCCACCGGCTCCAGCACCGGCGGGGTGTAGCGCAGGTCGCGCCGCTCCCCCCGCCGCCAGAAGAACACCCACAGGAACGCCATCGTCACCGCGATCGCGGCGATCTGCGGCGCCCACATGCGGGCGGCGAACTCCTGCGCGTCGAGGCCGATCTTCTGCATGCCGAGCAGGTTCGTCAGGTTGGAGACCGGCAGCAGCAGGCTCGCGGTGTTGGCCAGCCAGATCGTGGTCATGGCGAGGGGCAGGGCGGCGATGCCGGCCTTGGCCGCGAGGGCGAGCATGACGGGGGTCAGCAGCACCGCCGTCGTATCCAAGTTCAGAAATATCGTGACCAATGACGCAAAAATGCCGCAAAGAAAGAAAAGTGCGGCGTAATTGCCGCGGCCGAGCACCGCCATCCTCGCCGCGATCGCGTCGAAGACCTGGGCCTCCTTGGTGAGCTCGGCGAGCACGATGATCGCGACCAGGAAGACGAGCAGCGGGCCGATGTGGGACAGGCTGTCAACCGCGTCGTCCCAGGGGAGCAGCCCGGTCGCCACGAAGACCAGGCCCAGAACCAGCAGCCCGATCCTGATCAGATCGAGCACGCCAAAACGCCGCCACACCCGATGATGATCGCACATGGACTGCCACAGGCCGATCCCAGATACTGAGCGAATGGCACGTGACGGCAGGCCTATCGACATCTTCGTCAGCTACTCACCCGCCGACACGGCGTGGGCCACGTGGATCGCCTGGGAACTGGAGGCCGCGGGCTACCGGACGATGATCCAGTCCTGGGACTTCGTGCCGGGCACCAACTTCATCGACTTCATGGACCGCGGGGTGAGCGAGGCGCGACTGGTCGTGGCGGTGCTGTCGCGCAACTACCTGAGCTCCCGCTACGGGCGGATGGAGTGGCAGGCCGCCCTGCGCGCCTCCCCCGACAACCCCTCCAACAAGCTCGTCACGATCAGGCTGGAGGACGTCCCCGTCGAGGGGCTGCTGTCCACGATCACCTGGGTCGACCTGCTCGGCGTCACCGATCCCGGCCAGGCCAGGGCACTGCTGCTGGGGCGGGTCAGGGAGGCGATGGCGGGCCGGGCCAAGCCGGAGGCCGCGCCGGCGTTCCCCGACGGGACGAACGCGCCGCAGGCCACGCCGACGCTGCCGCCGCCCGGCAAGCAGGGCCGGGCCAGGCGGGCGCCCGTGACCGCCCCGGCCTTCCCGCCGTCCGCCGGCGACGGGCGGGGGCGTTCGTCGGTCACCGTGCTGCACGTCGGCGGGCCCCGCTTCGGTCGCGCGCTGCCCGATCCCGGCGAGCCGTTCACGCCGGAGGACATGCAGGCACGCATCTGGGCCGACCTGACCGGCATGTACGACCAGGGCATGCCGCGTCCCGACCTCATGATCGTCAGCGGTGACCTGACCGAGTCGGGCAGCCTCGGGCAGTTCGGGCAGGCGACGCGGTTCGTGACCGACCTGAGGATGCTGATCGGGCTGGAGCCCCATCGGCTGGTGCTGCTGCCGGGGCCGCGCGACGTCACCAAGGCGGCCGCGAGCGCCTACTTCATGACGTGCGAGGCCGACGACGTGAGCCCGCAGCCGCCGTACTGGCCCAAGTGGCGGCACTTCGCGACGTTGTTCGGCGAGGTCTACCAAGGGCTCGACGACCGGCTGTTCGACGCCGCGCAGCCGTGGACGCTGTTCGAGGTGCCCGACCTGAGGGTGGTCGTGGCGGGGCTCAACTCGACGATGGCGATGAGCCACCTGGAGCGCGACGCGTACGCGCTGCTCGGTGAGTCGCAGGCGGCCTGGTTCGCCGAGCGGCTGCGGCCGTACGAGGAGGGCGGCTGGTTGCGGCTGGGCGCGATGGGGCATCCGCCGGGCGAGCTGCGCGACGCCGGGACCTACGACCGGCTGCTGGCCCACCGGCTCGACCTGCTCTTCCACGGCGGTTCCGGGCCCGCGGGCGACGGCCGGGTGCCCGCGCCGCGCTCGGGGCGGCACCAGGTGGTCGAGATCAGCGCCGACGGGACGCGCACGTGGCTGCCGGGCGCGGCCCGTCCCCAGCTCGTACGGTCCCGCCGGCATTCCGCGCGCACGACGTTCACCGGCGAGGCCCCGCAGTCCCCGCCGCCGGCGCGAAAGCTGGAGGAGCGCGCGCCGAGCCCGGTCGAGCTGCTGCTCGACCGCATCACCGAGGTCTGCGAGGCCCGGCACGAGCGGGCCAGGATCCGCAGGTTCCCCTCCCACCTCGTGGTGACCCACCCGGAGGACGGGTTCGTCCGGCAGCTGATGATCGGCGCGCACGCGGGTGAGCTGACCGAGCCGGCCGCTGCGGAGTTCGCGCAGCGGGCCCATGCCGCCGGCCTGGCCGCCGAGCTGGTCTACCAGGGGCCTCCCGCGCCCAGGGGGATCCGCGACGACCTCATGCGCAAGGGAGTGCGGCTGCGCAGCTTCACGGAGTTCCAGGGCCTGCTCGACCTGAGCGGCTACGTCGCCGAGCAGACGGCCCGGCTGACGACCGACCGGCGCTACCCGCCCCGGCTGTACGTCCCGCAGCGCTATCGTGAGCTCGACCGGCCCGGCAGCGGGGTCAGGAACGGCCTGACCGACGAGCTGATGCGGCTGCTGGCCACCGACCACGGCCGCTTCCTGCTGCTGCTGGGCGACTTCGGCCACGGCAAGACGTTCGCGCTGCGCGAGCTGGCCCGGCGCATCCCCGCGGAGCTGCCGCACCTGACGCCGATCCTCATCGAGCTGCGCGCCCTCGACAAGGCGCATTCGGTGGACGCCCTCGTCGCGGCCCACCTGGCGAGCCACGGCGAGGAGTTCATCGACCTCAAGGCGTTCCGCTACCTGCTGCGGCAGGGCCGCATCGTGCTGCTGTTCGACGGGTTCGACGAGCTCGTGACCCGGCTGACGTACGACCGGGCGGCCGACCACCTCGCCACGCTGCTCGCCGCGGCCGAGGACAACGCCAAGATCGTGGTGGCCAGCCGTACGCAGCACTTCAAGTCGCACAGCCAGGTGCTGACCTCGCTCGGCGAGATGGTGGGGGTGCTGCCCCAACGCCGGGTGCTCGGCGTCGAGAACTTCACGCCCGAGCAGATCCGCTCCTACCTGGCCCACCGGTTCGACGGCGGCGACGAGGCGACCGCTCGCATGTCGCTCATGGGCGAGATCGAGGACCTCCTGGCGCTGGCACAGAACCCGCGCATGCTGAGCTTCATCGCCGACCTCGACTCCGACCGCCTGCGCACGGTGGCCGAGGCCCGCCACACCCTCAGCCCGGCCCTGCTGTACGAGGAGATCCTCGGCTCGTGGCTGGCCTTCGAGGAGCGGCGGGCCACGATCCCGGGCTCGCCTCCCGCGCTGACCACCGACGAGCTGTGGCAGGCGGTGACGGCGCTGGCCGTGCGGCTGTGGGAGAGCGGCGAGTCGTTGCTCGGCGTGGAGGAGCTGACCGAGATCGGCGAGACGCTGACCGGTTTGGCCGACGGGCAGTTGTCGGCCGCGCACGCCGCGTTCCGCATGGGGTCGGGCAGTCTGCTGGTGCGGACCGAGGAGGGGATGTTCGGGTTCATCCACGCGTCGGTGATGGAGTGGCTGATCGCCCGGCACGTCGCCGCGACCCTGGACGACCCGGTCCTGCTGTCACGCAGGCCGCTGTCGGCGCTGAGCGTGGAGTTCCTGTGCGACCTGGCCGACGTGCGCGCGCTGCGGGAGTGGGTGGCCGCCCCGCCCGGCGACGACGTGTCCATGGCGAACGCGGTCAAGATCGCGGCCAGGCTGCGCACCCCCGCCCGGGCCGACCTGCGAGGCGCCAACCTCAAGGGCGAGGACCTGTCGGCCCGTGACCTGCGCGAGGTCGACCTGACGGGCGCCGACCTGTCGGAGGCCACGCTCGCCGGCACGAACCTGTCCCGCGCGACCCTGCGCGACGCCAGGCTGGTGGGCGCGCGGCTCGACGGCGCCCAGCTCACCGGGGCCGACCTGCGCGGCGCCGACCTGTCGGGGGCCCGGCTGACGCAGGCGGACCTGAGCGACGCCGAGGTGGAGGGCGCCCGCTGGCACCGGGCCTCGCTGATCGACGTGACCGGCACGCTGCCGCACCTGCCGGGCGCGGCCGTGGTGCCGGGGCAGCCGGTGGAGGTGGAGTTCGCGCCGGCCGGCATCGGCGTCCCGTACGGCTTCCATTTCCAGACCAGCCGCCTGCCCGAGCCGATCGCCTACAGCGCCGACGGATCCACGATCGCGATCGGCAACGAGGACGGCGGGGTGCTGCTGTGCGTCGGCGGCGCGCCCGTCCGCACGCTGCAGGGGCACCGGGGCCGCGTGTACGCCGTCACGTTCGCCGGTGAGCTGCTGGCGACCGGCGCGGCCGACGGCAAGGTCGTGTTGTGGGACTCCCTCACCGGCCGTCGCCTGCACACGCTGCGGGGCCACCCCGACGGTGTCTGGCCGCTCCGCTTCGACCCCTCCGGCGAGCTGCTGGGAGCCGGTGGCGCCGACGGCGTCGTCCGCGTGTGGGAGACCGCCACGGGGCGGCTCGTCCACGAGCTGGCCGGGCACCGGGCGCCGGTCTACACGGCCTCCTTCGGCCGGTCCGCGCTGGTGACGGGCGATTCCGCGGGCGTGGTCCGCGTCTGGGATCTCAGCTCCGGGCAGGTGAAGGAGACGCTCGACGACCATCGCGGCAGCGTCTACCGCGCCGTGCACAGCCCCGACGGCCGGCTGCTGGCCACCGGCGACGAGGCGGGCACCGTCCGGTTGTGGGACACCTCGACTTGGGCCCTGCTGCACACGCTGACCGGTCACCAGGGCAGCGTCTACTGCGTGACGTTCGCGCCTGACGGCTCGCTGCTGGCGACCGGGGACACGGCGGGCGTCGTCCGCCTGTGGGAGCCGTCCGGTGAGGCCCGCGGCGTGCACACCACGCATGCCGCGACCGTCTACCAGGTGGCGTTCAGCCCCGACGGGCAGCTGCTGGCCAGCGGCGACTCCGGTGGCGTCGTGCGCCTGCAGCGGCCGGGCGGCGGTCAGCGGGTCGAGCTGACGGGTCACCGCAGCTCGGTGTGGCCGTTCGCGTTCAGCCCCGACGGGCAGCAGCTGGCCACGAGCAGCAACGACGGCACCGTGCGCCTGTGGGATCCCCGGTCGGGCCAGTGTCAGCGGGTGCTGCGCGGCCACGGGCGGCGCATCTCCTCGGTCCGCTTCAGCGCAGACGGGACGATGCTGGCCACCAGCGGCAACGACGGCGTCGTCCGGGTGTGGGAGCCGCGCACGGGGCGGCATCTGCGCGACTTCCACGGCACCGCCGACCGGCTGGTCTCCGCCTGCTTCTCCCCCGCCGGGCCGGTGCTGGCGACGGCCAGCAACGACGGCGGCGTGCACTTCTGGAACGCCACCACCGGCGAGTACGAGCGCGAGCTGAACGCCGAGACCGACCACGTGTGGGCGGAGGCGTTCAGCCCCGGCGGCGACATGCTCGCCACGGCCAACGACGACGACAGCGTACGGGTCTGGTACCGCCCCACCGGCAGGCTCGCCGCGGCCCTGACCGGCCACCGCGGGCGGGTGCGCTCGATCGCGTTCAGCCCCGACGGCGTCTACGTGGCCACCGGCTGCGACGACAACCTCGTACGCCTGTGGCACGTCGTCTCCGGCGCCCGGGTGGCGACCCTGGAGGGGCACACCGACCGGGTCTACGCGGTGGCCTTCTCCTCCGACGGCCGCCATCTGGCCAGCGCCGGCAACGACGGCAGGGCCATGGTGTGGGAGCTGCCCGCGGGCCGGCCCGGGGAGCCGCGGCTCGCGCACACGCTCGACGGGCACGAGGGGCGGCTGTGGAGCATCGCGTTCGACGCCTCCGGCGGCCGCCTGGCCACGGGCGGCGACGACCTGCTGGTGCGGGTGTGGGAGACCGCGACGGGCCGGCTGCTCCACGCGCTCGCCGGCCACACCCGGCGGGTCTGGTCGGTGGCCTTCAGCCCGAGCGCCGACCTGCTGGCCAGCGCGGGCGACGACGGCGTGGTCATCCTGTGGGCGGACGGCGAGCGGCGGGCGACCCTCCTGGGGCTGGCCGAGGGGTGGGCCGCCGTGGCCCCCGACGGGCGCTACAAGCTCCACGGCGACCCTGCCGGGCAGTTCTGGCACGTCGTCGGCATGACGCGGTTCGAGCTGGGCGAGCTCGACGCCCACCTGCCGGGAGTGCGGCAGGTGCCGCTCGAGTCACCCTTCTGAGCTCGGGGTGCCGCGCATCGGGCGGCCGAGCAGCGCGGAGGCCACGGCCTCGACGTGCGGGGCGAGGTCGTCGGCGGACGCTCCGGCCAGCGCCGGCGTCGCCACCACCGAACGCAGGATGCCGATGCCGACCAGCCAGGCGCTGAGCAACTCGGCGCGCAGCTCCGGGCCGTCGCCCTCGGCGAGATCGCGCAGCGCGTCGACGTAGGTGTCGCAGACCTCCTGGCGCATGCGCTGCCTGGCGTCGTCGTGGGCGGAGGAGCGCAGCATGGCGACCAGGGGGTGTTCGCCGCCGTACCGGGTCCAGTCGTGGAAGACGACGGCGCGCAGCATGCGGGCGACCAGCTCCTCCTCCGGGCCGTCGGGCAGCCCGTCGGGCAGCCCGGCGGGCAGGTCGGCGGTGACCTCGTCGAAGAGCCGTTTCTTGGAGCCGAAGTAGCGGAAGATCAGGGTCGCGTCGACGCCCGCGTCGCCGGCGATGTCGCGGACGCTGGTGGCGTCGTAGCCCTCGCGGGCGAAGCGCAGCCGGGCGGCTTCCAGCAGACGCGCCCGGGTGGCCTCCCGGTCCCTCTTCGGCACGGTCCTCTCCCTCCGTAGTCATCGACCGTTGACATTGTACGGGCGGGATTGTTACGGTCGGGCAAGTCAGCGTTCGATGACTTATGGGAGGAAATATGCGGACATATGTCGTGTCGGGTGGCACGAACGGCATGGGACGAGGAATCGCTCTGCACTTTCTGCGCAGGGGCGACCGGGTCATGGTCGTGGGCAGCGACCCCGCCAAGGGCCGGCGGCTCCTCGACGAGGCCGCCCGGTTCGGGGCCGCCGGGCGGGCCGCGTTCGTCCGCGCCGACCTGACCTCGGTCGCGGAGAACCTGCGGGTGATCGAGGAGATCAACGCCCGGTACGACAGCCTGGACGGCCTCGTTCTGACGGCGCTGCGGCACTTCCCGCGCCGGGTGGAGACGCCCGACGGCCACGAAGCCACCTTCGCGCTCTACTACGTCAGCCGCTTCCTGCTCAGCCACGGCCTGACCGGCCTGCTGGAGCGGGCGCCCGCCCCGGTCATCGCGAACGTCTGCGGCGTCGGCGTCACCAAGGGCCGCCTCCACTGGGACGACCTGTCACTCAAGCGCCGCTACAGCCCGATCACGGCCATGCTCCAGGGCGGCCGCGCCACGGACCTGCTCGGCGTCGCGTACGCCGCCGGGCACCCGGACGGACGCACCCGCTACCTGCTGCACCATCCCGGCTTCACCGACAGCGGCGCCGACTCGCTCGGGCAACCCGCCAGGACGGTGATCAAACTGCTGGCCAAGGCGTTCGCGCAGCCGGTGGAGAAGAGCATCCGGCCGATCATCGAGCTGATGGACGACCCGCCGGGCACGGGCCTGCTCGCCTACGACCGGCGTACCCGGCTCGACCCGTCGCTGCCCACCCTCGACCCGGACGCGGCCCGCCGCCTGTACGACCTGACGAGCCACCTGCTGCGCCCGTGATCAGCCCCGCGCGGCGCGCCTGCGGAGCTCTTCCCAGAGCTCGTCCACCTGGGCGTCGAGCTCCTCCAGCGTGCCCTCGTTCGGGATCACGATGTGGGCGGCCGCCAGCCGGTCCTCCCTGCTCGCCTGGGCGGCGATGCGGGCCTTGGCGTCGCTCTCCGGCATGCCGCGCAGCTCGCCCAGCCGCCTGACGCGTACGTCGTCGGCCGCGTCCACGACGACGACCACGTCGTACATCGGGGCCAGGTTGTTCTCCACCAGCAGCGGCACGTCGTAGACCAGGATCGCGTCGTCGGGCGCCTGGGCCTGCAGCTCGGCCACCCGCTCGCCCACCAGCGGGTGCACGATCGCGTTGAGCGCCGCCAGCTTCTCGGAGTCGGCGAAGACGATGGAGCCGAGCTTCGGCCGGTCGAGCGAGCCGTCGGGCCGCAGCACCTCCTCGCCGAACGTGGCCACCACTCTCGCCAGCCCTGGCGTGCCGGGCTCCACCACCTCGCGTGCGATCCGGTCGGCGTCGACGACCACCGCGCCCTTGGCCGACAGTCGCTTGGACACCTCGCTCTTGCCCGATCCGATGCCGCCGGTCAGCCCAATCTTCAGCACGCGTGCAGCCTATCCACGGATCCGGTACGCGGTCAGCGGGGGTTCATCCGCAGATGGACGAGCGTCAGGTGGTCGTCCATCCGCTCGCGGTGGGTCTCGCGGTAGCCGAGCCGCCGGTAGAGCCGCAGGTTGCCGCCGGACAGGTGGCCGGTGAACAGGTCGAACGCCGTCGCCTCCGGCACCTGCTCGTGCAGGGCGGCCAGCAGGGCGCTGCCGACGCCCTGGCCCTGGAAGTCGGGGGCGACGACGAGGCGGCCGACGCGGCACGTCGTGCCGGAGAGTTGCCCGCGCACCGAGCCCACGATGCGGCCGCCCTCGACGGCCTTGAGCACGACCCCGCCCTCGACGGCCTTGCGGACCTGCTCCAGCGACTCGACCAGGGGCGTGATGAACGGGTCGCCGTAGAGCTGGGCCTCGCTGACGTACGCGGCCCGCTGCACTGTGAGGATCTCGCCCGCGTCGGCCGCGACGGCCCGTTCGATCATCACCACGGCAGCCTATCTCAGGGGTCGGCGACCAGTTCGCCGGAACAGGAGGCCCGGGGCCGGACACCGTTGACGAGGTAGTCGTGCACGCGGGTGCGCAGGCAGGCGGCCCGCAGCTTGGCCTCGCCCTGCAGCAGGTAGGCGCCGGGCCCGTCGCCGTGCCGCAACACCGCCGCCCCCGGGACGCGCACCGCCCCGATGTCCAGCCGTCCGACCCCGACCAGCACGGACGCACCCTCGGCCCGACGCGGCGCTCCGGAAGCCTGCCCAGAACCGGGCAGTCGCGACGTACCGGGAGACGGCACCACGCCAGGCAGGTCCCCCGGGCCGGAAGACTGCACCGCATCAGGCCGGTGCTCCGGGGCGGCGGACGGCACCACGCCGGGTAGACCCCCCGACTCGGAAGACTGCAACGCGCCAGGCAGGCGCATCGGGCCGGCGGACGACGCCGCGCCAGGCAGGCGTACCAGGCCGGGCAGGCGTATGCCGGGAGGCTGCGCCGGGCCGGGCAGCCCGAGGCAGTGGGCGGCCTCGTGGCGGGCGCTCAGCCAGCCCACCCGCGGGGCCGGCGCCCGCAGCCGCTCCTCCAGGGCCACGAGCTCCGTATGGGTGGGCACGGCGGGCCCGAAGTCACGGCACGCCGCCGCCCTGGTCACCGTCGCGGGCCCGGCCTGCGGCGGCACGTCCGTCATCGCGGCCAGGGCGGCCGCGTCGCCCTCCTCGGCCTGCGACAGGGCGCGGGCGAGTTCGGGCCAGCGGCCGGGCTCCAGCCCGGCGTACACGGCGGCCGCCACCCCACGGGCGTCCAGCGTACGGCCGGCTCCGGCGGGCAGGGGCACACGCTCGTACAGGTCGTCGATGACCGCGGGCGCGTCGTCGTCGAGCGGGCAGCCGAGGCGGCTGCGGCACCAGTCGCGGAAGTGGCCGAGCCGCCGTTCGGCCGCGCGCGCCCGGGCGGTCGCCCGCCGTTCCAGGGACGGCTCGCCGAGGTCGGGGACGCCCTCCAGGTACATCCGCTCCACCCTGCGGGGGAACAGCTCCAGGTACGCCAACCCGTAGACGGCGCCGTACCCGTTGCCGAAGTAGCGCAGCCGCCGCTCGCCGAGCGCGGCGCGCAGGGCGTCGAGGTCGTGTGCCGTCTGGCGGGCCGTGAGGCCACCGTAGGCGGGTCCGGCAGCTATCCGGCAGCTTTTCCCATATGCGGCGTTCTGTCGGGCGTAGGAACGCCATGAGGCCCGTCCAGGGGCCAACTGGAGGAGCAGCGGGTCGGGCGGCGGCACGGAGCAGCGCACCATGGCGCGGCTCCCCCGGTCGCCGATCCCCCGGGGCTCCACCAGCACGACGTCGAACCACCGCGTGAGCTCACTGACGGTGTCGGGCCGCGCCCGCACGTCCTGAATCGTGGAAGGGGCCCCGGTGTTCACGACCAGGGCGCCGAGGCCGCGGTAGGGGTCGCGGGCGGGCATCCGCGCCAGATCGATCTGGGTACGCAGCCCGCGCGGCCGCGCCCAGTCCACGGGCACCGACAGCGTCCCGCACTCAAGCCCGTCGCCGCACTCCCGCCAGACGATCCCCCGCCGCCCCTGCACCGCCGCGCTGGGAC
>NZ_POUD01000156.1 GCF_003236395.1 Nonomuraea aridisoli | reverse complement strand
GTGGACAGCTCTGGTGGCGCCGGCCCCCCGCCCGCGCCACCAGAGCTGTCCACCATCAAGGTCGGGCTGCTGCCGACCGCTGAGTCCGCCCCCGTGTTCCTGGCCCTGACGAAGAACTATTTCCAGGAGGAGGGGCTGACGGTGCAGCCGATGATCATCACCGGCGCGGGGGCGGCGGCGCCCCAGGTGGAGAGCGGGCAGCTGGACCTGGCGCAGACGGACTTCCTCACGGTCATGCGGAGGAACGCGGCCCAAGAGACGTTCAAGGTCGTCGCCGGCCTGTACCGGGCGGCGCCGGGGAGCTACGCGGTCGTCGTGGACGCGAAGTCGAAGATCCGGACGGCGGCCGACCTCAGGCGCAAGACGGTCGCCGTCCCGAACCTCATGGTGCTGCAGGGACTGGCGCTCACCGGGATGCTGGAACGGGCCGGGCTGGAACTGGACGACGTCAAGCAGCGGGAGAAGCCCTATCCCGAAATGCTGAACGCGCTGCGCAGCGGACAGGTCGACGCCGCCGTGCTGGCCGAGCCGTTCGTCACCGCGGCCCGTCAGAGCAGGCGCACGCGGGTCCTGGAGGACCCGATGAGCGGCGAGTTCGCGAACCTGTACACGGCGGGCATGATGGCGTCCGACCGATGGATCCAGGAGAACCCCCGCACGCTGGCGGCCTTCCAGCGGGGCCTGGCCAAGGCGCAGCGGCTGATCACCAGCGATCCGCGGGAGGTGGGCGAGGTGCTGCCGCGCTACACGAAAGTCTCCAAGGCGGTCGCCGCAGGGCTCCCACCCGGCGTCTACCCGGCCAGGCTGGACCTCGCACAAGTCCGGCGGATCGGCGACCTCGCCCTGGCGTACGGGTGGGTCAGAAGCCCGGTGAAGCTCGGCGACGTCGTGGCGAAGGGCGGCTGAGACCGGCCCGCCGCCGTCAGACGGGCCGCCCGCCGTGCTGGTCCAGGTACTCCTCGACCATCCTGCCGAAGAGGATCTCGTCGTGGCGGCGGCCTCCGGCGTAGTGGTTTCTGCGCCGGCCGAGAAGAGCGGGCACTACATCTACCTCGACCAGCCCGACGTCGCCGTCAGGGCCATCGAGCGCGTCGCCGTCCAGGCCGCCGGCTGAGCCGGAGGTCGTGCAGCCGGACCGGTGGTGAACCCGCCTCGTAGCGGCAGCTGGGCGAGCCGGTCGGCGACGTGTTGCAGACGCTTTGTCGGCATCCGTACCGGCCGGAGACCGGTGGCCGGACTCCGGGCGTCAGTGGCGTGACAGGGCTCGGGCGGCGGTGCGGGCGAAGGACGGCAGGAGGTCGACGCCCCAGCCCGGGGCGGTCGGGGCCGGTACGGCGCCGTCGGTCACCTGAGGCATCGGCCCGTAGACGTCCTGGGTCCACGGGGTGGTCTCGATGCTCCACTCCTGGGGATGGACGCAGGCAGGCATCGCCGCGGCGAGATGGAGGGTGAACACGCGAAGCAGTGAGTCGTTCGCGCAGTGCGGAGTGCACGGGATGCCGGCGGCCTCGGCGAGCACGCACACCTTGCGGGCCCGTGAGATGCCCCCGATGTAGCCGATGTCGGGCTGCACGATGTCCACCGAGCGACCGGCGATCATGCGGTTGAACTGCGGTAGCGAGAAGTCCTGTTCACCGCCGGAGACGGCGATGTCCAGGGCGGCGGTGACCTGGGCGGTGGCCTCGATGTCCGGGAAGGGGCAGGGCTCCTCGAAATGGAAGTAGCCGTGTTCCTCCAGCATCCGGCCGACCCGGATGGCCCGGGGCACCGAGAATCCGCCGTTGGCGTCGGCCGACAGGTCGACCTCCGGGCCCAGGACGTCCCGCAGGTGCGCGATCATGCGCTCGGTACGGCCGGGGGCGGCGTCGCCGTCGCGTCCCATCGCCTCCCCGACCCGGATCTTCACCGCGCGGAAGCCGTGCTCGGCGATGAGGCCGCCGAGCCGCTCGGCCTCGTCCTCGGGGCTGATGGCGCGGGACATGCTGGAGGCGTACATCGGGACGGTCGTCCTGGCGCGCCCGCCGAGCAGCTGGCACACCGGCCGCCCCGCCGCCTTGCCCATGATGTCCCACAGCGCCGTCTCCACCCCCGCGACGGCGCGGTGCAGGAAGCTGCTCGGAAACTTGTAGTGCGTCCTCAGGCACTCGTCGACCAGCGCCTCCGCGTCCCACGGGTCACGGCCCAGGAACATCGGCGCCACCATCGTGTGCAACACGCGCACCGTGGTCTCCGCCTCGTAGGGCGCGGTCTGTCCGATGCCTTCCGCGCCGTCGTCGGTGCGCACCCGGACGACGGCGAGCTGCCCCCGGGTGAGGGTCTCGATCTCGGTGATCTTCACAGATGCTTCCTCAGCGTCTCGGCAAGGGGGGTCCGTACGACACACCTGTCGAACCGGAAGGAGTCCGCCAGCTCGCGGGCCTGCTCGGCATCGATCCCGGCGAAGAGCCCGGCGAACTCGTCCACCATCGGCTCGGCGAGCAGGATGTGCCGCACCAGCACGTGGATCCACTGGCGCTGCCCGAACGGCGGCGGGTCGAAGCGGGGGTACTCTTCGGCCACGGCTTTTTCGATCGGGTCCAGCAGGTGCCGGACGCCGGTGTCGACGCCGCCCCACACGTCCACCCCCAGCCGGGCCTTCTTCTCCAGCACGGGGGCGATCGTGCGCAGGTACGGCGAGTCCGCGGCGGCGTGGACCACGCCCTGCAGCCCGATGTCCTTGTACGTCCACAGGCTCCAGCCGGCCCCGTACTCGTCGTAGATGCCGAGTTGGTCGGCGAGGACCCGGTAGCGCGCGGCGTCAAGGGCCGGGTCGCCGCCGTACGGCGTGCTGTAGACGGGTCCGAACTCGCCGACCCAGATGGGGGTGCCGGTGCGGCGCATGTACTCCGCCCGTTCCAGGAACCTGGCCTCCAGGTAGGCACGATCGACGTGCCGTCCCCGCGAGATCCCCGGGTAGTCGCCGCTGTCGGCGAAGCCGGCGAGGGCGTAGTCGTGCACGGTGTACACCGTGCCGGGCAGCGGATCGGCGAACAACCCGAAGTCGGTGGCGTGCCGGTTGCCGTCCAGGAAGATGACGTGCGCGGGGTCGACGGCCCGGATCGCGGCGTGCAGGCGTTCGTAGAACGGGCCGATCCGCTCGCCGGACGGGTCGGCCGGCTCGTTGAGGGGGTTGTAGCCGGCCACCCACGGGTTGTCCCGATACCGGTCGGCGAGGGCCTCCCACAGGTGGACGACCCTGTCCTGGAAGTGCCGGTGGGTCCAGAACAGCGACCGGTGCGTGGGGTTGTCGCTGTGCCAGCGCTGGTTGTGGTAGCCGGGCGCGGCGTGCAGGTCGAGCACGGTGTAGAGGCCGTTGCGCGCGCACGTCTCGATCACCCGGTCGAGCAGCAGAAAGCCCTCCTCCTTGAGCCGCATCGGCCGGTCGTCGTCCTCGAAGTGCCGGTAGTTGAACGGCACCCGGACGCTGTTCATGCCGAGGCCGGCGAGGAACCGCGCGTCGTCGTCGGTGAAGAACACCTCGAGGAAGCGCTCGAAGAAGGCGTCGTAGACCTCCTGCCCGAGCACCCGGCGCAGCGCGGCGCGCTGCAACTCCTCGGTCGAGGGATAGCCGGTGATGAAGTTCTCCATGTTCATCCAGCCGCCGAGCCCCACGCCGCGCAGGCGAACCGCCTCGCCGGACGCGGCCACCAGTCGGTCGCCGTCGATGTGCAGCCTTACGGACTCGTCGTGCATGGTGGTGCGATCTCTCCTTGGGATGAGGGTCATTTGCCGAATCCGGCCGTCAGGCCGCGTACCAGGTGGCGGCGTCCCAGCACGTACGCGACGAGCATGGGAAGCGTGGACAGCACGACGGCGGCCAGCACCGCCGGGACGTCCACGGTGAACTCGCCCTGGAACGCCCACAGCGCCATCGGCAGGACGCGCAGGTCGGCGCTTTGAGTGAGGATGAGAGGGAAGAGGAAGCCGTTCCAGACGTGCAGCGCGTCATAGATGCCGACCGTGACCAGGGCCGGTCGGGCGAGCGGCAGCACCAGGCGCCACAGCATGCCCCAGTCGGTGGCCCCGTCGATCCGCATCGACTCGAACAGCTCCCGGGGGATGTCGCGGATGAAGTTCGCCAGGATCAGCACCGTGATCGGCACCGCGAAGCCGATGGACGGCAGGATCAGCGCGAGCAGGCTGTCGTACAGATGGAGTCTGGTGATCATGTAGTACAGCGGGATGATCGTGGCGTGCACGGGGATCGCCAGGCCCAGCAGGAAGACCGAGAAGCTCGTGCGCGCGAGCCGGCCCTCCCCGCGCACCACCCCGTACGCCGCCATCAGCGAGAACGCGACCGTCACCGTCACCGAGACCACCGTGATGACGACGCTGTTGAGGAAGTACCGGCCGAAGCCGCTCTGCAGCACGAGCGCGTACTTCTCGAACGAGATGTGGTCGGGGGGCGCCAGCGGGTTGCCGTCGAAGAACCCGGTCTGGCTGCGCAGGCTGGAGATCACCACGTAGTAGATGGGCAGGATGATCACGGCCAGCCAGACGAACCCGCCGATGCCCGCGCCGACGTTGGGGAGCCGGCGCACCCCGCCGCCGCGGGCCGAGGCCCGGGCGTGCGGACGGTGGTCGGCGATCGTGGTGGGGGCGGCCATCAGAGCCCTTCCTGTTCGCTGCGCATGCGGGCGAAGCCGGTGTACTTGGTCAACGAGAAGGCCAGCGCCAGCCCCGTCACGACCAGGATCACGGCGAGCACGCTGGCCTTCCCCATGTCGTTGGCCGAGAAGCCGGTGAGGTACATGTCGAGCGGGAGCAGCCTCGTCGCGTTGCCCGGCCCGCCTCCGGTGAGCACGAAGACCACGTCGAAGTAGGTCAGCGAGCCGGTGACCATCAGGGTCGACGACGTGATGATGGTGTTGCGGAGCTGCGGCAGGGTGATGTGGCGGAACTGCTTCACCCGCCCGGCTCCGTCGATGTCGGCGGCCTCGTAGAGCGAGGCCGGGATCTGCCGTACGGCGGCCTGGTAGAGCAGGGTGTGGAAGGGGACGAACTGCCACGCGATCACGAAGATCACGACGTACAGCACGAGGTCCGGATCACCGAGCCAGTCCTGGCTCAGGAAGCCGAGGCCCGGAACCCCTCCGAGCCCGAAGTTCGGGTCGAGGACGGCCTTGAACGCGATGGCCACCGCGGCCGAGGAGAGCAGCAGCGGGATGAAGTACAGGACGGCGAGCACGGCCCGGTAGCGCTGCGTCCCGGCGGTGAACACGCCGAGCAGCAGGCTGATCGGCGTCTGCACCACCCACGAGAACACCATGATCTTGAGGGTGAGCAGGAGCGCGTTCCCGGTCAGCGGATCGTGCAGCACCTCGACCCAGTTGCCGAGCCCCTCCCACGAGATGGCGCCGAGACCGTCCCAGCGCGTGAGGCTGAGGATCACGGCCCCAGCCAGCGGAACCACGGCGAACGCCACGAACATCAACAACGCCGGCAGGGTCAGCAGCCCGCTGCGGGCGCGGGATTGCGGAGCAGCCACGTCGCGCCTCCTCAGCCGATCGTGGCGTTCATGGTGGTGGCGAACTGCTCGGGAGTGATCTCACCGAGGAAGATCTGCTGCAGCGCGGTCAGCAGCTTGTCACCCTGCTCGGGAGCGAGCGCCTGGTCCAGGGAGAGCTGGAAGTTCGGAGCCTTCGCCGCCAGCTCGTAGATCATCGAGAAGTACGCCGGGTCTTCCGACTTGGCGATGGAGTCCTCCACGCCGGTCACCGGGGGCACGTTCCCGACGGCCAGCAGGTCGGCGGCGTACTTCTGGTTCAGCAGGTCGCTCTTGATGTACTCACGGGCCGCCTGCTTCTGCGCCGGGGTCGCCGCCGACGAGATCGACCAGAAGTTGGTCGGGTTGCCCACCACGTCGGCGGGGTCGCCCTTGCCACCCTCCACGGCCGGGAACGGGAAGTAGCCGAGCTTGCCGCCGGTGATGAACGCCGGGTCCGCCGTCTTGATCGTCTGGTACGTCGCAGGCAGGCCGAGCGTCATCGCGGCCTTGCCGGTGTACATCAGGGCCACGTCGGCACCGCTGTCAGTCGAGATCGAGGAGAAGCCCTTGACGAAGCCCCCTGCCTTGACCAGCTGCTGGATCTTCTGGTTGGCCTCCGTCACCGCCGGGTCTGACCAGGCGTTCGGCTTGCCGGCCGCCACGTCGTTCATGACCCGGGGGCCGCCGATGCGGTCGACCAGGTACGCCAGCCACGGCAGCAACGGCCACTTCGCCTGGCCGCTCACGGTGAACGGCGCGATGCCCGCCCCCGTGAACCGCGGCACCAGCGCCATCAGCTCGTTCCACGTCTTCGGCGGCTGCGCGCCGATCTTGGCGAACAAGTCCTTGTTGTAGTAGATGACCACGGGTTTCACGCCGTTGTTCGGCACTGCGTAGGTCTTGCCGTTCACTGTGCCGGCCGCGGCGATCGCGGGGAGGAAACGCTCCTTCAGCGCGGGGTCGTCGGCGATGTCGCTCAGGTCCTCGACCGCACCGGCGTCCACGTACGACTTGAGCACGCCGCCGCCCCAGCCGTAGATCAGCGTGGGCGCCTGCCGCGCGCCGACGGCGGTCCGGATCTTCTGTTTGTAGGGATCGTTGGCGAACTCCTGGATGGCGAACCGCTGCCCGGGATGAGCCGCGTTCCAGGAGTCGAAGGAGTTCTGGAAGGCCTTCGCGGTCACGCCGCTGATGATCCACGCGGAAGGAGCCGCGTTCCCGTCGGCCGAGGTGCTCCCGGCCTGCTGGGGGCCGGAGGTCCCGCACGCGGCGACGCCGGCCACCAGTAGGGCGAGCCCCATGGCGAGCCCCTTTACGCGCCCCTTGACGGGCCCTTTGGAGGGCAGAGCCCTGGAAGAACCGACCGATGTCTTCATGTCCTTCACCTTCCTGACCATCGGAGACGCGTCTCCGGCATGACATCGCACACAGCCGGTCGTGCTTCGGTTAGTTCGACATCGTGCAAGCCTTATCACATTGATGTCAATCGTTATCGATAACGTTTTACATGCGCTAGGATCCCTGCTGTGAACAATGGCCGCGTGACGATCCGCGACGTCGCCGAGCAGGCCGGCGTCTCGGTGGCGACGGTGTCCAAGGTGCTCAACGACCGCTACGGCGTCGCCGCGGCCACCGTCGATCGGGTCCGCGAGGTCATCGCCGAGCTGGGGTACGAGTCCAGCCTCGTGGCACGAAGCCTGCGCAACCAGCGGACCAACGTGATCGGGGTCCTCGTCTGGGACATCGAGCCGTTCAGCGCCGAGCTGCTCAAGGGAGCCGCCCGTGCGATCAGAGGCACCGACTACGAGCTGGTGGTCTACGCGGGCGGCGGCAAGGGCGCGGGCCGGCTCGGCTGGGAGCGCCGCTACCTGTCCCGCCTGTCCGGCACGCTCATCGACGGGGCGGTGCTGGTCACGCCCACGGTCCTCAACGTCGACAGCGGCGCCCCGGTCGTCGCCGTCGATCCGCACAGCGGGCGCGAGACCGTGCCGACGGTCGACGCCGACAACCTGCAGGGCGGCCGGCTCGCCACCGAACACCTCATCGGCCTCGGTCACCGGCGAATCGGGTTCCTCGGCAGGCCGCCTCGCGACCTGGAGTCCGGTCCGCTACGCGAGAAGGGCTACCGTTCGGCACTGGCGGACGCCGGCATCCCGGTCGATCCCTCGCTCGTCCGGGTCGCCGACTACGACGAGAACGACGCGCGCAACACGGTCCGCGACCTGCTCAGCCTGCCCGAGCCGCCCACCGCGATCTTCGCTGCCAACGACGTGTCGGCCATTTCCACCATGGAGGTCGCCGCTTCGATGGGTCTCCGGGTGCCCGGCGACCTCTCGGTCATCGGCTTCGACAACGTCCCGGAGAGCATGATGTGCGAACCGGCCCTCACCACCGTCGAGCAGCCGATCCAGCTGATGGGCCGGCTCGCGGTCGAGATGCTGCTGGACGTGCTGGCCGGCCGCGAACCGGCCCAACGGCACGTACGCCTGCCCACCCGCCTGATCGTCCGTGCCTCGTGCGCCCCTCCCCACCCGCCTGCACGCGCACAGGACATGGGCGCCTGCGGGGGCTGATCACTTGGGCACGGAGCCACTACCGTGGTCACCGACCTGACTGATTGCTTTGAGGAGTGGCGAGATGTTCGAGAAGCTCACCAACCGGGCGCGGCGTGTCGTCGTCCTGTCCCAGGACGAAGCGCGAATGCTCAATCACGGCTCGATCGGCGCCGAGCACGTTCTCCTCGGTTTGATCCGTGAAGGTGAGGGCGTGGCGGCCAAGGTCCTCAAGAGCCTGAATCTCAGCCTCGAGGATGTGCGCCGGCAGGTCGAGGAGAGCCTGGGCCGAGGCCAGGCTCCGACGTCGGGGCACCTTCCGTTCGCCTCGTCGGCCACCGAAGTCCTCCAGACGGCGAACCAGGAGTCCTTGCGGCGCGGCCTCGACTACATCGGCACGGAGCACCTCCTGCTCGGGCTCATCGGCGGCCGTGAGACCGCGGCGGCCCAGGTGCTCGTCAAGCTCGGCTCCGACCTCGACCAGGTCGGGCGGGCCACGGACGAGCTCGTCCAGCAGTACGCGGCCCGATAGCGAGCCCGTGACGTCGCCCGATCGAGGCCGACCTCGTGCCGCACAGCGCCCTGCCGACCGACCCGATGACGCCCGCGCGGATCGGCCGGCTCCTGCGCTGACCCTCGTCGCCGCACCTCTGTCACCGTGATCGGAAAGCCGATGTCCGCTCCTCCCGCCGCGCCCACCCGCCAGGCGCTCCAGGCCCGCGCCGCCGTCGCGGCGCTGTTCCTCACCAACGGCGCCGTGTTCTTCAACGTCGTCCCGCGTTACCCGCAGATCAAGGCCGAGCTCGGCGCGAGCAACGCCGTCTTCGGCGCCGCGGTGGCCGGGCACCCGATCGGCGCGCTGCTGGCCGGGCTGCTCGCCGGTTGGGCCGTCCGCCGCGCCGGCTCCGCCCGCGTGGCGGCGTTCGGCATCGTCATCACCACCGTCGCGACCATGGCCATCCCGTTCGTGCCGAACTGGTCCGTCTTCGGCGCCGCGCTGTTCGTCGTGGGCGCGCTCGACGCGGTCGTGGACGTCGCGCAGAACGCCCACGGCCTGCGCGTGCAGCGCCTCTACCGGCGTTCCATCCTCAACTCGTTGCACGGCGTGTGGAGCGTCGGCGCGGTGCTGGGCGGCCTGATGGGCTCGGCCGCCGCCGGTCTCCGGCTGCCCCTGGCGGTCCATCTCGGCATCTCCGCGACGCTGTTCAGCGTCGTCGCGCTCGTCGCCTACCGGTTCCTGCTGCCCGGCCCGGAAGACGCCGAGCGCTCCGCCGAAGCCCAGGACCTGGCCGCCGCCGAAGGCCACCAGGCCGCCCCGCCCGCCCGGCGCGCGGGGCGTTCGTTCACCGGCCCGGCCGTGCGGATGCTCGCCGTGCTCGGCGTGCTGGCCGCGTGCGGCGCGCTGGCGGAGGACGCCGGCGCGTCCTGGGGCGCCCTCTACCTCACCGGCCTGCACGCCGACGCCGCCACCGCCGGCCTGGCCGTCGTGGCGTTCCAGACCGCCATGACCATCGGCCGCCTGTCCGGCGATCGCGTGGTGGACCGGTTCGGGCAGCGTGCGGTGGCCCGCGCCGGAGGGATCCTGGCCGCCGCCGGCATGGGCGCCGCGCTGGCCATGCCGTCCGTCCCGGCCGCGCTGGCCGGCTTCGTGCTGGCCGGGCTCGGCTTCGCCACTCTCGTCCCGGCCGCCATGCACACCGCCGACGAGCTGCCCGGCCTGCCCTCCGGCACCGGCCTGACCGTCGTCAGCTGGCTGCTGCGCGGCGGCTTCCTGGTGTCCCCGCTCCTCGTCGGGCTCGTCGCCGACCTGATCAGCCTGCGCGCCGGACTGCTGTCGGTCGTCCTGGCCGGCATCGCCACCGTCGTGCTCGCCCGCGTCCTGACCGACCGCACCACGACCTGAAGGGGGAGCTCACGTCCGGACCGCCGCGAGGGCGTGGTCCCAGAGGCGGTCGGCGGCCACCGGGTCGATCGCCCAGGCGGCGACGCCGGGAGGCGCGTCCGGGCCGCCCGGCACGACCTCGGCCTCCTGGTTGTCATGCCAGAAGAACCGGCCGGTCACCCGCTCCACCAGCGGGGACGCGGTGAGCAGCACCGAGGTGGAGGCGCCCTGCTCCGGGGTCTTGTAGTTGTCCGGCATCAACAGGTTGCCCTCGTCGTCGATCGCGCCCGCCGCCCGCCTGGTGGCGTGGTCGAGATACCGCTGCAGGTTGGTGTGGATGCGGCCGGGGTCGAGGGCGTTCGCGGTGATGCCGTCGGCCGCCCAGCGCCGGGCGATGCCGACGGCGAGCAGCACGTCGGCCGTCTTCGACTGCGCGTACGCGGTGAACGGGTCGTACGGGCGGCGCTCGAAGTGCGGGTCGTCGAAGTCGAACGGCGCGCGCAACTGCGCGCCGGAACTCACGACGACCACCCGAGCGCCGCCGGCCTGACGCAGGTTCTCGTACAGGCCGGTGACCAGGGCGAAATGACCCAGAAAGTTGGTCGCCAGCTGCAGTTCCCAGCCGTTGGCGGCGACCTCGCGGGTCGGCACCATCATGATCCCGGCGTTGGCGACGATCGCGTGCACCGGCCCGGTCCAGCCGGACACGAACGCGCGTACCGAGTCGAGATCGCTCAGGTCGACGGGCGGCCGGCCGTCGGTGGGGTTACGGGTCGCGACGGTGACCTCGGCTCCCGCGCCCTCCAGCGCGCGTACGGTCTCCAGCCCGATGCCGGAGGTGCCGCCGGTGACGATGATCCGCCGCCCGGAGAGGTCGACGCCGGCGAGGATCTCGGCGGCCGTGGTCTTGGTGTCGAACGGTGTCCTGATGCGTGTCACACCTGCGACACTAGGCACCTTCCGTTGGACGTGGAATGGTTCAAAGTCCACCATAATTGAGCCATCGTCCAGCTTGCGGATGGTCGCCGAGAAAAGAGCTGAGGGCGAGCACGTTCGTGCTCGCCCTCAGTCAGACGTCCGCGTGATTACTTGCCGCGTACGACCTGGATGGTCTTCGAGGTCGTGATCGGCGCGAGTGAGGCGTCGTCGGTGTAGGGGCGCATCGACTCGTTCGTCACCGACACGGTCACCGTGCCCCGGTTGAGGGCGGTGAGCGTACGGGTCCGCGGGTCGAGGATGGCGACCTTGCCCTTGCGGCGGGCCGCGTCGATCGCCGCCTTCCCACTGCCGATCGCCAGGTCGGACGAGCCGCTCCAGGCGACCGACATCGGGTACCGCAGCGGCACCACGCGCGTGCCCGCCGACACGCCCTCCGGCTGCACGATGCTGCCCGAGAGCTGCGCCGTCTCGTTCACCTTGAGGGAGTCGGGGGTGTCGAGCGTGACGGACTGCGCGAAAGCGCGCACCTCGCCCTCGAGCCACTGCTCGCCGGCGTCGCGCCGCGGATCCACGGACCAGTGGACCCAGCCGGTGAAGCCGCCGCGGTCCGGCGTGCCGTACGGGTCCTTGCCCGACGACGGCAGCACCATGTACGGCACGCCCTCCAGGCGGTGGACGTCGGCGATCTGGGCGTGGGAGCCGAACATCGCGGCGCCCTTGCCCGTCGAGTCGCGGAAGTCCGTGAGCATGTTCTCGATGAGCGCGGCCTCGTCACGGTCGCCGAGCTGGCTGGCCTTCGACTCGGCGGGGTCGTCCACCGGGTGGTGGGCGAACACCAGGACGTTCTCCACCGACCGGTCCTTCTCGGCGTCGGCGAGCGCCTGCCGCAGCATCGGGAGCTGGTCCCAGGCGGTGCCGCGCAGCGTCCCGAGGGAGCTGGCGAGCAGGATGAACCGGGTGCCCTTGTGGTCGAACGTCCGGTACGGCTGCCCGAACTCGTTGACGAAGTTCGTCAGGTCGGACTGGGTGTTGTTGAGCCCGTACGACTCGTGGTTGCCCGGCACGTAGTAGCACGGGATCGAGCCGGCCTCCGGGTTCGGCGTGCTGTTCTCCGGCGGCTCCTGGCCGACCGGGACGAGGTCGCACCCGGCGTCGGTGAGCACCTGGCGGGCGAGCGCGAGGTCCTGCGGCAGGCCGCGGTCGGTGACGTCGCCGTTGAGGACGATCAGGTCAGGACGCGTCTGCCGGATCCGCCTGATGGCGGCCGTCGCGACCTGGGCCAGCGCCGGGTTGTCGGCCGTGAACTGCACGTCCGACAGTGTGGCGAACCGCCAGGCGTCGTGGCCGTCGATCAGCGCGCCGTCGTCGGAGATCAGCGGGTCGGGCCGCAGGTCGGGCTGCGCGGGCAGCTCGATCGACGTCGGGACGTCGGCCTCGATGCGGTCCAGGACGAACGTGCCCGCCTTCTGCTGGGCGACGCTCGTGTTGATGCCCTGGAAGCCCGAGATCGCGATCGGGAACGCCGTGTTCGCCGGCAGCGTGAACGTCGCGTCCTGGTAGTCGTCACCGGCGGTCAGGGCGGTGCCGTAGACACCGCCGCCCTTGCCGTTCGCGTCGTTGTAGGCCAGGTAGGTCAGGCCGTTGGGCACGCTGATGCTCGACTTGATCCGCACCCGCACGCGCAGCGGCTGGCCGGGCACCGGGATGCGCCGGGCCGCCGAGGTCGCGGTGATGCCCACGTTGCGCATCGCGTTGAAGTCGATCCTCAGGCCGTCCGGGTCCACCGAGAACGTCGTGGCCGCGGTGCTGTTGTTGCGCCAGCGGGCGAGCACGTCGTCGTCGAAGTCGTAGAGCGTCGTGGTCTGCACGCCGACCGTGATCGGGAGCTGCGCCGACCTGCCGCCGGCCGTGACGGTGAGGATCGTGCCCGCGGCGGTGAGCGGCGTGATCTTCAGCTTGCCGTCCACGGGCTGGATGTCGACGACGCCGTGGTCGTAGTCGAGCGAGAGGTCCTGCGGGTCGATCGGGGCCGTGTAGCCCTGGGCGTCGCGGCCGGTCACGGCGACGGTGACCGCGTTCTCGGGCGTCGCGTCGGCGATCGACAGGCGCTGGGACGACAGCTCGACGCTGTCGACCGGGCCGAGGACGGTGACCTCCGCCTGCGCCTTCTCGTGGCCGGCCTTCGCGTCGACCCTGATCCGGTCGTGCGCCTTGTCGGGCGCCGCGAGCGTGCCGGCCTTGACGGACGCCTTGTGAGCGGACCACCGTACGGACTTCGGGTCGACCTCGACCGGCGTCTCGTGGTCGTCGACGCCCTGCGCGACGAGCGAACGGTGCAGCCCCGGGAAGACCTTCAGGCCGCCGTCGGCCGAGGTCGCGCCCGGCGCGGGCTTGATGAGCAGCCGGTGCAGCCTGCCGTCGCCCTTCGTGACGAACACGCCCACGCCGTTCGGGTCGTTGCGCTCGTGGCCGTCGGACGGGACGTTGCGGACGGTCGCGTCGTTCTCGCCGAGCGCGCGGGCGACCATCGTGGTCGAGCCGCCGCCGTCGAGGTTCACCGCGGTCTCCACGCCCATTGCGGCGAGGTCGCGCGCCTCCTTGTCGATCCCGACGCCGCCCTTGCCGGTGCCGCCCGGGCCGTCCCAGGTGGCGAGGACGAGCGTGCGGCCGCCGTCCTTGAAACCGAGCGCGGTGCGCGGGGCGATCGACGGGTCGAGGCCGCCGACGACCTGGCCGCCGGTGACGATGGTGCCGCCGTGGCCGAGCGCGAACTTCATCGTCCTGGCGACGTCGTCGGCGAGCCCGTAGCCGAGCGTCACCGGGTCGCCGGGCTTGAGCGCGCGGATCGCGGTGGCCGCGGCGCCGCGGCCGACGAGCACGAAGCCGCCGTCCGGGATCGTTCCAGAGCCGGCGGGGCCGTTCGGCGTGACGGACACGACCGCGCCGTTCTGAACCAGCACCTCGGCGATCTCGGCGTTGTTCACCCCGCCCAGGCCGCGGTTGCGGCTGTAGTCGCCCCACGCGGAGGTGAACGCGATCAGGCCGTCCGCGGGGACGCCGCCGCCGTTCGCGGCGTTGAGCGACAGGACGGTGTGGTCGGCGCCCGCGAAGTTCGCGGTGGCGTCGACCGTGAGGTCCACGAGCTGGGCGATGCCGTCGTTGCCGACGCCGACGTGCTGGCGGCCGCCGATGTCGGCGCTCTTGATGAGCTGCCCGTTCTGGACCTCGCCGCCGAGCGCCGCGTTGGAGTTGCCGATGTCGAAGAACTCGCCGTTGACGCCCGCGACGGCGCCGGCCTTGTTGGCGGCCACGCTGAGCGGCCCGCCGAAGGCGACCGGTCCGGCGGTCAGCAGATCCGTGCCGACCGCGCCGTTGGACAGGTCCACCGTTAAGAAGTGCGCGTCGTACCAGCCCTTCTGGTCGAGTGCCTTGATGTGCTGCAGGTCGATCCCCGGACCGATCTTCTCGGCCGTGTCGATCAGGGGAATTCCGCCGGTGACCGGCGCGGGCCGGCTGCTGTCCGCGTACGCGACGGCGGGTGAGACCGCCAGCGTGGTCGCGACGGCGAGCGCCACCATCAGTGGCTTCGTATGCCGATGGTGCAGGACCACCAATTTCATGGGAACCTCGGGTCAAAAGAAGACGCGGAGGCGACGCCTCCGCCTGCGCCCCGTTCGATCAAGGGCGGCAAACGATTCAAGAGATCGCCCACGACGCGGGGATGACGCCGTCGCGAGCGTGCGATGAACCCTGGCGGAAACCGAAGAGTCAGCCCCACCAGCCCGCGACGAGCTCGACGTCTTCGCTCTCGAGGGCTTTGTGCCAGGCGGGGTCGCGGAGCAGGCGGGTCTCCCAGGTCCGTACGACGCCGTCCGGTCCGGTGACGGCGTCGTCACGGGACGGGTGCAGGAACAACTCGCTCGTGCCCTCGGGGAGGGCGGCGAGGCGGCGGAGGTAGTCGTCCCGGAGTCGCTCGTACCCGCCGAGGTCCTGTGCGGTGCGGCGGTTGGTGGCGATCGTCTGCGGAATGGGCACGCCCAGCGCGTCGGCGAGGGCGACGGCGCGTTCGTGCGCCGCCGCGAGCGGTGGCGGGAGCGGCCCGCCGGCGTACGGCACCGGGTCGCGGGGCAGGCGGAAGGCGAGGTCGTGGCGGGCGCACCACTCGAGCGTCTCGGCGAGCCATGATCTGCCGTGCAGGCCGTAGAGAATGCCGGCGTGGGAGTCGGCCGCCTCGGGCCCGAGGTCGCGGTCACGCATCCACCGCAGCTGCGCGTCCGCCTCCCGCATGACGTGCCGGGACTCGCCCCGGGCGCCGAGGGTGAACGGGTCGTCGGTGAGCGTCCCGTCCGGATCGACGAGGCTCGTCGCGGCGTCGAGCGGGCGCCAGCGCGGGATCCCGCGTTCGCTGGTGAGCGTCACGTGCAGGCGCGGTACGACGCCGAGCGCCGAGACCCGGCTCGCGGCCTGCTCCGCGATCGGCGAGACGCAGATGAGCGTGGTCGCGGTGACGTGTCCCTCGGCGAGCAGGGCGACGATGACGTCCGTCGTGCCGGGTTCGCGGCCCAGGTCGTCAGCGGTGATCACGAGGCGGCGGGTCATCGGGGAGGCTCCACGGTGGATTCGTCCATGGACGGCGTCTCGAGCGGGACGGAGATGAGGCGCGCCGCCACCGCGCCGATCACGGTCAGCACGAACGGGTACGCGCACAAGTACACGCGGAACGCCAGCCCGGGGCCGGCGCCGGGGTCGTCGCCCGAGTTGTAGCCGAAGAACACGCCGAGCGAGGTGAGCGCGAGGCCGGTCACGATCCCGTTGAGCCGGCCGAAGAAGCCGAACGCGGACAGGAAGAGCCCCTCGCGGTGCTCCCCGTTGCGCGCCGCGTCGGCGTCCAGCACCCGGGCGACGATGAGGTCGTTCGTGGCGAGCATGCCCGACCACCCGGCCCCGACGAGCACGCCGGCGGCGATCGCGGTGACGAGGTCGGTGGCGAAGAACAGCGCCGCGAAGCCGGCCGCGAGGACCGCGAAGGCGAGCCGCCACGTCCACAGGGCGCCGCGGCGGGCGACGACGCGCGTCCACGCCACGAGGCCGCCCGCCGAGACGAGGATGACGATGGCCTGCAGGTAGAGCGCGTTCGCGACGGGGAGACCGAGTGAGTAGCGGACGTACAGCTGGATGCCCGACAGGACGAGCGCCATGGCGATCCCGTAGCAGGCGCCGGTGAGCCCGACCGTCCAGAACATCCGGTTGCGCACGATCGACCACACGCTGGGCAGCAGCCGCGACCGCTCCCGCGTGGAGTAACGGGGGTTCTCGCGCGCGCCGAGCGCCATGAACACGATCACGACGAGCGCGACCGTGCCATAGATGATCGCCGTGATCTGGAAGCCCTGGGTGGTCTCCTCGGTGCCGAACACCTCGGTCGTGAGCAGCGGAGTGACCGCGAGCGAGATCACCAGCGCCACGAGCTGGAAGCCCTGGCGCAGGGCGTTGGCGACGGCACGGTCGCGCTCCCGCGGGAACAGCTCGGGGAGCAGCGCGCCGTAGTTCGCGTTGAGCATCGAGTCGAAAGCCTCACACAGGATCGCGAACACCGCGAACCACAGCAGGAGCCCGATGCCGTGCAGCGAGGCCGGCGCGGAGAAGAACGCGATCATGCAGGCGGCGAGCATCGGCGCGCCGACGAGCAGCCATGGCCGCCGCCGGCCGAACCTGGTGCGGGTACGGTCCGACAGGTGCCCGAGCACCGGGTTGTCGATCGCGTCGATGACCGCGTAGACCACCATGACGGCGCCGTACGCGCGGACGTCGAGCCCCAGGATGTCGACGTAGAAGAGGATCGTCGATCCTTTGATCATGTTGATCGGGATGGACGTGCCCAACATCCCGATGGCGTAGCGCCAGGCGGGAGTCCGCTCCGGCGCGGAGGGCGTATCAGGCTGGGACACGCGATCACTTCCTAGGGGGTGCCGACGCTGTGCTCCGCACCTTCGCACTCGAAGGTCAACAGTGGGTGAAGGCGGGGCACCGGCTGAAAAGTTATGGAGCGGAGTGCTTCCGGCTCACCTGTGGGAGGCTTGGGGCCACGTAGTCGTACGGCCCGGCCCAGGGCACCGTCCCGGGGGTCGAGGGAGGAGCGACGCGTGGCTCATCCGACGGTTCCGTGGAATCCCGAGCTGTCCGGGATCGACCCTGATCGTATGGACACGTTCGTCGCCGCCATGGAGAGAGCCTGCGCGGACGTCGCCGAGCAGACGCAGGCGATCCGGGCAGAGCTGACGCGCGTGGGTGCGGGCACGCTGACGTTGACGCCGTTCGCGGAGATCGAACGCTGGGTCCGCGGGCAGGTGCCGGCGCTGCGGGCTCGTAACGCCGTCATCCGCGGGCGCCTGCCCGGCTGGACGCCGGGCGTCGTGCCCTACGACGAGACCACGATGCCGTTCGCCACGCCGGAGCAGTCCCGGCGCGAAGGCGCGGCCATGGGCGCGCTCTACCGGCGGTACGTTCGGGAGGCCGAGCGCGGCATGAGCAGCCCGTGGCCGAACGACGCCGCCGGCCGCTTCCGGAAACTGATCGACCGCGTGCTGGCGCACCAGGACGATCCCGACTTCGCCGCGGCCTTCTTCGGGGAGCTCGGGACGGCCGGCACCATGGCCCTGCCCAAGGACGTCCTCGATCTGTTCGGGCCGGTCGCGACGGGCATCCCTCCGGGGCCCGAGGAGAAGGAGATCCTCGGCGGCTTCAGCCGCATGTTCGCGGCCGCCGGCGGCGCCGACCCTCCCGATCCCCGTTTTCCCAAGGTCATGAGCGACATCGAGCGGGGCGGGGAGGGGATCGACGCGGAGTCGCTGTCCTGGCTCGTCAGCGAGGGCGCCTTCCCCACGCAATGGCTCACCACCGTGGCCCGCCGCCACCTGCGGCCGACCCCCACCGGGCGGGTGGACGTCACCGGGCGGTTCCTCAGCGCCCTGGCGCGCAACCCCACGGCGGCGCGGGCCTCGGTGACGGACCTCGCGGGGCTGAGCACGCAGGTGTCGCGCGACCCCGTCGCGAGTGCGGCGTTCGGGCGGGTGCTGGCGGCGGCGTCGGGGGTGTACGACGAGAAGGACGGCGCGCACAGCGAGAACGCGGCCCGGTTCGCGTTCCAGGTGATCACCCAGGGGCCCGGCCTGCTGAAGAACGACGAGATGCGGAAATACTTCGCCGAGATCGCCGGCTCGTACGCCACGGAGTTCGCCGCGAGCTCGGCTTTTCTGGACACCACCTCACTCCAGCCGAGCCGGTTCGGTCACTTCGACGACGATCTCGTCGGAACGACCCCGATGTTCCGCCTGTCCCTGACGGATGGCTATGAGTTCATGAAGACGTTCGTGGACACCGATGCGCACATGGAGCCGTTCGACAAGGGCATGGCTGCGCTCACTCAGCGGCTCTTCGAGGCGGGTGTGCGAGCGGACCGGCACCTAATGGCGTTTCCTCCTCCGGACAGGCGGCAGCAGCAGACGGCGGTCGAGCAGGTCTTCGCCCGGCTGGGGACGGTCGCGGGCATACAGCTCGCCGCCATGAAGTCCGTCCGGGGCACCGCGGACCTCAGGGACGAGGAGCAGGCCGAAGGCTTCGGACAGGTGCTGGACAAGGGAATGGACGCGGGGATGTTGTTCCTGCCCACCGCAGGAGGACTGCCCGCGGCGGCCACCTGGATGTTCCTCAGCTGGGGGCTCAAGGACGGCCTCGAAGCCGCCATGAAGCCGGACCCGCGGATGCCGGACGTCACCGAGAAAGAGCTGGCGCACGCGCGCGCGATCCACTACGAGATGGCCGCCGGGCTCATCGCGCACGGCTACACCTCGGAGGATCCTCCCGTCGAGTTCGAGCCTCCAACCGATCCGCTCATCGCCGACGAACACGGAGGGCTGCGGCCGTACTCGGAGATCAGCGCGGACCCACGGGCCACCATGGCCTTCCTGGACTGGCTGAAGGAGAACGGCAGTGTCGATGACGAGGCCGACCGCCGGACGCTGGGAAAGGTGACCGCCGCAGCGTCCTCAAGGTTCGCCGGGGATCGGGAGAACGTGGAGAAGTACCTCGCCACGTTGGATCCCGCCCTGAAAGAGGTTCTCACCGGAGAGAAATGATCATGCTCGGTTCATCCGCGCGGGATGCAGTCCGTTTCCCCTTTGGCCACGGCTTCGTGATCGCTGGGCGTCTCCAGGGTGATGCTGGTGCGGGACGATGCGAGCTTGAGCGTCGTCCTGGGCAGACCCGGTTTGTAGGGGTCATGCACCTCATAGGCCCACGTCATGCCGAGCCTTCCTGCCATCTCGGCGATGAGGTTGTCGTCAAATCTGGCAAAGGTGGACTTCACGGCGTAGGTGCGCTTGACGCCGTCCGTGCCGCAGGGCACGTCCTTGCCGCCGGGGTCGGTGACCACGGTCTCGTCCGCGTCCACCATCTTCATCAGCTCGGTGATGTGCTGCTGCAGCGTCCGGCCGGCCTGCTCCGCGGTCGGGCCGGGGTCGGGAGTGGAGCAGCCGCCCAGGACAGCGACGAGCGCCGCGGCAGTCGCACAACGCCACACCGGTGCCATCGAGATCGTCTCCGTTTCGAACGTCGGCCCCGCCGCTCCCATACTCCATCACCTGGCGTTGGCCGTACCCGTATTGCCGAGATGGGTTGGTGACGATGACCGAGATGCCGGTGGACAATCCCCGCTACGAGGCCCTGCGGCAGGCGCTGGCCAACGTCGAACGGCACGTCGCCACGCTCCGGGCGGCGCTGGACGAGCCGTTCGGCCTCTTCTCCGGCGACGCCGTGTGGATCGGGCCCGCCGCCCGGAAGTTCGGCGAGGACCTTGGGCATTACCGGCAGCGGCTCAAGCAGCAGGCCGAGACGGTGGTGGCGGAGCTGGAGGCGGAGATCAGGCGGACCCCGCCGAAGGTGTCCCCGGCCGTCGCCCGGCAGGAGGCCGCCCGGCTGGCCGGAGACCCCCGGACGTTCCCAACCTCCTAGGGGCGGCGCTCACGTCCGCCGGCGAGGGAAGCCGGATCTGGGACCGCTCGGGCCGGCTCGTGGCGCGGTCGCGGCAGCTCGGCCTGCTCCTGTAGTCCTCAGGTGTGAACGCCGCGACCGGTGGTAGCCCCATCGTCGAGGACGACGACACGGGAGGCGGCATGGCTGAGGAGCTCCTGACCGACGACGAGATCGAGACCGCGCTGGCGGCGCTCCAAGGCTGGCGCCGTGACGGCGACGCGCTGAGCAAGGACGTCCCGGTGACGCCGGACAGCCACGGGTGGCTGAGCGAGGCGGTGATGAACGAAGCCGACGTGCTCGACCATCATCCCGACATCGAGAGCACCGACAACGGGATCCGGTTCCGGCTGTCCACTCACAGCGCGGGCGGGGTGACCGCGCGGGACGTCGAGCTGGCCGCCCGGATCGACCAGGTGCTGGAGGGCGGGGCGCGGGACCGGGCCACGCCCTCGTGACGGGTACCGGCCCATGAAGGCGCCGGTCGACAGGCTGACGGCCCTGAGGCGCCGCTTCGGAGGGGCCGGAAGATGCGGGATCGCCGTAGAAAATGAGGGGCGGCGGGCCGCATGCTGGACGGGTGCCCGCGATCACGCTGAAGTTGTCCGTACGCGACCTGACCCATGACGACCTGGCGTCGTGCGGCTGGGCAGGCCCGCCCATGCACCTGGCCCACGTGGCGAGTGCGCTGGATCGCCGCCGCGCCGGCGAGATCGACTACCTGGCCGTGTGCCCGCCGACCGGCCACCCCGTCGCCGTCGGCGGCGTCGACTACGCGCTCGTCGGGGACGCGGGCACGCTGTGGCAGTTGACCGTGCATCCGGCGCTGCGGTCCTGCGGGATCGGCTCCGTGCTGATCCGCGCCCTCGAGCGACGCGTCATGGACAGAGGGCTGCGGCGCGCCGAGCTGTCGGTGGAGGAGGACAACCCGCGGGCCAGGAAGCTGTACGAACGGCTGGCGTACGTGCCCTGCGGGCAGCGGCTCGAAGCCTGGGACACCGAGGGCCCCGGCGGTGCGCCGGTCCGGTACGAGACCCTCTGCACCGTGATGCGCAAGGACCTGTGACGATCGTCAGAGGTCGAAGGCGGCGGCGAGGAGTTCGTGGGAGCGCCGGCGGTCGGCCGGGTCGGGCAGCATGTTCTGGATTGGAGCCGGCCAGGCGGGCGGCCTCGGCGGGGGTCTCGCCGACCGTGACGTTGACGGCCAGGATCGCCCGCGGCTCGCTCAGGCCGAACCCCTGCGCGCGGAACTGCTTGCGGTAGTGGCGCAGGGCGGGCGCCGCGCCCTGCGGGTTGATGAAGGCGGCGAAGCAGTAGCCGATGCCGAGCCCGGCCGCGAGGTTGGAGCCGTTGGGGCTGGAGCCGAGCAGCTAGTGAGCCGGTATTGAGTTCCGGTGTCACCACATGAGGTGAGTTCCGTTTCACACCGAGGTGTAACCGTGACAGCGCATGAGTGTCGCGGTCAGTTGAAAGCATGGCTGACACCAGGCTGGAAC
>NZ_POUD01000155.1 GCF_003236395.1 Nonomuraea aridisoli | reverse complement strand
GAGCCGCGCGGGGGTTCTTTTTTCTTTTCTCACCAAAGGACCTCAGCCACTGACCGGCGGTAGAGGGCGTGGGTGGGTCGTGGTGCTGGCCCTGGTGCCTCTTGCGGTGTTGCCCACGATGGCGTGGGGCGCGCTCGGGCGGCTGGGAGCGGTCGCCTATCCCGAGGGGTGGACGGCGGTCCGCGACGCGATCGGCCGCGACCCGGAGCCCGGGGACGTGCTGGTGTTGCCGTTCGAGTCGTACCGGCAATTCCCGTGGAACGAAAACCGGGCGGTGCTCGACCCCGCGCAGCGCTTCTTCGCCGTCCCCGGCCGCCGCGTCGTCACCAACGACGCCGTACGCGTCGGCGAGATCCTCGTCAAGAGCGAGGACCCCCGCGCCCAGGCGGTGGAACGCGTACTCCGGAGCCCGTCCCCCGACCTCCCCGGCGCCGGATTCCGCTACGTGATCGTCAACGCGGGAACGCCCGCGGAGCAACGACGGTTCGCCGCCTGGCTGAGCGCCGCGACGCTCGTCGTCGACACCCGTGAGGTCCGCCTCTACCGATTCGGCGGTCCGGTCCGCGCCGACTCGCCCCAATAGATACCCTGATCAGCGGACTTATTAGGATTCAGTGCCGTTACTATCGAGTAGCACCCAGAGCCCGCTCCAGGAGGAAACCCCCTTGGTCAAGATCCTCTTAGCAGCGATCGCCGGCGCAGCCGTGGCGGCCCTCGTGGTGACGGTCACCACCGTCTCCCTCAGCGGCGCCACCGCGACCCCGGTCAACCAGCCGCTCTACAACTACGGCGACCGGTAACCGAACGCCGCCATGCCACCCTCTCCGTCAGGGGACGAGAGGGCGAGCCGGCCACCACTGCTTGAGATCGTCGTTCCCGCCCACAACGAGGAACGCCGGCTTCCCGGGGGGCTCCTGCAGCTGTGCGCGAAGCTCGCCCGCATGCCGTTCCCCACCGCCGTCATCGTCGTCGACAACAACAGCACCGACCGCACGGCCGAGATCGTCACGACCTGGCCGAGCGGCAGCGTGCCCGTACGCCTGGTGCGCTGCGCGACCCCGGGCAAGGGCGCGGCCGTGCGCGCCGGGCTGCTGCGCACGAGCGCGCCCTTCGCCGGGTTCTGCGACGCCGACATGGCCACCGACCTGGAAGGCATCGACCTGGCGCTCGGGCTGCTGCTGTCCGGTGAGCGGGTGGTCATCGGCTCCCGGGCGCACCGGCGTTCCCATGTGGAGAACCGGCACAGCCGGATCCGCGAGCTCGGCGCGTACGGCTTCCGCGCGCTGGCCGGGGCGCTCGTGCCCGGGGTGAGCGACACCCAGTGCGGCTTCAAGTTCTTCGACGGCGCCCTGGCCCGCGAGGTCGCCGCGCTGCTGCGCACCCCCGGCTTCGCGTTCGACGTCGAGCTGCTCGCGCGCTGCCGGGCGCGGGGCTTCGAGGTGCGGGAGATCCCGGTGCGCTGGCGCGACATGCCGGGCTCGCGCTTCTCGCCGGCGCGGCACACGTTCGGCATCGTGCTGGAGCTGGGCCGGATCTGGCTGCGGCTGCGCGCGCGGCCGCGGCCCGCCGCCCGTCCGGCCTGGGAGCCGCCGCTCGACCCCGTCGGATACCCATGAGGATCGCGGTCGTCAACTGGCGTGACCCCTGGCATCCGCAGGCCGGCGGCGCGGAGACCTTCGCCTGGGAGTTGTCCCGCCGCTTCGTGCGGGCCGGCCACGAGGTCCGGTACGTCACCGCGCGGGCTCCGGGCCAGCGGCGGCACGAGGTCGTGGAAGGTGTGCGCTTCGTCCGGATGGGCGGCGTGTTCACCGTCTATCCGCTGGTGCTGGGGTGGCTGCTGGCGCGCCGGTGGCGCTTCGACGCGGTGCTCGACTGCCAGAACGGCATCCCGTTCTTCACCCCGTGGGTGCTGCCGTGGCGCACCCGGGTGATCTGCGTGGTGCACCACGTGCACGACCGGCAGTTCGGGCTGCACCTGCCGGGGTGGCTGGCGGCGTTCGGGCGGCTCCTGGAGGGGCCGGTGTCGCGGTGGAGCTACCGCCGGCGCCCGAGCGTGGCGGTCTCACCCTCCACGGTGCGGGCCATGCGCGAGCGGCTCGGCTGGCGCGGGCCGATCCACGTCGTGCCGAACGGCGTGAGCGTCGCCACGCCCGCCGGGAGCGCGCGGAGTCCCGAGCCGCGGATCGTCTGCCTCGGGCGGCTCGTCGCCCACAAACGCGTCCACCTGCTGCTCGACGCGGTGCCCGAGCTGCGCGCCCGCTTCCCCGGCCTGGTCGTCGACATCGTCGGCCGGGGCCCGGAGGAGGACGCGCTGCGGGCGAGGCTCCCCGAGGGCGTGGTGCTGCACGGCTACCTGCCGGAGGAGGACAAGGCACGCGTCGTCGCGCGGGCGTGGCTGCACGTGAGTGCCTCGCAGGGCGAGGGCTGGGGGCTGAGCGTGCTGGAGGCCGCCGCCCTCGGCGTCCCCACGGTGGCGTACGACGTGGAAGGGCTGCGCGACGCCGTACGGCACGGACGGACCGGCTGGCTGCTGGCCGAGGGGACGGACCTGGCCAAGGGCATCGCCGGCGCACTCGACGACCTCGACCACACTTATGGCGTGAGATGTCGGGAGTGGGCGGGCCGGTTCTCCTGGGACCGCGGCGCCGAACGCCTCCTCGCGCTCATGCGCGGCCTGGATCCCGGTCCGGGCTGGGAGGAACCGTGACCGGCCCGTCCCTGCTGCCCACCGACAAGCTCGTGGCCGGTCGCCGCACCGGCGGGGGCCGGCCCGTGGGCGAGAAGGCCAGGCGGCGGTTGTGGTTGCTGCTGTGCTGCTTCGGCTTCGGGCTGCTGGCGTTCACCACCAAGCCCGGCCAGCTCATCGCCGACACCAAGATGGACCTGGCGCTCAACCCGGTGGGCTGGCTGGAGCGCGCCACCCACCTGTGGGACCTGCAACACTTCGGCCAGCTGCAGAACCAGGTCGCGGGCTACCTCTTCCCGATGGGCCCGTTCTTCGCGCTGGGCGACCTCGCGGGCGTCGCGCCGTGGGTGACGCAGCGGCTCTGGCTGACGCTGCTGATGTGCGTCGGCTTTCTCGGCGTGGAGCGGCTGGCCCGGCAGCTCGGCGTCGGCACGCCCGGCACCAGGGTCGTCGCCGCGCTGGCGTACGCGCTGGCCCCGCGGACGTTGTCGATCCTCGGCGAGATCTCGATCGAGTGGCTGCCCGCCGCGATGTTGCCGTGGATCCTCATCCCGCTGCTCACAGCCTCGGAGACCGGGCAGCGGGCGCGCGGGGCCGTCAGGTCGGCGCTCGCGGTGGCGTTGTGCGGCGGCGTCAACGCGGTCGCGGTGCTGGCCGTGCTGGTCGCGCCCGTCCTGTACATCCTGACCCGGCCCTGGCCGGTGCCGCGCTGGCGGATGCTCGGCTGGTGGTCGGCCGCCGTCGCGGTGGCCACCCTGTTCTGGTCGCTGCCGCTGCTGCTGGTCGGCCGGTACGCCTTCTCCTTCCTGCCGTACACCGAGACCGCCGGGACCACCACGGCGGTCACCTCGCTCACGAACGTGCTGCGCGGCGCCTCCGACTGGGTGCGCTTCCTGCCGTTGAACGGCGTGCTGGAGCAGCCGCCGGGGTTCGCCATCGCCACGTCCGCCACGATGGTCGTGGTCACGGGCGTCATCGCCGCGCTGGGCCTGGCCGGGCTGGCCCGCCGCGACCTGCCCGCCAAGGGGTTCGTGCTGGCCCTCTTCCTGGTGGGCGTGGCCGCGATGGCCGCCGGGCACATCAGCGCCCTGGAGCCGGTCGTGGCCGAGCCGGTGCGCTGGCTGCTGGACGGCCCGCTCGCGCCGCTGCGCAACCTGCGCAAGTTCGACCCGCTCGTGCGGCTCGCGCTCGCCTTCGGCCTGGCCCACCTGCTCGTCAGGGTCCGCGTCCCGGTCCGCACGCTCGCCGTCGCCGCCTTCGCCGCGCTGCTCGTGCCGGTCGTCAACCAGGGCCTGGCCCCGCCGGGCGACTTCCGCGAGGTGCCGTCCCACTGGCGGCAGGTGGCGGCCTGGCTGGACGATAACGCCGGGGACGCGGGCGTGCTGGTGGTGCCGGGCGCCAAGTTCGGCGAGTACGTCTGGGGCCGCCCCCTGGACGAGCCCCTGCAGGCCCTGACCACCGCCCGCTGGACCACCCGGCAGATCACGCCCCCGGGCTCGGTCGGCCTGTCCCGGCTGCTGGACGCCATCGACCAGCGGCTCACCTCCGGCCACGGCTCCCCGGGCGTCACCGCCGTGCTGCGCCGGATGGGCGTGCGCTACCTGCTCGTCAGGAACGACCTCATCCGGCAGAACCTCCAGGGCGCCTGGCCGTCGCGGATCTACGAGGCGCTGCGCGAGTCGCCCGGCATCACGAAGGTGCGCTCGTTCGGGGAGCCGGTGGGCGACGGGCAGAGCGATGACGCCGTGAACACCCTCGACCCGGCCTTCCCCGCGCTCGACCTCTACGAGGTGGAAGGCGCCTCCGAGCTGGTCTCCGTGGCGGCCGCGGACGACGCACTCGCCGTGCGCGGCGGGCCCGACTCGCTGCTCGCGATGGGCGACCTCGGCCTCCTGGACGACGGCCCCGTTCTCGTGAACGGCGACGCGGGCACACGCGACGCCCCCGCCGTGGTCAGCGACGCGCTACGGCTGCGCGAGCGCTCGTTCGGCGAGTTGCGGTCGAACCGGTCGCCCACGCTCACGACCGACCGGAAGGCCGACTTCTCCGGGGTCCGGGAGCTGGACCTGCTGGAGGACGGCTGGCTCGACCAGACCGCGGTCGCCGAGTACCACGGGATCGCCGGCGTCAGCGCGTCGTCGTCGGTCGCGGACCCGTACGCGATCCCCGGGATCAGCAGCGTCGGCGGCGGAGCCTGGGCCGCGCTGGACGGCAACACCGCCACCGCCTGGGAGAGCGACGGCTCCCAGCGCCCCGACGGCCAGTGGCTGCGCGTGGACCTGCCGAAGCCCACGCGGCTCCCGTATGTGGACGTCATGTTCGCCTCCGACCTGCGGCTCGGCCAGTCCGTCGGCCGGGTGGCCGTGGAGACCGAGGCGGGGAGCCTGGTGCAGGACGTCGCGAGCACCACCGGCGCGCAGCGGCTGCGCGTGCCGGACGGCCCCACGACGTGGCTGCGGATCGAGGTCGCCGGGACGAGGTCGCCGCGGTGGAGCTACGGGCAGCGGGTCGGCGTGGTCGAGCTGTCGATCCCCGGCGTCGTGCCCGAGCGCACGATCCGGCTGCCCGGCCAGGGCGGCGACGTGTACGTCATGGACAGCGGCGCCGACGGCAAGCCCGCCTGCATGCGCACCCCGAACCGGTGGGTGTGCAACGAGGCGGGACTGGCCGCGAAGGGGGAGGAGACCGGGTTCGACCGGACCTTCCGCGCGGAGTCCGCCGCGAGCGTGAACGTGCGGGGAACGGCCGTTCTGCGGGATCCCGAGCTGATCGACCGGTTCACCCGCGTGCGTGCGGACCTGACCACCGTGACCGGCTCGTCCCAGCTCACCGACGACGCGGTGGTCTCGCCCCGCTCGGCGTTCGACGCGGACGGCAGCACCACCTGGGTCCCCGACGGCAAGGACGCCGAGCCCACGCTCACCCTCGCCTGGAAGGCCGAGCGGACGGTCTCCCGCATCCAGATCCAGCGGCCGGCCAGCGACGTGCAGCCGCTCGACGTGATCGTGACCGGCGACGGCGACGAGGCGCGGGCCGGGCGGGTGGACGCGCGCGGCTACCTGACGTTCGAGCCGCTCACGACCACCAGGCTCACGCTGCGGTTCCTGCCGTTCGCCAAGCGGCTGCAGGTGAGCGAGCTGGTGGTGCCCGGCGTGCAGCCGGTGGGCCGGCCCGCGGACGTCCCGCTCCGGCTGCGCTGCGGGCTCGGCCCGAACCTCGAGGTGAACGGCCGCACGATCCCCACCCGGGTCACCGGCACCCACGCCGACCTGCTGGAGCAGCGGCCGGTCGAGATCACCGGATGCGCGAAGGCCGAGCTCGCGGCGGGCGACAACCGGGTGCGGCTGGCGGGCTGGGACGCGTACACGATCGACGCGCTCGCCGTCGGCACGCTGCCCGCGCGGGCGGAAGGCGAGCAGGGGACGGCCGCGCCGGGCTCCTGGACGCCGTCCGTGCGCGAGGTGCGGGTCAGCGCGCCGCAGGACGCCTTCCTCGTCGTCAACGAGAACCTCAACGACGGCTGGCAGGCCCGGATCGACGGCCGGACGCTCACCCCCGTGCGGATCGACGGCTGGAAGCAGGGCTGGGAGCTGCCCGCCGGCACCTCGGGGACCGTCCGGCTGGAGTACGTGCCCGACCGTCTCTACGGGCTCGCGATCACGGTGGGGCTGGCCGGGATCGTGCTGCTCGCGCTCATCGGGCTCGTGTTGCGCGGGCCGCGTCCCGAGCACGTGCGGGAGACCGCCGCGGCCAGGGCCGCGCGGCTGTCGCGGCTGCGGGCGCCGTACGCGGTGCTGCTGGCGCTGGCGTTCGGCTGGTGGGTGGCGAGCTGGCCGGGCATGGCCGCGATGCTCGCCGCGGTCGTCGTGACGCTGCTGCAGCGCGCCCGGGGGCTGCCCGCGCACCGGGCGGCGGCGGGCTTCTTCGGGCTCGCGACGCTGGCGCTGGCGGCGGGCCTGATGCTGCGCGAGCGCGGGATCGAGGTAGAGGCGCTCATGGACCAGGGGCCGCAGCTCGCCGCGGTCGCCGCCGTGGGCGTGCTGATCGGTCAGCTCGTCACCGGACGGAAGCCGCCGGCGCCGGATCAGGAGCCTTCGACGGCCGAACGGGTGCTGACCCGTGCCGGCTGAGCCGCAGCGCCGGCGCCTCGATCAGGTGGTGGCTCGCGACGCTCAGCAGCGTCGTGACGACGAAGGACACCACCGCCACACTGGCGAAGTCGCCGCCGAACGGCTGCGCGCCGGTGAGCTTGAGCTGCAGCGTGATCACCGGCGCGTGCCACAGGAAGAAGCCGTAGGAGATGCGCCCGAAGTAGGCGGTCACCGGGTTGCCGAGCACGCGGGTGCGCAGCGCGTCCGGCCGGGAGGCCAGCGCGAACGGCGCCACCACCAGCACCGCCACGGCCGTCTCCAGGCTGAGCCGCCACAGCGACTCCTCCAGCGAGGGCAGGTCGAGCGTACGCGGCCCGGCCAGCCCGGTGCTCAGCAGCGCGTACAGCAGGGCGGCCAGCACCAGCAGTTGCGGGGCCAGCGAGTCGACCACCCGGCTGTGCCCGATCCACACCGACAGCACCGCCAGCGCCATGCCACCGGCGAAGAACACCAGGTGGTACGGCAGCAGCAGCCCGAGCTGCGGCAGGTCGTGCACGCGCGCCACGACGACGGTGACCACCGAGACCACCGGCAGCACCGCGATGCCCGCGAGCAGCCGGACCGGCCGGACCGGCCGGCCGCCGCGGCGCGCCCACCGGTGCAGGAGCCAGGCCAGCGGCGGCAGCAGCACGTAGAAGGACATCTCGACGGGCAGCGTCCACATCTGGTACAGGCCGTCAGGGGTCGGGTCGGCCGGGAAGTAGTTCTGGACGAGCAACATCCACTTCAGCCAGCCCGTCCAGTCGAACGAGCTCCACGCCCACAGCGCCAGGGCGGTCACCAGCCAGTAGACCGGCATGACCCGCAGCACCCGTCGCCACAGGTAACGCAGCGGTCTCGGGCGTGGCGTATCCTCGATCACCGCCCGCGCCCACGGGCGGTAGAGCAGCAGGCCCGACAGGAGGAAGAAGATGGGTACGGCGATGCCGAGGCGGCTCATCATCCAGGCGAGCATGCCGTCGCGGTACATCACGCCGGTGTTGCTGCCGACGTGCAGCAGCCAGACGCCGAGCGCGGCGACCGCGCGCAGGCCGTCGAGTGCGGCGTCCCTGCCCTTCATCGAAGCTCCTGCCCTCCCGATTTCCTGAGCTCGGTCAACCCACGATAGAACTTGTTTCTATCGGTTGCGCCGGGGTGCTTTGCCCGCAGATGACCGTGTCACGCTCTGTCATACTTTGTTGCCGTTGATCCCCTAGACGATGATGAATCCGGAGGCCTCGATGGGTCGCATCTCCACGCTCGTCCTCATCGGGTTCGGGGCTTTCTTCGTCACACTGGCGCCACTGCTCAAGTTCTGGGCCGCCGACCAGCTCACCTACGCTCCGGCCAACCACTTCCTCATCTCGCGGCTGGAGGCCGAGGGCGCTCGCTACTTCTCGGTGCAGGACCTGAAGGTGCTCACCGGCGACCTCGACATCGTCGTCACCACGCGCGGCGACGTGAAGGAGGCGGACGGCGACCGGGTGGTCTGGGACGAGGCCATGGTGGTCAACGACGTCACCAACGACCGGTCGCAGGTCGACTTCACCGAGCGGCGCAGCGCGTTCGACCGCTATACCGGCCTGGCCGTCGACTGCTGCGGCAACAGCGTGGAGGACGAGCCGGTGCGGATGGAGGGACAGATCTACAAGTTCCCCTTCGACGTGCAGAAGAAGACGTACCAGGTGTTCAACCCGGTGGCGCAGAAGGCGTATGACGCGCGCTTCGTGCGCGAGGACACCGTCAACGGCCTGCCCGTCTACGTCTTCGAGCAGACCGTCCCGCCGACCATGACCAGGACGAGCACGCCGCCGAAGAGCGCGATCGGCATGAGCGGCAAGGGCGACGTGCGGGTCGAGCACTGGTACGACAGCACGACCACGTTCTGGGTGGAGCCGGTCACGGGGTCGCCGGTCCGGCAGGAGGTGCGGCGGAACGAGGTGATGAAGACCGAGGACGGCGTCGAGCGCTCGCCGGCCTTCGTCGCGGACGCGAAGATGACCGAGGACACGGTGGCGAAGCTCGTGGAGAACGCCGAGAACGCCAAGACCCAGGTCGACCTCCTGCACAACATCATCCCCCTGGTCCTGCTGGCCATCGGCGTCATCCTCCTGGCGACGGGCGCCGTGCTCTCCCGCCGCCCCCGCTGACCGTGCTCACCCAGAGTCGCTGGAACGGGTTATCGTCTGGCGCCCCTCTGCTGGGTCGGGCGAAGATTCATATGTAGAACACGTTGCAGTTCGTCGTCCGCCGGACGTATCGTCGGGCCATGCGGACACGCGTCACGGACATGTTCGGCATCGAGCTCCCGATCTTCGCGTTCAGTCACTGCAGGGACGTGGTCGTCGCCGTCAGCAAGGCGGGCGGCATGGGGGTGCTCGGGGCGCTCTACTTCACTCCTGACGAGCTCGAGACCGAGCTCGCCTGGATCGACGACCACGTCGACGGCAAGCCGTACGGCGTCGACGTGGTCATGCCGGCGTCGTACGAGGGCGCCGACTTCGCCCCCGACGAGCTGGTCGGCCGCCTCCAGACGATGATCCCGGACGGCCACCGCGCGTTCGTCGAGAAGCTCCTGGCCAGGCACGGCGTGCCCGCCCTGTCCGCGGACGCCGACCCCGGGCGGGTCCTGCTCGGCTGGACCGACGCCACCGCCCGCCCGCAGGTGGAGGTCGCGCTGCGCCACCCCATCGCGCTGCTCGCCAACGCGCTCGGCCCGCCGCCCGCCGACATCGTCAAGCTCTCCCACGACCGCGGCGTCAAGGTCGCCGCCCTCGCCTCGACCCCGCGCCACGCGCTCAAGCAGGTCGAGGTCGGCGTGGACGTCGTCGTCGCCCAGGGCACCGAGGCCGGCGGTCACACCGGTGAGATCTCCACGATGGTGCTCATTCCGCAGGTCGTGGACGCCGTGGACGTGCCCGTGCTGGCCGCCGGCGGCATCGGCAACGGCCGCCAGATGGCCGCCGGGATGGCCCTCGGCGCCGAGGGCGTGTGGACCGGCTCCCTGTGGCTCACCGTCGAGGAGGCCGACACCCCGGAGATGGCCAGACGCCGCATCCTGGCGGCCACCTCGCGCGACACCGTGCGCTCGCGCAGCTGGACCGGCAAGCCGGCGCGGCTGCTCAAGAACGAGTGGACCGACGCCTGGGAGTCGGAGGAGTCGCCGGGCACGCTGCCGATGCCGCTGCAGTTCATGCTGGTCTCGGACGCGCTGCGCCGCATCGGCCGCTCCGACGCCGCCGAACTGGCCACGTTCCCCGCCGGGCAGATCATCGGCATCACGAACCAGGTCCGCTCGACCAAGGACGTGATGTTCAGCCTCGTCGAGGAGTACGCCGAGACCCTCGAACGCCTCGACCGCCTCACCTCCGACTGACCTCAGCGTCCCCGGTAGACAGGGGGGCGCTTCTCGCGGAAGGCGAGGGTGCCCTCCTTGGCGTCTTCCGAGCCGATCACAGGCCAGCCCAGCTCGTCGGAGACCTTCAGGGCCTCCGGTTCCGGCATGCCCTGCGTGTCCCGGTACGTCCGCAGGATCGCCTGGACGGCCAGCGGGCCGGACGCGGCCACGTCCTCGGCCAGTTCGCGGGCCGTGGCCAGTGCCTGGCCGTCCGGGACGACCCGGTTGACCAGGCCCATCGACAGCGCCTCGGCCGCGGTGACCGCGCGGCCGGTGAGCAGGAGGTCCATGGCGTGGCAGTACGGGATCTGGCGCGGCAGCCGTACGGCGCTGCCGCCCATGGGGAACAGCGCCCGCTTGGCCTCGAACAGCCCGAGCGTCGCCGACTCCGCCACGATCCGCAGGTCCGTGCCCACGAGCAGCTCGGTGCCGCCGGCGACCGCGTACCCCTCGACCGCGCAGATGACCGGCTTGGCCGGCAGGTCCTCGCGGAGCAGGCCCTTCCAGTGGTAGTTGGGGATGCGGGCGGCGCGGGCCTGCACCTCGGGGTCGGACGACGGCCGCCCCATGGCCTTGAGGTCGGCGCCCGAGCAGAACGTGCCCTCCGCCCCGGTCAGGATCGCGACCCGGATGCCGGGCTCCGCCGACGCGTACGCCCACGCCGACGCCATGCCGACCAGCATGTCCGCCGAGAGCGCGTTGCGGGCCTCCGGCCGGTTCATGGTGACGGTGAGGACGTGGCCGTCGCGTTCGATCCGGCAGTGGGGGGTGCTGATCGGCAGAAGCTCCACGGACGCCTCCGAACGGGAAAATCAAGCGCTTGCTACAGCCTTGGGCCAAGGATACGCTCCGACCAGCAAATAAGAACAGGTTCCTGTTTTGCGGTGCCGCGTCGCGACGGCATTGAAGGCGATCGAGCCGCCGAACGGAGTGAGGCCATGAAACTGCGAGGGAGCTGCCGTTGCCTGGAGGAGTGGAGGGAGCGCAGCGACCGGAGCGGGGGAAGGCGACGGCATTGAAGGCGATCGAGCCGCCGAACGGAGTGAGGCCATGAAACTGCGAGGGAGCTGCCGTTGCCTGGAGGAGTGGAGGGAGCGCAGCGACCGGAGCGGGGGAAGGCGACGGCATTGAAGGCGATCGAGCCGCCGAACGGAGTGAGGCCATGAAACTGCGAGGGAGCTGCCGTTGCCTGGAGGAGTGGAGGGAGCGCAGCGACCGGAGCGGGGGAAGGCGACGGCATTGAAGGCGATCGAGCCGCCGAACGGAGTGAGGCCATGAAACTGCGAGGGAGCTGCCGTTGCCTGGAGGAGTGGAGGGAGCGCAGCGACCGGAGCGGGGGAAGGCGACGGCATTGAAGGCGATCGAGCCGCCGAACGGAGTGAGGCCATGAAACAGGGTTTCTGGAGGCTGGCGCAGGCGGATCCTGACTGGGTCGCGGCCATCGATCCCGACGGCACCGAGCACAGGGCGGGGGAGCTGCTGGCCAGGGCGAACCGGCTCGTGCACGGGCTGCGGGCGCTCGGGCTGGAGCCCGGCGACGGCTTCTGCGGCCTGGTCCCGAACGGCGCCGACGGCCTCGTCCTCTACCTGGCGGCGCTGCAGGCCGGCTGGTACTACACGCCCGTCAACTGGCACCTGACCGGCCCCGAGATCGCCTACATCGTCGCCGACAGCGAGGCCAAGGCGTTCTTCGTCCACCCGCGCTTCCGCCGGGAGGGCGCCCGGGGCGCGGAGGCCGTCGAGCCGCACCGCCGCTTCCTCCTCGGTGATGACAAGGGGGACGACAAAGGGGACGGCTTCCGGATGGCGTACGAGCTGACCGCCGGCCGGCCGGACACCGCCCCCGAGGGCCGCACGGCCGGCGCCACCATGCACTACACCTCCGGCACCACCGGCAAGCCCAAAGGCGTCAGAAGGCCGCTCAACGGGCTCGATCCGGACGACAACGCCGAGCTCATGACGTTCCTGCTGCAGATGTTCGGCATCACGCCGGGCCGTCCCAACGCCCACCTGGTCACGTCCCCGAGCTACCACACGGCGGTGACGCAGTTCGGCGGCACGGCCCTGCACATGGGCCACACCCTCGTCTACATGGACAAGTGGGACGCCGAGGAGATGCTCCGGCTCTGCGAGCGCCACCGCATCACCAACTCCCACATGGTCCCGACCCACTTCAAGCGGCTGCTCGCCCTGCCGGAGCGGACCCGGACGGCCTACGACCTGTCCTCGGTGCGCTGGATGATCCACGCCGCCGCGCCCTGCCCCGTCCCCGTCAAGCGGGCGATGCTCGACTGGTGGGGCGACTGCGTGTACGAGTACTACGCGGCCACCGAGGGCGGCGGCACCATCGCCACCCCCGAGGACTGGAAGGCGCACCTGGGTACGGTCGGCAAGGCGTGGCCCATCAGCGAGCTGCTCATCGTGGACGACGCGGGCGAGCCCGTCCCGCCCGGCGCCTCCGGCACCATCTACATGAAGATGACCGGCGCCGGCTTCGAGTACAAGGGCGACCCCGGCAAGACCGCCGCCAACCGCCTGAAGGACTTCTTCACCGTCGGCGACATCGGCTACCTCGACGAGGACGGCTTCCTCTATCTGCGCGACCGCAAGGCCGACATGATCATCTCGGGCGGGGCGAACATCTACCCCGCCGAGATCGAGAACGAGCTCATGGTGCACCCGAAGGTGGCCGACGTGGCCGTGTTCGGCATCCCGGACGAGGAGTGGGGCGAGCAGATCAAGGCCGTCGTCGAGCCCGCGCCCGGCGCCGAGCCCGGCCCCGAGCTGGCCGCCGAGCTGCTGGCCTCGCTGGAGGGCCGGCTGGCCCGGATGAAGTGGCCGAAGAGCATCGACTTCATCGCCGAGATGCCCCGCGAGCCCAACGGCAAGCTGCTCAAACGCAAGCTCCGCGACCCGTACTGGGAGGGACGCGACCGTGTCATCTGATCCGCTGGTCGCCCGGCACGTCCTGGAGTTCCCCGGCGGCTACACCCGGACGACGGGGCCGGTGATCGGGCGCTTCCTCAGCGAGCTGCGCGCCCGCCGCGTCGTCGGGGTGCGCACGGCCGAGGGCCGCGTGCTCGTGCCGCCCTTGGAGTACGACCCCGCGACCGGCGAGCCGGTCACCGGCGAGTACGTCGAGGTCGGCCCGGCCGGCACGGTCACCACCTGCGCCTGGGTGGACGAGCCGCTCGACGCCCACCCCCTCGACCGGCCCTTCGCCTGGGCGCTCATCGAGCTGGACGGCGCCGACACGGCGCTGCTGCACGCCGTGGACGCCGGAGACCCCAAGGCCATCGCGCCGGGCACACGGGTGTGGCCGGTGTGGAATGACCACCCCACCGGTGGAATCACCGACATTTCCCATTTCGTGCCTGAGGTGACGAAGATCGTCGCGCCCGTGCGCACCGAATACCGCCTCCAGGCCGGCGGCGCGCTCCGCGTCTTCCTGGAGGGCGTCGCCCGCGGCGTCTTCCTCGGCGGACGCTGCCCCTCCTGCGCCAAGGTGTACGTGCCGTACCGGATGTCGTGCCCCGAGTGCGGCGCGGTCATCGGCGAGCCGGTCGAGCTGCCGGACACCGGCACGATCACCACGTTCGCCATCAACAACCTGCCCGACCCGCGGGCCCCGCAGGTGCCGTTCGTGTCGGCGTACATCCTGCTCGACGACGCGGACATCCCCATGATCGCCCTGGTCGGCGGCGTGCCCGCGCACGAGGTGCGCGAGGGCATGCGCGTCAGGGCCGTCTGGGCCCCGCCGGAGGAACGGACGGCGTCCATGACGAGCGTCCGCTGGTTCGCACCCATGGAGCGGTCATGAGAGACGTCGCGATCGTCGCGTTCGCGCAGACCCGGCACACCTCCCGCGACACCGGCCTGACCGAGCCCGAGCTGATCAGGCCCGTCATCGACGAGGTCAAGGAGCGCACGGGGCTGCGGCGCTTCGGCTTCACCTGCTCCGGCAGTTGCGACTACCTGGCCGGGGCGCCGTTCTCGTTCGTCTCGGCGCTCGACGCACTCGCCGCCTGGCCGCCGATCTCCGAGAGCCACGTCGAGATGGACGCCGCCTGGGCCCTGTACGAGGCGTGGGTGCGCCTCCAGCACGGCGACATCGACACCGCCCTCGTCTACGGCTTCGGCAAGTCGTCGCTCGGCGACCTGCGCACCATCATGACGCTCCAGCTCGACCCGTACTACCTGGCGCCGCTCGGCCTCGACCAGCTCTCCTACGCCGCGCTCCAGGCCGCCGCGGTCGGCGCGGAACGCAAGGAGCTCGACGAGATCGTCCGGCGCAGCCGCGCCGACGGCCGCGGCAACCCGTACGCGCTGGACCTGCCCGACCCCGACGGCGCCGAGGGCCACGCCGTACGGCCACTGAAGAAGACGGACGTCCCGCCCATCACGGACGGCGCCGCCGCGATCGTGCTCGCCGCCGGCGACCTGGCCGGACGCCTCATCGCGAACCCCGCGTACATCACCGGCATCGCACATCGCATGGAACCCCACTACCTGGGTATGCGGAACCTCGCCTTGTCGGCCTCCGCGGCCGATGCCGCACGAGCCGCGGGGGTCGGCAAGGGCCCCGTCGAGGTCGCCGAGCTGCACGCGCAGTTCCCGCACGAGGAGATCATCCTGCGCCGCGCCCTCGGCCTCGGCGAGGAGACCGCGATCAACCCCTCCGGCGGGCCGCTGGCCGCCAACCCCGTCATGGCCACCGGCCTCATCCGCATCGGCGAGGCCGCCCGCCGCGTCCTCGACGGCACCGCCCGCCGCGCCGTCGCCCACGCCGCCGGCGGCCCCTGCCTGCAGCACAACCTCGTCACGGTGGTGGAGGCCCCATGAACAGGTGCGCGGTCATCGGCGTCGGGCAGACGCACTACACCACCAAACGGCGCGACGTCTCCATGGCCGGGCTGGTGCGCGAGGCGGCGCTGCGGGCGCTGGAGGACGCCGGGCTGACGTTCAAGGACGTCGACGCCATGGTCATCGGCAAGGCGCCCGACCTGTTCGAGGGCGTGATGATGCCGGAGGCGTACCTCGCGGACGCGCTCGGCGCGGCGGGCAAGCCGATGATGCGCGTGCACACCGCCGGCAGCGTCGGCGGCACCACCGCGCTGGTCGGCGCCTCGCTCATCCAGGCGGGCGTCCACGAGCGGGTGCTCGTGGTGGCGTACGAGAAGCAGTCGGAGTCGAACGCCACGTGGGCGCTGTCCACCCACCTACCGTTCAGCGCGTCGCTCGTGGTCGGCGCGGGCGGCTACTTCGCCCCGCACATCCGCGAGTACATGCGCAGGTCCGGCGCCCCCGGCCACATCGGCACACTGGTCGCCGTCAAGGACCGGCTGAACGCGCTGAAGAACCCGTACGCGCACCTGAGGATCCCCGGCATCGACCAGAAGACGGTCGAGTCGACGCCCATGCTCTGGGAGCCCATCCGCTACCTGGAGACCTGCCCGAGCAGCGACGGCGCCTGCGCGATGATCCTCGCCGCCGAGTCGGCCGTCACCGGCACCCCCGCCTGGGTGCACGGCACCGCCATGCGCTCCGAGCCCATCTTCCGCGCCGGCCGCGACACCGTCAGCCCCCAGGCGGGCAAGGACTGCGCCGCCGACGTCTACCGCCAGGCCGGCATCACCGACCCGAGACGGCAGATCGACGTCGCCGAGGTCTACGTCCCGTTCTCCTGGTACGAGCCGATGTGGCTGGAGAACCTGGGGTTCGCGGCGGAAGGGGAGGGCTGGAAACTCACCGAGTCGGGCGCCACGGCGCTCGACGGCGACATCCCGTGGAACGCCTCGGGCGGCGTGCTGTCCAGCAACCCGATCGGCGCCTCGGGCCTCATCAGGTTCGCCGAGGCCGCGCTGCAGGTGCGCGGCATGGCCGGCGAGCACCAGGTGGACGGCGCCCGCACGGCGCTCGGCCACGCCTACGGCGGCGGAGCCCAGTTCTTCGCGATGTGGATCGTCGGACGGGAGAGACCCTGATGGAGTTCAACCACGCTGACCTGTTCGAGGGGCTCGCGGACACGATCGGGGAGCGCACGGCGGTCGTCTGCGGCGGGGAACGCCGCACGTTCGCCGAACTGGACGCCGAGGCCAACCGGCTGGCGCACTGCCTGCGGGACCTCGGCGTCGTGCCGGGCCAGCACGTCGGCCTGCACCTCTACAACGGCGTCGAGTACGTCGCCGGCCTGCTCGCCACCCTCAAGATCCGGGCCGTGCCGATCAACGTCAACTACCGCTACGTCGAAGCGGAGCTGGCCTACCTCTATCGCGACTCCGACATCCGGGCGCTGGTCTACGACGTGGAGTTCGAGCCCAGGGTGGCCGCGGTGGCCGATGAGGCGCCGCTGCTCGACCATTTGATCGCGGTGGGCGGGCCGCCGTCGATCGGCTCCGCGGTGCCGTACGCGACCGCCCTGGAACGCGGCAAGCCCGTCCGCGGCTTCCCGCCACGCTCCGGCCAGGACGTGTACATCATCTACACCGGCGGCACCACCGGCCTGCCGAAGGGCGCGATGTGGCACGTCGAGGACCTGTTCATGGGCTTCGGCGGCGGCAACCCGTACGGCGAGCCGCGCGCAACCCCGCAGGAGGTGATCGACGAGGCGGTCAAGGCCACCCCCATGGTGATGATGGCCGCCCCGCCGCTCATGCACGGGGCCGCGCAGATGGCCACGTTCATCGCGTGGTGGATGGGGTCCGCCATGGTGTACGTGCGCAAGTTCGAGGCCGCCGAGGTGTGGCGGGCGGTCGAGCGCGAGCGCGTCTCCACCCTGAACATCACCGGCGACGCCATGGCCAGGCCGCTGGCCGAGGAGCTGGCGCGCGGCTCGTACGACGTCTCGTCGTTGTTCGCGGTCGGCTCGACGGGGGCCATCCTGTCCGGCGCCGTCCGCGACCGGCTGCAGGAGCTGCTGCCGAACGTCATGATCCTCGACAACTTCGGCTCCACCGAGTCCGGCTACACCGCCTCCGGCGTGGCCGGGTCGTCGCCGGAGAAGGGCCTGCGCTACCAGCCGAACTCCGTCGTCAAGCTGGCCGTGCTGGACGAGCGGCTGCGGCCGGTCGAGCCCGGCTCCGGGCAGATCGGCACGCTGGCCAGGTCGGGACGGGTGGCGTTCGGCTACTACAACGACCCGGAGAAGACGGCCCGCACGTTCGTCACCGACGAGCAGGGCACCCGCTGGCTGCTCACCGGCGACCTGGCCACCGTCGAGGCCGACGGCACCGTGAGCATCTTCGGCCGGGGCTCGCAGTGCATCAACACCGGCGGCGAGAAGGTGTTCCCCGAGGAGGTCGAGGCGGTGCTCAAGGGGCATCCGGCGGTGTTCGACGCCGTGGTGACCGGGGTGCCGGACGAGCGGTGGGGCAGCAGGGTGGCCGCCGTGGTGGAGCCGCGCCCCGGCGCCGACGTCACCGCCGCCGAGCTGGACGCGCACTGCCGGACGCGGCTGTCCGGCTACAAGGTGCCCCGTACGTACGCGTTCGTCGCCGAGATGGTGCGGTCACCGGCCGGCAAGGCCGACTACCGCTGGGCCCGCGAAATCGTCGCATCCGCCGCTGGAGGTGTGTCGATCTGACGAGCCGCCCTTCGTGTAGGGGGTGACCCGACACGAAGGAGACGGACATGGGCAAGGTCGTGGTGATCGAACACCTCACGCTGGACGGCGTCATGCAGGCCCCCGGGCACCCCGAGGAGGACCCGCGCGACGGCTTCCCGCACGGCGGCTGGGCGGCGGCGGGCCAGGACCCCCTGATGCAGGAGGTGATGGGGGCGAGCATGTCGAGCGCCTGGTCGCTGCTCGCCGGGCGCACGACGTACGAGCGGTTCGCCGCCTACTGGCCGCGCCAGGCGCCGAACCCGTTCACCGAGGCGCTCGACCGGGTCACCAAGTACGTGGCCTCGACGACGCTGAACGGGCCGCGGGACTGACGCGCGGTCAGGGGGTGACGCCGAGGCGGAGGAGTTCGGCCTCGACGGCGCGGGCCTCCTGGTCGCGGCCGGCCTTCTCCAGCAGACTGAACCGGCCGCGAAGGACGTCGCGGAGCAGGTCGCCGTCCTGCCGGGCCGCGGGCACGCCGCGCAGCAGCTCGGCGGCGACGCGCAGGGCGGCGTCGGCGGCGTCGTCCCGGCCCAGGTCGAGCTGGCAGAAGCCGAGCCTGGCGTGCGCGACGGCCCTGGCCGGCGCGTCCCGCGTCACCTGGGTGGCCCGGTGGAAGACGAGCCCCGCCTCCAGCGGCCGCTCCGCCTCCATGAGGGCGTCGCCCAGCATGAGCATCGCCCGCGACAGCAGGCCGCCCTGCATCGGGTCGCCGGGGGAGAAGCGTTCCAGCTCCGCCACCGCCTCCCGCAGCGGGTTGATCGCCTCCGCCGCGAGGTCGCGCATCCGCAGCGCCGAGGCCAGCGTGAGGCACGCGCCCGCCCGGCCCGTGTGCAGGGCCTGCGCGTCCGTGCCGGCGGCGATCAGCTCGTCGTAGATCGCGATGGCCTCGCGCGCGCGGGCCTCGGCCTCCACGGCGCCGTCCAGCCGCAGCAGCGGCAGCAGCTCCGAGCTCTGCGCCAGCGAATCGGCCAGGACCGCCCGGTACGTCAGGTCGTCCGGGGCCCGCCTGGCCGTCCGGATGAGGTTCTCCACCAGGGCGTTCGCCTGGATGAGCGAGCCCAGCATCATGTGGCAGCGCACCAGCCGCTGGGTGGCCAGGGCGTGCTTGACGGTGCCGGGGCGGTGGCCGGTCGCGGCGATCTCGGCGTACTCGGCGGCCTCCCGGGCGCGGCCGGCGGCGAGGAGGTCGTCGGCGATCATCGCGGCGGTCTCCGCGGCGGCCTGCGGGTCGGGCAGCGCGGTGAACAATCGCAGCGCCTCCACCAGGTGCGCCATCGCCGCCTGCTCCCGGTCGAACGCCCGCAACACCGTCCCACGCACCTGGACGGCCCGCGCCCGCACCCGCGCCCGCTCCGTCCGGTCCTGCTGCGTCCTTGGCCCGTCGTGGTCGGCGCGGTCCAGTTCGGCCAGGGACCAGGAGATCGCCTCCAGGGCGGCCTGCGGGCGGTCCAGGGCCGCCAGCGTCGCGCCGAGCTGGGCGTACACGGCGGCGGCCACCGGCGGCTCGTCCAGTTCGTCGCACAGGTCGGCGGCCCGTTCGCAGTGCGCCAGCGCCTCGACGGCCCGGCCGCGTTCGAGCAGCTCGGCGGCGTACCGGAGCAGGGTCTCGGCGAACGTACGGTCCGGCCGGTCCCCGAGGAGGTCGACGGCCTGCTCCAGGACGGCGAGCTCCACCCGCCCCGACCGCGCGTACGCCGCCGCCAGCTCCGCCAGCGCCACTCCGAGCGGCTCGCGGTACGCGCCGGAGACCACGGCCAGCCCTCGGTACACGCGCACGGCCAGCTCCGCCCCCAGGACGGCCCCCTCGTCGTCCCCGTCGCGCGCCGCCGCCGCGCCGAACGCGGCCAGGCAGCGGGCGTACCGGGCGTGCAGCTCCGGCGCGCCGCCCGTCGGCACCTCCCGTTCCAGCGCCTCGGCGAACGCGGCGAGCGGGCCCGCCAGCCCCGCCGTCCCCGTCATCTCCGCCACGAGAACGGACAGCTCGTCGACGAGTGCGCCGAGCACGTCGGCCCCGGGCAGGGGACGCAGGTCGAGGATCCGGGCGTACAGGGCGGCCCCGGCAGCCGGTCCCTCCTCCCGCGCGCGCAGCCTGGCCAGCCGCACCAGCGCCAGCAGGTGCACGCCGACGAGATCACCGGGCACGGTGCCGACCCGCGCCATGAGCGCGGTTCCCCTGGCCAGCCGATCCCCGGCGGCCTCCGCCTCACCCAGCTCCGCCAGGCACAACCCGCCCAGCTCCAGGCAGGCCGCGGTGAGCAGCCGCGCGTCGTCGTTCCCCGGAGGCGACGGCACGGCGTCGAGCGCGCGGGTGACCGACAGGAGCGCGCCCTCGGCGTCCTGCCGCGCGAAGCGGATCCCGGCCTGCAGCCGCAGCGCCCCGGCCAGCGCCTGCGGCGGCTCCGCGCCGTCCGCCACCAGTCCCGCGTACAACTCGACCAGCCGGTCCGCGGCGGCCTCCGCGTCGGCCGGGCAGGCGGCGCGCGACAGCGCCACGGTCTCCAGGGTCAGCAGATGGGCCAGCTCCGTACGGAAGGCGACGCTCAGCTCCGCCTGCGGCTCGTACGACTCGATGGCGGTGAGCAGGTGCGGGACGGCCTCCTTGTGGCGGCCGAGCCCCACGAGCGCCCGGCCCAGCGCGGCGGCGACCATGCCCACGGCGAGCGCGTGCGGCGGGCCGGGCGCGGCGTGCCGCTGGAGCAGTTCGGCCGCCTGCGTGGCGAGCGCGAGCCCGTCACCGGCCCGGCCCGCGTCCGACCAGGCGGTGGCGAGCATGGCCTGCGCCGACAGGTACGCGTCGACCAGCTCGGGGCCCGGCGCGCCGGCGTCCTCGACGGCCCTCCTGCACTCCGCCAGCCGTTCCTCCGCCCTGGCCACCGCCTCCTGGGGCGGGGTGACGGTCAGGCCGGGCAACCACGGCTCGCCGGTCTCCGGCTCGGCCGGCTCCATGCGGCTCAGCCTCGCCCGTGCCTCCGCCGAGTCCGCCTGCCCGCGCCCGTCCGCGCCCGGCACGTCGTACAGCTCGGCCGCGATCTCCAGCTGGACGCGGGCGTCGGCGGTACGGCCCAGCTCGTCCAGGCAGAGGCCGAGCAGGCGCCTGGCCCGCGCCGTGCCGCCCTCGGCGGTCACCGTCATGGCCTCCTGCAGCGGGGCCAGCGCCTCCTCGGGACGGTCGTCGGCCAGCAGCAGCTCGCCGAGGTCGAGGAGCCGGGCGGCGAGGGCGGGGCGGTGCCCGGCCGGCTCAAGCGTGACCAGGGCCCGCAGGTTCCGTACGCACTCGGCGGCGGACCTGGCGGCGGCGTCCAGGTCGTCCAGGCGGGCGTGGACGCCGGCCAGGGTGGCGGCGGCCGAGGCCAGCATGGTCCGCAGCCCGGGCTCCGCGTCCGCGAGGCCCCGCAGGCGCGCCACCGCCTCGGCTGCGGGGACCAGGGCGTCACGCGGCCTGCCGTACGCGTCCAGCCGGAGGGCGATCAGGTGCAGACGGTGAGCCACGTCGGCGCTGGTCGAAGCCACCGCCCTGACGGCCTCGGTCGCCGCGACCCCCAGACACCCGGCCACCTCGGGCAACACCTCGACGGCCTGCACCTCCTCGAACGCCGTCACCGCCCCCGGCACCCGCCCGACCACCACCTC
>NZ_POUD01000154.1 GCF_003236395.1 Nonomuraea aridisoli | reverse complement strand
GGTGGGCAAGGGCTGGTCGGAATGCGGGAGCGGGCGGCGCTGCTCGGCGGCACACTGGAGGCGGGGCCGCTGCCCGGCGGAGGGTTCGAAGTACGCGCCAGGCTGCCCGCCGGGCAGGGGGAGGTCACGTGATCCGGGTGCTGATCGCCGACGACCAGGGCATGGTGCGGACCGGGTTCACCGTGTTCCTGAGCACGCAGCCCGACATCGAGGTCGTGGGCGAGGCGGGTGACGGGCGCGAGGCGGTGGAGCGGGCCGCGGAGCTGCGTCCCGACGTGGTGCTCATGGACGTGCGGATGCCGGTGATGAACGGGCTGGAGGCCACGCGGGAGCTCCTGTCGTGTGAGGCCCCGGCGCCGAAGGTGCTCATCCTGACGACGTTCGACCTCGACGACTACGTCTACGAGGCGCTGCGGGCGGGGGCCAGCGGCTTCCTGCTCAAGGACGCGTCGGCCGCGCAGCTCGCCGAGGCCGTCCGCGTGGTCGCGGCCGGCGACGCGCTCCTCGCCCCCGCGGTGACCAAACGGCTGATCACGGAGTTCGCCCGGATGGGCGCGACCCGGCCGGTCTCGGGCAGGCGACCGGCCGAGCTGACCGACCGGGAGAGCGAGGTGCTCGCCCTGGTCGCCCAGGCGCTGTCCAACCAGGAGATCGCCGACAAGCTGTTCGTCGCCGAGCAGACGGTCAAGACGCACGTCGGCCGCATCCTGACGAAACTCGGCCTCCGCGACCGCGCCCAGGCCATCGTGTACGCCTACGAAACCGGCCTCGTCCGCCCCGGCACCTGAAGGGGAACATCGCGCGGCTCACCGAGCGGGCGCGGCAGACGCCGGCCGAGCTGGAGAACTCCGGCCAGTAGCGGCCGCATGAAGGAGAGGGCTCGCCAGGCAGCTCGCCTCCGTTTCCGTTCCAGATCAGGTCGGGACAGGATGGGCGGCATGCAGGACTGGATGCTTGATTTCGCAGAGTACGTCCGGGAGTTGTTACCCGAGGAGCTCGCCGAGCCGTTCCTCGCCCTGACCCGTCCGGCCATCCGGCTGTCCATCGCCGGGAAGGGCGAGACCACGGTGGGCCGACTGGGCGGCCTGCCCCGGCTGCCCGAGGGGATGCCGTGGCCCCGCGCCGGCGACGGTGGACCTGCGATGCAGTTCCTCGCCGAGCTGGACTGCGCGGCGCTGGCCGCCTACGAGTCGGACATCGACCTGCCCGCCGAGGGCACGCTGTTGTTCTTCGCCACCTGGGAGAGCACGGCCGCGCAGGTGATCATGCTGCCTCCTGACGCCATACGTGTGCCCGAGTACGAGGTGCCCGTATTGCCCCCGGAGGCGCGGGTGTTCCCCGAGGTCCCGCTCGCTGCCGAGACCGTGGCCACCTGGCCGACGCGTGGCCATGACGACCTGGTCGAGCTGGGCGATGAGTTCTGGGACCGTGTCGTGGGGGACGAACCTTGGGAGGTGTTCGCCGACATGCTCGCCGACTTCGCCGACGCGGAGGGTGGCCGTGCGCACCAGGTCGGCGGCTACTCCGACGCCCTGCAGTCGCCCATCGAGGCCGTGGCCGCGTTCGCGGCCGGGCTGAGGCCGCACGATCCCGGCTTCGCGGCGGAGGCCTCCCAGTGGGTCAGCCTACTCCAGCTCGACGAGGACAACGGGATGATCTTCGGAGACGGGGGCATCCTGATCTTCGGCATCCGCCGGGACCGGCTCGCTGCCCGCGACTTCAGCCAGGTCTTCCCCTATGTCCAAGGACACTGACATCTACCAGCCGGAAGTTTGAGTTTCACCCACCGACTGCGGAAGGTGGCCCTCGAGCCGTCCGGGCGCGGCTGGGTGGGCATCGGCGAGCCCGGCGAGGGAGGCGGCGGTCCCACCCGAGGCTCGGGCGGCCTATCGGGTGTCGCAGTGGGCCGAGGCCGTCACGGCGTGATTCGGCGGGGTCTCCGTCGAGCCGATCGGGCCGGCCGACGTCGATGTCGCGCGTGCCATGGGTGGCCGCCGTTGAATGGTGCGGGCCGATCCCCACGATGCGCCCGTTCTTGGAGGGGGAGCACCGCAGGCACGGCGGGCAGCCGTGCGAGACGGTTCACGTGTCGGGCAGGCGTACGGCGATGACGGCGATGTCGTCCTTGCGGGCCATGGGCAGGCGGCAGAGCAGTTCGTCGCAGAAGGCGTCCAAAGAGGCGCGGGCCAGGTCGGCGGCGGCGCGGCGCAGTCGTTCGAGCCCCGCGTCGAGGTGCTCTCCGGGCACTTCCACCAGGCCGTCGGTGTAGAGCAGCAGCGTGCTGCCGGGCGGCAACATCGCGACACTGCTCGCGCGCGGCATGTCGTAACCCACGCCCAGGACGGGATTGACGGCCTCCTCGAGGTAGTGAGCCGCACCGTCATGGGTGACGAGCAGGGGCGGCGGGTGACCGGCCACGGAGTAGTGGAGCTGCCACGCCCGGTCGTCCTGTTCCTCCAGGCGGGCGAGGACGCAGGTGCCCGTGTCTTCGGGGTAGAGGATCTCGGTGGCGACGTTCAGACGCCGCAGGATGTCCCCGGGAGGCTCCCTTCGGTCGATCGCCAGACCCCTGAGCGCGTTGCGTACCTGGCTCATGGTGACGGCGGCGGTCAGATCGTGCCCGGCCACGTCACCGATGGCCAGGACCATGGAACCGTCCGGAAGCACGAAGGAGTCGTACCAGTCGCCGCCGATCTCCGCGGCGGTGGCGCTCGCGCAGTAACGGGCGGTGATCTCCAGGCCCGGCACCCGCGGTGGATCCGGCAGCAGGTACTTCTGCAGGGCCAGCGCGACGCGTTGGGTGCGCTGGAAGCGCATCGCGTTGCTCAGATGAGGGCGCGCGTGGTCGAGCATCCGTCCGAGGAGCTCGATGTCCGCCGCGCTGAGGGGTTCGCGGTCCCCGACGACCACGGCGTGCACCACCGCCGCCACCGCGCCGTCCACGACCAGGGGCACCAGGGCGAAACTGTTGACCTCCGGCTCGCCGTTGACGGCAGGCGGCACGGATCCGGGCGGCGGGCTCCCCTTGGGGAAGGTCCGGTGGACCGGCCGCCGGATCTTGACGGCGGTGACGAAGTCGGAGTCGGCGTCGAACACCTCCTGGCGTGCCGGCGCTTTCGCGCCCTCCGGCACGATGCCGGCCATGAGCACGGCGACGAGAGGGAGGGAGACGGGCTGGTCATCGATCTCCGGCAGCACGTAGATGCCACACCCGTCGGCCAGATTGGGCACGATCACGTCGGCCAGCGCGCGCAGCACCTCCTCCAGGTCCGCGAGGTTCACGGTCGCCGCGGCGACCTGGTCGAGCCACAGTCTGTGCCGGCGCTCCTGCCACTCCTGCTCGATGTCGGCGATGGTGCCGACCCACTCGACTATCTCGCCGCCGTCGACGATGGGTATGCCGCGTACGCGCACATGCCGGTAGTCGCCGTTCGGCCTCCGCAGGCGGTAGACCTGGTCCAGCTCGCTCTGCCGTTCCACCGCCGCGACCCAGATCTTCTTGGCGGACGCACGGTCGTCGGGGTGCACGGCGCTCAGCCAGCCGTGGCCGCGGTGCTCCTCCCATGACTGCCCGGTCAGCCGCTGCCAGCCGACGCTCGGCTCGCTCACCGCGCCCGTGGAGTCGGTCACCCATACCGCCTCCGACTGCAGCCGGACCAGGTTCCGATAGCGCTGCAGGAATCTCTGCTGATCCTCAGCGCTCACCTCGCAGACCAGGCCGGGGTCGTACGCCGCCCACCTCGCGCGGCGACGCGACGGTGAGCGCGCGCTCTTTTCCGCCGGCGCGGCCTGGTCTTCTGCTCCATATGGTCTGTCCTGCTCTTTCTCGGTACGGCCGGACGCCGGCACGACGACGGTCCGGGGCACCAGGACCTGCCGGCATGACGAGCCGTTCACCTGCGGAGACATCACACCGGAGCCTAGTGTGCGTTTTCCGTGACCACTCCCCTCAGATGCCGTTCAACGTGGTGTCATCGACCCGTGGCTGACGGGAAGGGCGGTCACGCACCCCCTTCGGACCGGCTCAGGGCCGCCGCGATGCGGGACTCCGCCCACGGCACCATGAGGAAGCCGCGCTTGACCGTCAGGATCTGCACGCCCGCGGTCCACGACTGGATGCCCGGCACCGCGGCGAGCGTGCGGGAGGTGAAGTGGTGCAGGTCGGCCGTGGTGGGCATGATGACCTCGCACATCAGCGACGCCTGCCCCAGCGTGGAGGCGATCATCCGCACGCCGCGTTCGCCGGACAGGCGTTCGGCCACGCTGTCCTGCATGCTCGGCTCGACCGACAGCCAGAAGAGGATCTCGGCCTCGTAGCCGAGCGCGGCGGCCGGGATGAACGTGGTCACCGTGGCGCAGCCGCGCTCCAGCATGGCCTCCAGCCGCCGCCGCGCCGTGCTCTCGCTGATCCCGAGCCGGCTGCCGACCGACTGGAAGCTGGCCCGGCCGTCGTCGCGCAGCGCGGTGAGCACCTCGCGGTCGACGTCGTCGAGGTGGCCGCGTTCGCATGTGTGGGCGGGCCGCCGCAGCGCGAACGGCGCCGCCCGCTCCCCCAGCACCGGCACGCTCCAGTCGTAACTGACCTTGTAGGTGTGCAGCACCAGGTCGGCGTTGCTCTGCTGGGCCCCGGGGATGGCCTGGACGAAGTCGACCAGGATCGAGTACAGGTCGCGGTGCTTGGGCGCGACGAGCTCGAACACGATGTCGTAGGCGCCCGTGACGACCGTGACGTAGCGGATGTCGGGGTTGGCGGCCAGCATCCCGGCGACCCTCAGCTGGCTGCCCGGCGCGCAGGTCAGGCGCACGATGAACACGTGCACCGGCCCTTCGTGCTCCAGGTGCGGCAGCACCGCCACCCGGGCCAGCCCCGCGCCGAACAGGTGCTGGGCCCGCCGCGCCACCGTGGTGGTGGAGGTGCCGAGCAGCTGGGCGATGTCGGTCCAGCTGGCCCTGCCGTTCACGTGGAGCGCGGCGAGGATCTTGCGGTCCAGGTCGTCGAGATCGTCCATCGGGGGCATCATCGCGCGTTCAGTGCCGTTCCCGCACCTTGCCGGGCAGCGCGCGGGCGAGGAAGTCGCGGACGGTGGCCTCCCACAGCTCGGCCTCCTCGACCTGCGGCGAGTGCCCGGAACGTTCGAAGACGCGCAGCTCGGCGTTCGGGACGAGCTCGGCGATGGTCCGGCTGCACTCGACGGGGGTGATCCAGTCATGCCGGCCGACGGTGACCAGCGTGGGCGCGGTGATGGACGGCAGGAGGTGCTTGATGTCGTAGTTCGGCTGGTTGACGGCGAAGGCGTGATTGTGCGTCCGGTAGTGGTACGGGGTGGCGGCCACGCGCTCCTCGACCTTGGCGGGGTCGTAGTCGTGGTCGTAGAGGGGGAGGATCTCCCGCCAGCAGTCGCGCAGGTCGTCGTCGTCGCGCACGGTGCCCGACATGATGCGGTCGAGCTTGTCCTGGTCGATCGTCACCCGCGAGGAGGCGGCGGCGTTGCGGACGGCGAGCTCCTGGTTGCCGTTGTCGGCGGAGGTGTCGCGGAGCACGACCGCGCCGACGCGGGAGGGGTGGCGGGCGGCGTACTCCATGGCGATGAAGCCGCCGTACGAGCCGCCGGCGATGACCACCTGCTCGGCGCCCAGCCAGGCGCGCAGGGCCTCGACGTCGGCCACCCACTGCTCGTGCGTGAACGGGCCGTCCTGGCCGCTGGCGCCGGACCCTCTGGCGTCGAAGACGACCACGCGGTAGGCGTCGGCGAGCCGGCCGAAGCTGGCCTTGGGCTCGGCGAGGGAGCCGAGGCCGGGGGCGCCGTGGTGGGCGATGATCGTCTCCTCGCCGTCGCCGAGGATCTCGACGTTGAGCGAGGTGCCGTTGATGTCGATGAACACAGGTCTTCCTTTCAGATGACCACGTCGGTGAGCTCGCGCGGGTACGCCGTGAGCCGGCGCGGGCCCGATTCGGTGACCAGGACGGTGTCGGAGATGCGGTATCCGGCGTGGCCGGGCACGTACACGCCGGGCTCGCTGGACAGGATCATGCCGGGGGCCAGCACGGTGGCGTCGCCGTCGGACAACCACGGCGGCTCGTGGAAGCCGAGTCCGATGCCATGGCCCTGCCGGTGCCGGATGTGCTCGCCGAGCCCGGCCTCCTCGATCACCGCCAGGCAGCGCCGATTGGCCTCCTCGCAGGTGATCCCGGGCACGAGCGCCTCGGTGCCGGCCTGCTGCGCCTCGCGGACGGCCGCGTAGTAGCGGGCCTGGCGCGCGGTGGGCTCGCCGATGACGAACGTGCGCTCGCTCTCCACGAACCGGCCGCCGACCGCGCAGCCGAGCGAGAGCATGAACGTCTCCCCCGCCCGCAGCCGGTCGCCGCCGGGCAGCCGGTGCGGCTGGGCGGAGTTGGGGCCGCCGTAGACGAGGCCGCCGGTCAGCATGGGCACCACGACGACGTCCTGGTGGCGGGCGTACATGAGGCGGGAGCCGTGGGCGATGACGTGGGAGGCCAGCTCGGTCTCGGTGGGCAGCTCATCGCCGGACTCGACGGCCGACCTGACCAGCTCGACGCCGGCCGCGAGCATCTCGTCGGCGATGCGGGCGGCCTCCTCGTGCAGCGCGACCTCCTCGGGGAGCTTGCGCAGCCGCACCCGGCCGACCGCGCCGGAGGCGCTCCAGCGGGTGGCGGGGAACGCCTCGGCCAGGGCGGCGGCGCGGGCGACGCTGGTGGACGGCGCGTACGCGGCGGCGTCCGGCGCGCGTACGTGCCCGGCGAGCACCGCGAACGGCGACCGCACGCCCGGGAACTCGGGGTAGGCCAGGATCTCGGCGCGGGCCCGCTGGTCGGCGGCGTACTCGCGTTCCAGGTCGGGCACGAGCAGCACCGGGTCGCCGGTCAGCGGCAGCCAGCAGGCGACCGGCCGTTCGTTCGGGAAGTGGTGGAAGCCGGTGAGGTAGGCGACGTCGAGCGGGTCGTCGAGCACGAGAGCCACCACGCCGTCGGCGGTCATCTCCGCGCGGACCCGCTCGATCGCGGCGTCGTAGAAGGCGGCGGGCAGTCTCTGGGTGAAGGTCACGAGGAGTTCCTGTGGTCGCGGGCGTCGTTGTAGGCCACCGAGAGCAGCGTCGTGGAGACGACCAGCAGCAGGATGGCCAGCGACGGGAACAAGGTGGTCCACCACGCGGTGGCCAGCGCGCCCGACTGCTGCGCCTTGTGCAGGATCGTCCCCCACGACCAGCTGTTCGGGTCGCCGAGGCCGAGGAAGGACAGGCCGGCCTCGGCGAGCACGGCGCGGGAGGTGGTGAGCACGACCGACACGCCGACGACGGGGACGACGCCGGGCAGCAGGTGCTTGCGGACGATCCACAACGACGAGCCGCCGACGACCTTGGCCGCCGACACGAACGGCATGGGCACGATCGCCATGGCCTGCGAGCGCACCACGCGGGCCACCTCGGGCCAGCTGAACAGCGCGATGACCACGGCCAGCGTGCGCACGCTGGGGCCTGCCAGGGCCGCCACCAGGATCATCAGCGGCAGCACGGGCAGCGACAGCGACAGGTCCACCAGCACGCCGAGGGGCGTGTCCAGGCGCCGGAAGTACGCGGCGCTGACCCCGATGAGAAGGCCGATGACGATGGCCAGCACGGACGCGCTGACGCCGACCGCCATGCTCACCCGGGTGCCCCAGACGACCTGGGCGAAGACGTCCTGGCCGATGTCGTCGGTGCCGAACCAGTGGGCCGCCGAGGGCGGCTGGGAGGTGTCGGCGCCGTACCCCTCGGGGAAGGGCGCGATGATCGGCGCGCAGACGGCGACGAGCGCGAGCAGGAGCAGCACGATCGCGCTGCCCACGCCGAGCGGGTTGCGGCGGAAGGCGGACCAGGTCCGCAGGCGCGGGGTCAGTTCGACGGCGGCGGCGGTCATGAGGTGCGCACCCTGGGGTCGAGGATTCCGTAGGCGACGTCGGTGATCAGGTTGGCGGCCACCACGGCCGCCGCGAGCAGCACGAACGCGCCCTGCAGGACGGGGAAGTCGAGCTGGCCGACCGCCTCGTAGATGGCGCGGCCGACGCCCGGGTAGGCGTAGATGGTCTCGGTCAGGACGGCGCCGCCGACCAGGGTGCCGAGCTGGAGGCCGGCGATCGTGGTGGTCGGCAGCAGCGCGTTGCGCAGGGCGTGCTTCCACACGACCGTGCCGGGGCGCACGCCCTTGGCCTTGGCCAGCGACACGTAGTCCTCGCCGAGGGCCTCGATGAGCGTGGTCCGCATCGTCAGCACGTAGCCGCCGAGCTGGATGAGCACCAGCGACAGGCAGGGCAGCACCAGGTGGTGCAGCATGCTGAGGGTGGCGGCGAACCCGGTGGCGTCGAGGTCGACCGCGCCGCCGATGGGGAACCAGCGCAGCCACACCCCGAGCAGGTACATGAGGAAGATGCCGACGCTCGGCACGAACAGCGACTGGGCGGTCACCCCGGTGATCTGGATGACCCGGTCCACCCAGCCCCTGGCCCTGGTGGCGGCGAGCACGCCGAGCGGGATGCCCAGCACGATCGTCACCACCATGGCCGCGCCGGTCAGGATCAGCGTCCACGGCAGCCGTTCCATGAGCACGGTCGTCACGGGGATCGACTGCCGGAACGACATGCCGAGGTTGCCGTGCAGCAGCTGCCCGAGGTAGTCGAGGTACTGCGCCCCTAGCGGCTTGTCCAGGCCGAAGTCGGCCAGCAGCTTCTGGCGCAGCGCCTCGGTCATGTTCGGGTCGGCCACGGCCGTCACCGGGTCGCCCGGCAGCAGGCGGACCAGGAAGAACGTCACCGTGACCGCGAACCACAGGGTGAGCAGGCCGCGGGCCAGCCGGAGGCCGATGAAGCGCATGGGATCAGCCCGCCGGCTTCGCCGCTGCCAGGGAGAGCGGGTTCACGATGGACAGCAGCTCGCTCGGCATCGGCTTGAACCCGGTCCACTTCACGCTGTGCGCGATGTTGAACGTCTCGACGTACAGGACGTTGTCGTAGACCTGGTCGCGGATGCGCCGGGCGGCCTCCTGGATCGGCGGCTTGGCCTCCTCCACGCTCAGCGCCTTCTGCGCCTTGTCGATCAGCGCGTCCAGCTCGGGGTCGCTGACCTGGCCGTAGTTGATGTAACCGCCGGTCTTGAACGCCAGGCCCAGGTTCGCGGGCGGGTTGTCCATGATGGCCCACGACCCGGCGTAGATGTCGAAGTCGTGGTTGAGGCTCTTGTCCACGTACGTGTTCCGCTCCAGCCCCTGGAGCTTGATCGTGATCCCGGCCTGCTTCGCCGAGTCGCGGACCATGGGGGCCCAGCGGGCGATGTTCGGGTCGGCCTGGTCGTAGATCATGCTCAGGCTCAGATTGCTCACCCCGGCCTGCGCCAGCAGCTGCTTGGAAAGCGCGGGGTCGAAGGCGTACTCCTTCGCGGACGGGTCGGTCCACTCGGGCAGCGACGGCGTGAGCACGCTGGAGTTGCTGGACTTGGCGTAACCCTTGAGCGCGATGTTCCTGATCGCCTCGTAGTCCACGGCGTGCGCGAGGGCCTGGCGGACCCGCACGTCGTCCAGCGGCTTGCGCTTGACGTTGTACTGCAGGTGCGCCCAGCCGAGCGACGGGATCTGCTCCAGCTTGACGCTGGGGTCGTTCTTCAGCTCGGCCGCGGTGGCGGGCGGCAGGACGTTGCCGATCACGTCGATCTCGCCGTTGCGGAGCGCGAGGACCTCGGTGTTGACGTCGGGGAAGACGCGGAAGACGACCTCCTTGACCGCCGGGGCGCCGGGGCCGAAGCCGTCGACGCGCTCCATGACGTAGCGCTGACCGCGCTCGACCTTGGTCAGCTTGAACGGCCCCGCGCTCACCCAGTTCGAGTCGTTGGCGAACTTCTGCACGCTCGGCGCCTTCTCGAACACGTGCTTGGGCACGACCGGCAGCCAGAAGCCGACGTTGTCCAGGAACGTGCCGTCGGGGCGGGTGAGGTCGAAGCGCACCTGCGTGGGCGAGACCGCCACGGCCTCGTCCAGGGCGGTGATGAGGCCGGCGACCACGCCGAAGTTCTCCTTCTTCACCGTCATCACCGAGAAGACGACGTCGTCGGCGGTGACGGGCTTGCCGTCCGACCACTTCATGTCGTCGCGCAGCGTCACCGTGGCGCTCTTGCCGTCCTCGGCGTACGACCACTCCGTGGCCAGGTACGGCACCCGTTTGCCGGACATGTCCATCTGCGTCAGGTGCGGGTACATGAGGTTGGTCACCCACGAGTCCGTGCGGCTGTTGCCGACCAGCGGGTTGTAGTTGAGCACGTCGGCGGTGGTGCCGATGGTGAGCCGGTCGGAGGACGCCGGCTGCTGTGCGCCTGCGGAGCCGGACGATCCGGGCACGCTGGGAGCGCAGGCGGCGCTCAGGGTAAGGGCCGCCAGCGCGGCCAGCAGGACTCCACGTCGCATCAGATCCAGACCTCTTCCAGCACGCGCATGACGTTGCCGCCGACGACCTTGGCGATCTCGTCGTCGGAGTAGCCGTGGCCGACCAGCCAGGCGATGATGTTCCAGAAGCACTCGGCCGGGTTCTCCAGACCGTCCACGTACGGCACCTTCTCGTAGGAGACGCCGCCGTGGGCCTCGTTGAGCGACAGGTGCTCGGCGAAGGTGTCGTGCAGCCCCACGTGGTCGCCGAAGAGCGTGTCGGGGCCGAAGGCCACGTGGTCGATGCCGACCAGGTCCACGCAGTAGGTGAAGTGGTCCATCACCGACTCCAGGCTGTGGCGGGGGTGGTCCGGCGACAGGGTGGTGTGCGGGGCCGCCTCCAGGCCGATCACGCCGCCGCGCTCGGCGGCCGCCTTGATGACCGAGTCGGGCTTCATCCGGTTCGTCGGCCAGACGCCGCGGGCGCCGGCGTGCGTGATGAGGATCGGCTTGGTCGAGTGGCGGATCGTGTCGAGCGAGGTCTGGTCGCCGGAGTGGGAGACGTCGATGGCGATGCCGAGCTTGTTCATGCGGCGCACGGCGCGCTCACCGAAGAGCGTCAGGCCGCCGTCGCCGCGCTCCTTCAGGCCGCTGCCGAGGGTGTTGGCCTCGCTGTAGGCGATGCCCATCTGGCGTACGCCGAAGCCGTACAGCATGTCGATGCGGTCGACCTCGTTCTCGATCATGGTGGCCGCCTCGAGGGCGAGCACCAGGCCGAGGCGGCCCTCGGCGTGCGCCCGGTGAACGTCGGCCAGGCGCTCGACCTTGACGACGAAGTCCTGGTGGGCGAGGTCCGACAGGCGCATGCCGATGTCGGCGACCACGTCGTTCCACTTCCAGCCGGCCTGGCTGGTGATGCAGCAGGTGCCGTCCATGAGGTTGTCGAAGACGACGGTCATGCCGGAGCGGGCCAGGCCCTCGTAGCCGGTGTGGTGGCGGGCCGTGCGGTTGTACTCGACGGTCTGCCGGATGTCGTCGGGGAAGATCGACGGGTGGTCGTGCAGGGAGACGACCAGGCTGTCGGTGAGCAGGCGGCGCACCCGCTCGGTCTGCTCGGTGGTGAGCTCGGGCCCCTGGTACGCCGGGACGCGTCCGAGCTCGGGCGCCAGGTCGAAGCGGCGGTAGTCGACCCCCTCCTCCAGGTACTCATACGAACGGTAGCCCTTGTAGGTCTTCGCGGCTTCCAGCACTTGTCATCCCCTCTTGTCCGATTGCCGGAAGCATGCCAGGATCGGGCATTAAAGGCAATACTCAAGTTGTTTTCCGGCAAGACTGGCGTATCGAACGCACGGTTTCGTCACAATGGAGGAGGGGGCGCGGTGAGCGAACCACCGGTCCTGGAGATCCGTGACCTGCGCGTCACGTTCACCGCCCAGGGGCGCGAGATCCCCGCCGTACGCGGGGTGGACCTGACGATCGAACGCGGCCAGACGCTCGCGCTGCTCGGCGAGTCCGGCTCCGGCAAGTCGGTCACCGCGAAGGCGATCATGGGTCTGCTCGACCGGCCGGGCACGCAGGTGCGCTGCGCGGCGGCCCGGCTCGGCGGGCGTGACCTGCTCGCCATGTCGGAGGAGGAACGGCGCGAACTGCGCGGCAGCGCGATGACGCTCGTCTTCCAGGACGCGCTGTCGGCCCTGAACCCGGTGCTCAGCATCGGCGACCAGATCGGCGAGCTGTTCCGGGTGCACCTGGGCGTCTCCCGCAAGGAGGCGCGGGCGCGCTCGATCGAGATGCTGACGCTGGTGGGCATCCCGGCCGCGGCCAAGCGCGTCGACGACTACCCGCACCAGTTCTCGGGCGGCATGCGTCAGCGCATCCTGGTCGCCATGGCGGTCGCGCTGGAGCCGGACCTCATCATCGCCGACGAGCCGACGACCGCGCTGGACGTGACCGTGCAGGCGCAGATCCTGGAGCTCATCGACCGGCTGCGGCGCGAGCTGGGCACCGCGGTCCTGCTCATCACCCACGACCTGGGGGTGGCGGCCGAGGTCAGCGACCGGGTGGCGGTGATGTACGCCGGGCGCATCGTGGAGAGCGGCGAGGCCGGCGAGTTGTACGACCTGCCCGCCCATCCGTACACGGCCGCCCTGCTCGCGGCGATCCCCGACCTGGACGCGCCCGCCTCGGAGCTGCGCGCCATCCCGGGCGCGCCGCCCAGCCCGGCGCAGGTGCCGCCGGGCTGCTCGTTCGCGCCGCGCTGCGACCGGGCGAGCGAGCTCTGCCGCACCACCCGCCCGCCGCTGGTCCCCCTGACGGCCGGCTCCGGCCGGTACGCCGCCTGTCACCACTCGGAGGAGATGCTCGATGCCGCCCTCGCCTGATTCCGTCCCGGGGCGGGAGCCCGTGCTGCGCGCGTCGGGGCTGCACAAGACCTACCGCGGCGGGATGCTCTCCCGGGGCGGCGCCGTGCGCGCGGTCGCGGGCGTCGATCTGGAGCTGCACGCCGGTGAGACGCTCGGCATCGTGGGCGAGTCTGGGTGCGGCAAGTCCACGCTCGCCCGCATGCTCGTCGGCCTCGAACGCCCCGACCAGGGCGAGGTGACCTTCCGGGGCCGGCCGTTCTTCGCCAGGGGCGGGGTGCCGCGCGACATCCGGCGCCGCGTCCAGATGGTCTTCCAGGACCCGCTCACCTCGCTGAACCCGCGCATGACCGTGCACGACATCGTGGCCGAGCCGCTGCGGGTGCACCGGCTGGCCCGGGACGCGCGGGCCATGCGCGAGCGGGTCGGCGAGCTGCTGACGCTGGTGGGCCTGTCGCCCGACCGGATGAACCGGTTCCCGCACGAGTTCTCCGGCGGGCAGCGCCAGCGCATCGGCATCGCCAGGGCCCTGGCCACCGAGCCCGACGTGATCGTGTGCGACGAGCCGGTGTCGGCGCTGGACATGTCGGTGCAGGCGCAGGTGGTCAACCTGTTCGCCGAGCTGCAGCGGACGCTCGGGGTGGCGCTGGTGTTCATCGCGCACGACCTGGCCGTGGTGCGGCACGTCTCGCACCGCGTCGGGGTGATGTACCTGGGCCGGCTGGCGGAGCTGGGACCGGCGGGGCAGGTGTACGGGGCGCCGGCGCATCCGTACACGATGGCGCTGCTGTCGGCGGCGCCCGTGCCGAAGCCGCGGTTGCGGGGGCGCTCGCGGATCATGCTGGCGGGCGATCCGCCGAGCCCGGTGGCGCCTCCCCCGGGCTGCCGCTTCCACACGCGCTGCTGGAAGGCGGCGCCGCGCTGCGCCGAGGAGGAGCCCGTCCTGGAGGCGGTCGGCGGCCACTACGCCGCCTGCCACTTCGCCGAACGGGCATCGTAAGAGGTCGTGCGTTCGTCTCGATGGTGGGTGGCCGGGGGCTTCTCCAACGGCCGGGCGGCCGGCCGAGCTGGGACATCGCCCGGCTCGCCGAAGCGCGGCGGTGATCCGCGCCACGGGGCTACCACTCGTCCCGCTGGGGTAGACAGGAGGGGGACGGCATTTTGCTGACATGGTGTCGTCATCGTCTTGACGCCGCTCGCCGGCGTTTGTGACACTTCGTCATAAACGTCTGCTCGACCTGAGGTGCGCCGTGACCACACCGTTCTCCGAGACCCTGCGGAACTCCACCTGGGCCGACCACGAGGACGCCGAGTCCGAGAGCTACCTCTCGGCGCTGATGAGCGGCCGCCTGAGCGAGCACGAATACGGCCAGATGGTCGCCCAGCACTACTTCGCCTACGCCGCGCTCGACGGCGTCTCCCGCCGGCTGGCCGGCCACCCGGTGGCGGGCCGGTTCGTCTTCCCCGAGCTGTTCCGCGAGCCGGCGCTGGAGCGGGACCTGACGACGATCTACGGCCCCGGCTGGCGCGAGCGCATCGCGCCGTCGAAGTCCACCCGCACGCTCGTGGCGCGCATCCAGCAGGTCGCCGACTGGCCGGCCGGCTACGTCGCCCACCACTACACCCGCTACCTGGGCGACCTGTCCGGCGGCCAGTTCATCAGGATGGAGCTGCAGAAGATCTACGGCTACCCCAAGGGCGGGGGCGTCGACTTCTACTTCTTCGACGAGCTGGGCAGCCTGCCCCGGTTCAAGAACGACTACCGCTCCCGGCTCGACACGCTCGGTCTGGAGCTCGACGAGCGCGAGCGCCACCGCATGATCCGCGAGGTGAAGCTGGCCTACCAGCTCAACACCGAGGTGCTGACCGAGCTGATGCACACCGTCAAGGCCGCCGCCTGACCCCTCACAGGGGTTACCGGCGGCGGCGACCGGCCTACGATGGGCCTTATGCCCCGCATCTCGGCCGCCACCATCGGTGAACACCGCGCCCAGACGCGTGACCGCATCCTGCAGGCGGTGTCACGGCTGTCGCGGGTGCAGGGCATCGACGCCATCTCGATGACCGACGTGGCCGGCGAGGCCGGCATCACCCGCACGGTCCTGTACAACTACTTCCCCGACAAGGCGGCCCTGCTGCTGGCGTTCACCGAGCGGGTGACGCAGTACTTCATCGAAGGCTACGAGCGGGAGCTGCCGGAGGGGGCCTCGCCCGCCGACCGGTTGCGGGCGTTCGTCCGGCTCCAGCTGGCCGGGCTGGTCGCCCATCCCCATCCGGGGGCGGCCGATCTGAGCGCGGCGCTCGGTCCCGACGCCTACCAGCGCCTCGCCGAGCACGTCGCGCCCATGCAGCGCATCCTGGTGGACATCCTGGAGAGCGGCATGGACTCCGGCGACTTCCGGGCGCTCGACGTTCCGGCCACGGCGCGCATGATCCTCGCGGTGATCGGGGCCGAGCGGGTGCCGCTGATCAGCGGTGAGGTGACGGTCGAGCGGGCCGGGGAGCTGGTGTCGGAGTTCGTGCTCCGCGCCCTCGCCTTCAGCTCGTGAGGCCGAGCTCGCCGGCGCGTTTCCCGGCCTGGAAGCGGGTCTCCGCCTCCAGCGCCGCCATCAGGGCGGCCACGCGCCGCCGGTAGGTGCGCAGGGAGACGCCGAGGGTGCGGGCCGCCGCCTCGTCGGTGCGGCCGAGGCTCAGCGTGCGCAGCACGGCGCGTTCGGCGTCGTCGAGGTGGGGCCGGTCCGTGCCGAGGTACGCCTCCAGCTCGACGGCCGCCTCCCACACCCCGTCGAAGAGCGACCAGACGCCGCCGACGAGCGCCGGCTCGTCGGTCACGGTGTACTCCCTGACCCCCGCCGCAGGATCGCCCGCCATGATCGCGTACGACCGGTCGATGACGATCGTCTCGTACGGGAGAGGGCGCGAGGCGATGCGCACCTGGACCCCGCGCGCCGCGAGCAGCCGCAGGTGGCGCCGCGACTCCTCGCCGGCGAGCGCGGCGGGGCTGAGCAGCTTGCGCACGCCGACGCCGCCCGGCGACCAGGCCATCCGCCGTCTGACCGCCTCACGGGCCTGCGGCTGCGCCCACGTGGACAGGTCGCGCGCGGCGCACACGAACTCGCGCGTGACGCCCTCGAACAGGTGGCCCGCGCGCGCGACGAGCTCGATGTCTCCGCGTACGGTGATGACCATTCGCGGAGTATATGGCAGGAAGCTGCCATCGCCTTGGGCCGAGCCCGCCTGACCGGCGAGGCTGGCCGCATGACCAACGACGTGTTCTCGATCGGCGGAGATCTGCCCGTGCGCCGGCTCGGCTTCGGAGCCATGCGCCTGGCCCGCAACTCGCTCACCGGCCCCGCCCGCGACCCCGAGACCGGGATCGCCGTGCTGCGCAGGGCCGCCGACCTCGGCGCCGACCACATCGACACCGCCTGGTTCTACCGGCGCGACGGCGTGGCGGCCAACGACCTGATCCGCGAGGCGCTGCATCCGTACCCCGACGGCCTGGTGATCGCCACCAAGGTCGGGCCCCTGCTGGACGAACGGGGCATCCCGAGCCTGCAGGCGAAGCCGGACCAGCTGCGCGCCCTCGTGGAGGACAACCTGATCAGCCTCGGGCTGGACCGCCTCGACCTGGTCTACCTGCGGGTCGGGGCGATGAGCGGGCCGGGCGGCGAGTCGATCGGCGAGCGCTTCGCCGCCCTGGCCGAGCTCCGCGACGAGGGGCTGATCCGCCATCTCGGCGTGAGCAACGTCGACGCCGCCCAGCTCGCCGAGGCCCGCGCGATCGCCCCGGTGGCGGCCGTGCAGAACGCCTTCCACGTGCAGGATCGCGGGTCGGCCTCGGTGCTGGCGGAGTGTGCCGCGGCCGGGATCGCGTTCGTGCCGTTCTTCCCACTGGGCGGCGGCCGCGACCCGATCGACCACGCCCGCCTGGAGCGGGTCGCGGCGCGGCGCCGGGCGACGACGGCGCAGGTGGCGCTCGCCTGGCTGCTCGCCGCCTCACCCGCGACCCTGGCCATCCCCGGAACGGGTTCGGTCGAGCACCTGGAGGAGAACATGGGGGCCGCCGGCCTGCGTCTCACCGGCGAGGACCTGTCCGACCTCGACTCCTGACGTGCCCCGCCGCGGGCGGTTCGCGGGGCGGTGACAGGATTGCCCCCATGACGAACCCCCCGGAAGAGGTCCGCGCCGACGGGCATGTCGTGCTGAAGTCGGCGCGCGGCCGGTGGATTCTCGCGGCGACCGTGCTCGGCTCCGGACTGGCGCTGCTCGACAGCACCGTGGTGAACGTGGCGCTGCCGTTCCTGGGGCGGGAGCTGGAGGCCGACATGGCCGGCCTGCAGTGGACGGTCAACGCCTACACCCTGACCCTCGCCGGGCTGATCCTGCTGGGCGGCTCGCTCGGCGACCGCTACGGCCGGCGCAACGTGTTCCTCGTCGGCGTCGTGTGGTTCGCCGTCGCCTCGGCCTTGTGCGGGCTGTCGCCGAACATCGAGTTCCTCATCGCCGCCCGCGCCCTGCAGGGCGTCGGCGGGGCGCTGCTCACGCCGGGCTCGCTCGCCCTCATCCAGGCGTCGTTCGTCCGGCACGACCGGCCGAGGGCCGTGGGCGTGTGGTCGGGGCTCGGCGGCGTGGCCAGCGCGGTCGGGCCGCTGCTGGGCGGCTGGCTGGTGGAGACGGCCGGGTGGCGGTGGGCGTTCCTGATCAACCTGCCGTTCGCGGTGGTCATCGTGGTGCTCACGCTGCGGCACGTGCCGGAGAGCAGGGACGAGCAGGCGGCGGGACGCTTCGACGTGCTGGGCGCGGTCCTGGCGGCGCTGGCCCTGGCGGGCCTCACCTACGGGCTCATCCAGCAGGGCGCGCCCGTGCCGCTGCTGGTGGGGGCGGCGCTGGCGGCGGCGTTCGTGGTCACGCAGGTGCGCAGGTCGCCCGAGGCGCTGGTGCCGGTGGAGATCTTCCGTGACCGCGTGTTCACGGCGGTGAACGTGGTGACGCTGATCATGTACGCGGCCATGGGCGTGGTGTTCTTCCTGCTGGTCGTGCAGCTGCAGGTCGTCTCCGGCTTCTCCCCCATCGCGGCCGGGATGGCGATGCTGCCCACGACGATCCTGATGCTGCTGCTGTCGGCCCGGGCCGGCGAGCTGGCCCGCCGCGTCGGCCCGCGCCTGCTCATGACGATCGGCATCCTCGTGGCGGGCGTCGGGTTCCTGCTGATGAGCACCATCGGCGACGGCTCGTCGTACGCGCTGCACGTCATCCCCGCGGTGTCCGTCTTCGGGCTGGGGCTGTCGGCGGCGGTCGCACCGCTGACGGCGACCGTGCTGGCCACCGCCGACGAGCGGCACGCGGGCACGGCCAGCGGCGTCAACAACGCCGTCGCCCGCACCGGCAGCCTCCTGGCCGTGGCCGCCGTGCCGCCGCTGGTCGGGCTGGTGGGCGACGCCTTCCAGAACCCGGCGGTGTTCGGCGCCGGATACAGGACGGCGATGCTGGTCAGTGCCGGGATGATGGCGGTCGCGGCGCTGATCACGTTCGTCACGATCCGGACGAACGTGCTGGCCGGCGGGGACGACGACTAGAACGTGAAGGGCTGGCTGCGCACGCTGTTGTCGAAGTTCGACAGCAGCAGCTCGGGCTCGCCGACGGAGCGGACGCCGGGCAGCCGGGTCAGCAGCTCGCGGAACATCGTGCGCATCTCCTGCCTGGCCAGGTTGGCGCCCAGGCAGAAGTGGGGCCCCGGCCCGCCGAAGCCGACGTGCGGCTTGGTGTCGCGGGTGATGTCGAAGGCGTCGGCGTCGGGGAAGACCGACTCGTCGCGGTTGGCCGAGCCGTAGAAGAGCACGACCTTGTCGCCCTTCTTCAGCTCCAGGCCGCGCAGCGAGTGATCCTGCGTGACCGTGCGCCGGAACTGCATGATCGGCGAGACGTAGCGGACCATCTCCTCGATGGCGTTGTTGATGTGGGCGTCGAAGTCGCTCATCAGCAGCTCGCGCTGCGCCGGGTTGTCGGTGAGCAGCTTGATGCCGTGGGCCATCGTGTTGCGCGCCGTCTCGTTGCCCGCCACCAGCAGCAGCGAGAAGAACGAGCCGAGCTCCTTGTCGGTGAGCTTCTCGCCGTCGGGGTTGGCGGTGACGAGCAGCGAGACCAGGTCGCCCTTGGGGTCGGCGGCGCGCTCGTGGCCGAGCTTGATCACCATGCGTTGCAGGGCGAGCAGGGCCAGCATGTTCTGGCCGGCCATCTGGACGCTGCGGGCCAGGCTCGGCCGGACGCCGGTGTAGGCGGTGGAGATGTCGACGTGGCGGTGGACCTGCTCGCGCAGCTCCTGCGGGATGGCGAGCATGTCGCAAATGACGTGGATGGGCAGCCGGGCGGCGACCTGGCCGACGAAGTCGCGCGGCCCCTCCTCGATCACGTCGTCGACGATGCGGGCGCAGGCGGCCTCGATGTCGCTCTGGAGGCCCGCCAGCATCTTCGGGCTGAACGAGCGGGTGACGATGCGGCGCAGGCGGGCGTGACGCGGGTCGTCCATGTTGACCATCGACTCGCCGAACACCTGCTTGACCCAGCCCGGCGGCTCGGGGTTGGTGACCGCCGGCTCGCTGGAGAACACCTTGGCGTTGCGGCTGGCCTCGACCACGTCGGCATGGCGGACGAGGGCGTAGAAACCCTTGCCGGAGCGGAGGAACGGCACCTTCTTCTCCGGGAAGAACACCGGATGCTCCAGCTCACGCAACCGGGCGAACGCCTCATTCCGCTCCTTGAGCGGCTTACGCCAGAAGTCGAGATCCGCGAGGTCGATGTCCACCCGTCTATCCTGGCACGTTCCCGCACCCGGGAAGGCCGGTGTGCGCGGGCCTCCCGCCTCGGGGGCCCGTGATCGTCCCGGCGCGGAGCGTGATGTGCATCCGGACCTCCTGGCGTGTTCTCGTGCCGTTCAGTCACGGTTCGACCTGACTGGTCATTACTGCGAGTATGAAAGTGCTGCTCACCGCCTGTCTGCTGCTTCCCCTCGTCTCCGGTACGACGCCCGCGGCGGCCTCCTCGTGCGCTGGGCGGCCGCTCGACTTCGACGGCGACGGACGGGCCGACCTCGCCATCGCCGCCCCGTACGACCGCTCCCGGGCCGGCTCGGTGACCGTGCTGTACGGCTCCGGCGAGAAGACCGTGCTCACCCAGGAGGGCGCGGAGCCCGGCGACTCGTTCGGCTCGGCGCTGGCCGTGGGCGACTTCGACGGCGACCGGTGCGCGGACCTGGCCGTGGGGGTGTCGGAGGAGTTCACCGGGCGGCGGACGCCGGGCGCCGACGGGAACGGGGTCGTGCAGATCTACGACGGCTCGCCGGACGGGCTCGTCGCCGGGCGGGAGCTGCGGCTGCCGAAGCCGTCCAGCGACCGGTTCGGCGCGTCGCTGGCGGCGGGCGACTTCGACCGGGACGGCCGGGACGAGCTGGCCGTGGGCGCGCCCGGCCGGGGCGCCGGCGGGTCGGTGACCGTGTACTGGATGAAGGGCCGCAAGCCGTACGAGATCACGCAGAGGACGTCGTGGGTGCGGCAGGCGGCGAGGGTCACCGACCAGTGGGGGGCGGCGCTGGCCACCGGGGACTTCGACGGCGACGGCCGCGCCGAGCTCGCGGTCGGCGCGCCGTCCGACACCGTGGCGAAGGACGGGCAGGGCTCGGTCACCGTGATCGACGTGCGGCGCGAGCGGGCGCGGCAGTTCACGCAGAGCTCGCCGGGGATCGCGGGGGCCGCCGAGAAGTGGGACGGGTTCGGCTCCGCCCTGGCCACCGGGGACTTCAACGGCGACCGCCGGGCCGACCTGGCCGTCGGCGTGCCGGGCGAGGGCATCACCGCGAACCAGCGGGCGATGGACTACGGCGACGGGATGGTGCACGTGCTGTACGGCTCCCGGAGCGGGATCGGCGGCGGGGGCGCGGAGGCGTGGTCGCAGAACACCCTGGACGGGCGGCCCCGCTACTTCGACCGGCTCGGGGCGTCGCTGGCGGCCGGCGACCTCAACGGCGACGGCCTCGACGAGCTCGCCGTCGGCGTCCCCGGCGAGAACAGCGTCCAGGTGCTCACCGGCCGCCCCGCCGGCGGCCTGACGCGCCAGGGAAACCTGCTGGTCAAGGGCCGCGGCCGCGACTTCGGCGCCTCGGTGGCGGTCGTGCCGGATTTGGGCGCCCGCCACCGCCCCCTCTCCGAGCGACGTCCCCTGTACGCCCTCGTGGCCGCCTCACCCGAGCAGGGCGTCGTCATGTACACCCCGGGCCGCCGCAAGTCCGGCCTCACCCTCGGCAGGTTCCGCCCCCTGACCACCGGCACCGGCCTCTTCGGCTACACCATCAGCTGACCCCACCGCCCCGTACTCGCCGACGGTCAACAGCCGAGGTCCTCGAGGAGAAGAGGAACGGGGGCTGCGGACGCACCCCCCGCCTGCCAGCCGACGGTGGTCAGAGGCTGAGGCCCTTCAGGGGGTACGGGCGCACCCACCACCTCCCGACTGACGGCAGCCGGGGGCTGAGGTCCTTTAGAGGAAGCGGGAGGTGCGGGTGCACACACTGCTTGCCGGGTTCAAGCAGGTGTCCGGCCTGGCCGGGGAACGGGCGGGCCGCTGACGCAGATGAACGGCAGGCCGCCCGCTGTCCTGAAGCCGGCACGGCAGGCCACCCGCTGCCCTCAGCCCGGCACAGCGGACCGCCGACCACCGCCCTCAACCCGGAACGGCAGGCCGCCGACCACCACCTTCAGCCCGGGACGGTGGGGTGTCGGGTAGCGCTCAGCGTGGCTGGTGGGGGGCGGTCAGGGCG
>NZ_POUD01000153.1 GCF_003236395.1 Nonomuraea aridisoli | reverse complement strand
TGCTAGGGGTGGGGCCCAGGACGTAGTGGTCGTTGCCGCGGCGGAGCATGAGGTGGGGGACGTCGTCCAGGGCGCGGCGCAGGACGTCGTCGTGGACGCCGCGGACGACGAGCAGTACGGCGTCGGAGTCCATCGGCAAGCCGAGGCGGGCCAGGCGGCGGCGGGCGGCCGGTGGGTCGAGGATGTCCTGGAGCAGTTCGGCCAGCGTCTCCGCGCCCTCGCGGCGCAGCGTCTCGCGCGCGTGCCGGGCCATGGCCACCTGCAGCGCCGCCACCGTGGCGATGTGCTGGACGACGGCCAGACCGGCAGGCCGGGCGCCCTCACGCTCGAACGCCACCAGGTGACCGGCCGGCCCGCCGGGCGCCGACACGGGCAGGACGAACCCGCCGGGGATCGTCGGCGGGGCGTCGGGCTGGTCGGGCAGGACGTCGCGCGGCGGCACCGGGACACCCGGCAGGAGCGGGCGCCCGCCCCGGGTGGACAGGTAGACGTCGTAGCCGGACAGGCGTTCCAGGCGTTTGAACAGCGTGGGGGTGTCGAGGTCTTCGGAGGCCAGCCAGTGCAGCGCCCCGAACACCTGCAGCTGCGCGCCGAGCCGGTGGCTGGCGTCCTCCTGGAGCGCGGCGGCGACCTCCTGCGAGATCGCGATGAACGGCACCGCCAGCGGCACCTCCAGCACCGGCATGCCCCGCTCCTCGGCCGCCGCGAAGAACGCCGGGTGCAGCGGCGGCACGTGCAGCTGCGCCGACAGGGCCAGCGCCGACACCCCGGCGTCGTCGAGCCGCTCCAGGTAGGCGCGCTGTTCGGCCGCCGTGCGCGGGACGCCGATGCCGGTCGTCATGATGACCTCGGCGCCGAGCAGCCACGGCGTCGGGTCGTCCAGCTCGCTGACGTGCGCCCACGAGACCGAGCGCGACAGCCCGGCCTCGCCCGCCAGCAGGCGTAGCTGCAGCGCGGGGGAGCGCAGGAGGTCTTCGACGGTCAACTTGTGGTCAGCCACAACACACACCGTAATACTTCGTGACGACTACAATTGCCGCAGGTCAGAGGCATGACGAACACTGTGCGCATGCACCAAGGCCCTGTCGATTCCTCCAAGGTTCCCCGTTTCGCCGGACCGGCCACGTTCGCCCGGCTGCCCCGCCTCGACCAGGTCGGACGCGCCCACGTGGCGGTCGTGGGCGTGCCGTTCGACACCGGAGTGTCCTACCGGCCGGGCGCCCGGTTCGGCCCCGCCGCGGTGCGGGAGGCGTCCCGGCTGCTGCGGCCCTACCACCCGGCTCTCGACCTGTCGCCGTTCGAGCGGGTGCAGGTGGCCGACGCCGGCGACATCGCGGTCAACCCGTTCCACATCGAGGAGGCCATCGAGACCGTCGAGGCCGGGGCCGACGCGATCGACGCGCGCCTGGTCACCATCGGGGGCGACCACACGATCGCCCTGCCGTTGTTGCGGTCGGCGGCCAAGAAGCACGGGCCGGTGGCGCTCGTGCACTTCGACGCCCACCTCGACACCTGGGACACCTACTTCGGCGCCGAGTACACGCACGGCACCCCGTTCAGGAGGGCCGCCGAGGAGGGCCTGCTCGACACCGAGGCGCTCAGCCACGTCGGCACCCGCGGCTCCCTGTACGGCAAGAAGGACCTGGAGGACGACCGGCGGATCGGGTTCGGCATCGTGACCGCGGCCGACGTGCTGCGGCGCGGGCTGGACGAGGTCATCGACCAGCTGCGCCAGCGGGTCGCGAACCGTCCGGTGTACATCTCGGTCGACATCGACGTGCTCGACCCGGCGCACGCCCCCGGCACCGGCACCCCGGAGGCGGGCGGGCTCACCAGCAGGGAACTGCTGGAGATCCTGCGGGGCCTGGCCGGCTGCCACCTGATCGGTGCGGACGTGGTCGAGGTCGCCCCGGCCTACGACCACGCCGAGATCACCTCCATCGCCGCGTCCCACGTGGCGTACGACCTCGTCAGCCTGCTCGCCATCCAGGAGGAACAACCGACATGAGCGGGGCCATCACCGAGATCGAGACGTACGGCGTCGAACGCATCCCCGACGCCGAGCGCACCGCGCGTCCCTTCGACCTGTTCCGGGTGGCGTTCGGCGGTGCCAACACGTTCGCCACCTGCGTCCTCGGGGCGTTCCCCATCCTGTTCGGGTTGTCGTTCTGGCACGGCCTGGCCGCGACCGTGCTCGGCCTGGTGGTGGGGTCGCTGATCCTGGCCCCGCTGTCGTTGTTCGGACCGCTGAACGGCACCAACAACGCCGTCTCCTCCTCGGCGCACCTGGGCGTGCACGGGCGGATCGTCGGCTCGTTCCTGTCGCTGCTGACGGCGATCGCGTTCTTCTCGATCTCGGTGTGGTCGTCGGGCGACGCGCTGGTGGGCGGCGCCCACCGGTTCGTCGGCCTGCCGGACACCGACCTGTCGTACGCCGTCGCGTACGGGATCTTCGCGGTCCTCGTGCTCGTCGTCTGCGTGTACGGCTTCCGGTTCATGCTGTTCGTCAACAAGATCGCGGTCGCGGCGGCGTCGCTGCTGTTCGTCCTCGGGGTGTTCGCCTTCGCCGGCGACTTCGACCCGTCGTATCCGGGCACGCTCGCGGCCGGCGACCCGCTGTTCTGGCCGTCGTTCATCGGCGCGGCCCTGATCGTGTTGTCGAACCCGGTGTCGTTCGGCGCGTTCCTGGGCGACTGGTCCCGTTACATCCCGGCGGACACGCCGCGCCGGCGGGTGATGGCCGCCGCGTTCCTGTCGCAGATCGCCACGTTCCTGCCGTTCTTCTTCGGCCTGTCCACCGCGTCGATCATCGCGGCCAAGGCCGCCGAGTACGTCGACCCGGCCGCGCCCAACTACGTCGGCGGCCTGCTGGCGATCTCGCCCGGCTGGTATTTCGTGCCCGTCTGCCTGATCGCGCTGATCGGCGGCATGTCCACCGGCACGACCTCCCTCTACGGCACCGGCCTCGACTTCTCCAGCGTCTTCACCCGGTTCTCGCGGGTGCGGGCCACGTTGTTCATCGGCACGCTGTCGATCGTCTTCATCTTCGTCGGCCGCTTCGCCGCCAACCTCACCCAGAGCATCTCCACCTTTGCCACACTGATCATCACGTGTACGGCGCCCTGGATGGTGATCATGATGCTCGGCTACGTGACGCGCCGCGGCTGGTACGACCCCGAGGCGTTGCAGGTGTTCAACCGCCGCCAGCGCGGCGGCCGCTACTGGTTCGCCCACGGCTGGAACTGGCGGGGACTTTCCGCCTGGCTGGTCTCGGCCGGGCTGGCGCTGATGTTCGTCAACCTGCCGGGGCAGTTCGTCGGCCCGCTGGGTGAGCTGGCGAGCGGCATCGACATCTCGCTCCCGGTCGGCCTGGGCGCCGCCGCCGTGCTCTACCTGGCGCTGCTCGCGATCTTCCCCGAGCCGCGCGAGGTCTACGGCCCCGCGGGGCCGCGCCTGGTGCGCGCGGCCGACACCCCGGTGCTGCCGATCGTGGACGCGACCACGGCGACCGCCGCGGCCGAGCCGGCGACCTGATGGAGATCGTCGACCTGTCGGTCCCGATCGAGACCGGGATGCCGGTCTATCCGGGCGACCCGCAGGTCTCGGTCGGGCCCGCGCTGACGGTGGCGGACGACGGCGTCAACGTGCTCCGCCTGCACCTGGGCTCCCAGTCGGGCACCCACGTGGACGCGCCGTACCACGTGGACGACGCGCTGCCCGCGCTGGACGAGCTGCCGCTGGAGCGCTTCTGGGGCCCGGCCGTGGTGGTGGACGCGCGGGGACTGCCGCCGCGCTCGCCGATCGGGCCGGAGCCCTTCGAGGCGGTCGTACGGGCGGGCGCGATCGTGCTGGTCGCCACCGGCTGGTCGGCCCACTGGGGGAGCGAACATTACCCGGCGCACCCGTACCTGACGGAGGAGGCGGCGCTGATGCTGGTGGAGGCGGGGGTGCGGACGGTCGGGATCGACGCGCTCAGCGTGGACCCCACGCCCGCCGACGACTTCCCGGCTCACCGGGTGTTGTGCGGCGCCCACGCCGTCATCGCCGAGAACCTCACCGGTCTCGACCGCCTCCTCGACGCCCAGGGGCGCGGCCTGCCGATCGAGGTGTCGCTGCTGCCGCTGCGCCTGCCGGGGGCCGACGGCGCGCCCGTGCGGGCCGTCGCGAGAGTGGGTTAGCGGGTGCCCCAGGAGTACGTCTGCTTGCGCAGCTTCAGGTACACGAACGACTCCGTGGCCCGTACGGACGGGATGGCGCGGATCTTGCTGAGGATCTCCAGCAGGTGGGTGTCGCCCTCGCAGACCACTTCCACGATCACGTCGAAGGAGCCCGCCGTGAGCACCACATAGTCGATCTCCTCGATGGCCGCCAGCTCGTCGGCCACCGCCTCCAGGTCGCCCTCGCAGTTGACGCCGATCATGGCCTGGCGGGGGAAGCCGAGCGTGAGGGGGTCGGTGACGGCGACGATCTGCATGACGCCGGCGTCCTGCAGCCGCTGCACCCGCTGGCGCACCGCGGCCTCCGACAGTCCGACGGCCTTCCCGATCGCGGCGTACGGCATGCGCCCGTCGATCTGGAGCTGTTCGATGATCTGCTTGGACAGGTCGTCGAGGACCACCGGGCCGGAAACTGGACCGTTGCGTCGTACACGGGGCGGCGTCGTCATCCCGAGGAATCCTTCCCTGACCGTCCGGCGTTACGGGGGCGTTCCCGTTAGGTTGCCGTCCTGGTGCGACATGTTGTCAGTTCTTGGCGTACTGTCAAGCGAATTCGTAGCAATTTGATATCTTCACCACGAAATCCCTTGTCGAGATGCATCCGCTCTGTAAGAGTCGCGGCATCTCGGCCCGCCTCGCGAGTGATCGAGCTCGCCGAGGTCATCCCTGGACATCGCACCATGGTCATACGACCGACAAAGGAGGGCGAATGACCACCCGTCTGCAGAACTACATCAACGGCGAGTTCGTTGACGCGAAGAGCGGGAAATTCTCCGACATCGTCGATCCGTGCACGGGCGAGCCGTACATCCAGGCTCCCGTCTCGGGCTCCGAGGACGTCGACGCCGCCTTCGCCGCCGCGGCCGCCGCGTTCGAGTCGTGGGGCCGGACCACTCCCGGTGAGCGGGCCAACCTGCTGCTCAAGGTCGCCGACGCGATCGACGCGAGGGCCGACGAGATCAACGAGGCCGAGTGCCTCAACACCGGCAAGCCCCGCGCCCGCATGGCCGAGGACGAGACCCCGATCGCCGCCGACCACTTCCGGTTCTTCGCCGGCGCCGCGCGCACGCTGGAGGGCCCGACGGCCGGCGAGTTCATGGCCGACCACACGAGCGTCATCCGGCACGAGCCGATCGGCGTCGTGGGCCAGGTCACGCCGTGGAACTACCCGATGATGATGGCGGTCTGGAAGATCGCCCCCGCGCTCGCGGCGGGCAACACCATCGTGCTCAAGCCCTCCGACACCACCCCGGTCTCCACGCTCAAGCTCGCCGAGATCCTCGGCGAGGTGCTGCCCGCGGGCGTCTTCAACGTCGTCACCGGCGACCGCGAGACCGGCGCCCTGGTCGTGAGCCACCCGACGGCCGCGATGGTGGCCATCACCGGCTCGGTCGGCGCGGGCATGTCGGTGGCGAGGAGCGCCGCCGACGACCTCAAGCGGGTGCACCTGGAGCTCGGCGGCAAGGCGCCGGTCGTGGTGTTCGACGACGTGAAGGACCTGCGCAAGGCCGCCGCCGACATCGCCGTCGCCGGTCTCTACAACGCCGGCCAGGACTGCACCGCCGCCTGCCGGGTGCTGGTCCAGGAGAGCGCGCACGACGAGTTCGTGGCCGCGCTCACCGAGGCCGCCGCCGGCACCGTCACCGGCGGCCTGGACAACGAGGACGCCCTGTACGGCCCGCTCAACAACGAGAACCAGCTGGCCCGCGTCCAGGGCTTCATCGAGCGGGCGCCCGCGCACGCCAAGGTCCTCACCGGCGGTCAGCGCGTCGGCGACAAGGGCTACTTCTTCGCCCCGACCGTCGTCGACGGGCTGCGCCAGGACGACGAGATGGTGCAGAACGAGGTCTTCGGCCCCGTGATCACCGTCCAGACGTTCACCGACGAGGCCGACGCGATCGCCAAGGCCAACGACGTGCGCTACGGCCTGGCCGGCTCGGTGTGGACCTCCGACCACGGCCGCGCCATGCGGGTGTCCAACCGGCTCGACTTCGGCGTCGTCTGGGTCAACACGCACATCCCGTTCGTCTCGGAGATGCCGCACGGCGGCTTCAAGCACTCCGGGTACGGCAAGGACCTGTCGGTGTTCGGTCTGCATGACTACACCAGGGTCAAGCACGTCATGCACTACATCGGCGAATAGCAAGGACGAATCCTGGAATGACCGGGCTGAGTGCGATTGAGCTTGAGGACGTCGTCAAGGAGTATCTCTCGCATGGCGAGGTCGTCCAGGCGGTCAAGGGTGTGACGCTGGACATCGCCGAGGGGGAGTTCTTCTCCCTCCTCGGCCCGTCCGGCTGCGGCAAGACCACGACGATGCGCATGGTCGCCGGCTTCGAGCAGCCCACGAAGGGGCTGGTCAGGCTGCACGGCCAGGACGTCACGAACGTCCCGCCGAACAAGCGCGACATCAACATGGTCTTCCAGTCCTACGCGCTCTTCCCGCACATGAGCGTCTGGGACAACGTGGCCTTCGGCCTCAAGCAGAAGAAGACCCCGGCCGACGAGATCAGGCGGCGGGTCGGCGAGATGCTGGAGATCGTCGATCTCACCGGCAGGGAGAAGCGCCGGCCGCGGGAGATGTCCGGCGGCCAGCAGCAGCGCGTGGCGCTGGCCAGGGCCCTGGTCAACCGGCCGCGGGCGCTGCTGCTGGACGAGCCGCTCGGCGCGCTCGACCTGAAGCTGCGCCAGGCCATGCAGATCGAGCTCAAGCGCATCCAGCGCGAGGTCGGCATCACGTTCGTGTACGTCACGCACGACCAGAGCGAGGCGCTGACCATGAGCGACCGGATCGCCGTCATGAACGACGGGCTGGTCGAGCAGCTGGCCGGGCCGCGCGAGATCTACGAGCGCCCCGCCTCGGCGTTCGTGGCCGGTTTCATCGGCACCTCCAACCTGCTCACGGGCACCGCGGCCGGCGGTGTCCTGAAGGTCGGGGGCGGCCGGGTGCTGGTGCCGGGGCACGACGGTGAGGTGACGGTCACCGTACGGCCGGAGAAGATCACCATCGGCACGGAGGAGCCCGCTCCGGAGCGGAGCGGCGTACGCGGCACCGTGGCCGAGGTCGTCTACCTGGGCACCTACAACAGCTACGCCGTGAACCTCGCCGACGGGGCCGACGGGGCCGACGGGACGGTCATCACGGTGTTCCAGCAGAACGCGCACGACGCCACGGCGACGGCGGAGCGGGGCGACTCCGTGTGGCTGTCCTGGCAGACGCAGCACTCGTACGTGATTGGAAGCTCATGAACCCCTTCATGCGTGGAATGACGCAGCCCCGCACCCGTCGTGACGTCTTCAGGCTCGCCGGCGCCTCCGCCGCCGGGCTCGCCCTGGCCGCCTGCGGCGTGCAGGGGCAGAAGGCGGCGCCGCCGAAGGCCGACGCCGTGGCCGACTTCTGGGCCAGGCAGAAGAAGAACGGCAAGGTCGTCTTCGCCAACTGGCCCGAGTACATGCCCGAGGACAAGGGCCCGCTGGAGAAGTTCAAGGCCGACACCGGCATCGCGTACGAGTACAAGGAGGTCATCCAGGAGAACGCGGAGTTCTTCGGCAAGGCCGACCCCGTGCTGCGCGCCGGGCAGCCGCTGGGCTACGACATCGTCGTCATGACGAACGGCATCCAGCTCCAGCACATGATCGCCCTCGGCTACGCGGTGGCGCTCGACCACTCCAAGCTGCCGAACTTCCAGGCCAACGCCGGGGAGAAGTACAAGAACCGGGCCTACGACCCCGGCAACAAGTACACGGTGCCCTACACCTCCGGGGTGACCGGGATCGCGTACAACACCGATTACGTCAAAGACGACATCACCAGTATCGAGGCGTTGTTCGATCCGAAGTACAAAGGGCGGGTCGGCATGATGGCCGACGCTCAGGAGATCGCCAATTTCGGCATGATCGCGCTCGGTATCGACCCGGAGAAGTCGGGCGAGGCGGACTGGCAGAAGGCCGGCGAGAAGCTGAAGGCGCAACGCGACGCCGGAATTGTGCGGAAATATTATGATCAGTCGTATATCGACGCCGTGTCGAAGGGCGACATCTGGCTGAGCATGGCGTGGTCCGGCGACGTGTTCCAGCGGCAGCTCGCCGGCGAGCCCGTCAAGTTCGTGGTCCCGGCCGAGGGCGGCACGATCTGGACCGACAACATGCTCATCCCCAAGGGCGCCGCCAACCCGCTCGACGCGCTCATGCTGATGGACTACCTCTACCAGCCGGCCATCGCCGCCGAGCTGGACGAGTTCATCCAGTACGTCACCCCGGTCCCCACCGTGCAGGACCTGCTGCGGGAGAAGGCGGCCAAGGCCCAGGGCGAGGAGAAGCAGACCCTCGAGGACATGGTGAACAGCCCGCTGATGTTCCCCAGCGAGGCCGACTACGCCAAGCTCCGCAGCTACACCCCGCTCACCACCCAGCAGGAGCAGGTGTTCAACCCGATCTTCCAGTCGATCACCCAGGCGTGACGATGAGGCGGCTGACCCCCTACCTGCTCGCGCTGCCGGGCTGGATGTGGCTGGCGATCTTCCTGGTCGTGCCCATGGCCGCGATGGCGTCGGTGTCGCTGCAGACCGGGAACGCCATCGACGGCTTCGCCATGACGTTCAGCTTCTCCAACTACGGCGATGCGCTGAGCACGTACAGCACCCAGCTGCTGCGCTCCCTGCTGTACGGCGGGCTCGCCACCGTGGCCATGCTGCTGATCGGCTACCCGGTCGCGTACTGGATCGCCTTCAGGGGCGGCCGGCGCAAGTCGATGTACCTGTTCCTGCTGCTCCTGCCGTTCTTCGTGTCGTTCGTGCTGCGGACGATCTCGTGGAACTTCCTGCTGGCCGACAACGGCATCCTGTTCGGCACGCTGAAGGACTGGGGGCTGCTGCCCGAGGGCTTCCACGTGCTCGCCACGACGTTCGCCGTGGTGGGCGGGCTGACGTACAACTTCCTGCCGTTCATGATCCTGCCGATCTACGTGGCGCTGGAGCGGGTGGACCCGCGGGTGGTGGAGGCGGCCCAGGACCTGTACGCGACCCGGGCGGCGGCCTTCCGGCGGGTGGTGCTGCCGCTGTCGCTGCCCGGGGTGTTCGCCGGGGTGCTGATGACGTTCGTGCCGGCCACGGCCGACCCGGTCAACGCGCAGATCCTCGGCGGCACGTCGAACACGATGATCGGCAACATCATCCAGACCGAGTACCTGACGAACCTCGACTACCCGACGGCCTCTGCGCTGTCGTTCACGCTGATGGCGATCCTGCTGGTCGGCATCTTCGTCTACGCCAAGGCGCTCGGGACGGAGAACGTGCTCGAGGCGGCGGCCCGATGAGGACCCGCGGACGGCTCGGCGACCGGCTGCTGCACGCCTACACCTGGCTCATCATCATCTGGCTGTCGTCGCCGATCGCCGTGATGATCCTGTTCGGCTTCAACGACAAGCAGAGCAAGTCCAACACCACCTGGCAGGGCTTCACCCTGCGCTGGTACGCCGAACTCTTCGACGTCTCCGACCTGACCGTGGCGCTGCGCAACTCCCTGGTGATCGCCCTGGTCAGCACCGTGATCACGGTCGTCATCGGCACCATGCTGGGCCTCGCGCTCGGCCGCCACCGCTTCCGCGGCAGCGGCGCGACGAACTTCCTGGTCTTCGCCGCGATCTCCACGCCCGAGCTGGTCATGGGGGCCTCGCTGCTGTCGTTGTTCGTCTCGGGCAACGTGCCGCGCGACGCGAACACGATCATCATCGCCCACGTGCTGTTCTCGTTGTCGTTCGTGGTCGTCACGGTGCGGGCGCGGGTCGTCGGCCTGGACCCGTCGCTGGAGGAGGCGGCCAGAGACCTCGGCGCGACGGCGTGGGGCACGTTCCGCCAGGTGACGCTGCCGTCCATCATGCCGGGCGTGCTGGCGGGCGCCATGTTGTCGTTCGCGCTGTCGATCGACGACTACGTGGTCACGAGCTTCGTCAACGGCTCGACCGTGACGTTCCCGCTGTGGATCGTCGGAGCGGTCAAGACCGGCATCCCGCCGCAGGTCAACGTCATGGGTACGTTGATCTTCGGCATCGGCGTGCTGATCGCGGTCGCCAACGCGGTCGCGGCCCGCCGCCGCGCGTGAGTGCTCCCATCGCCGAACTCTCGTAGGGAAGTGAAATGTGTGGATCCGCTGAAGGCGCTTGCTGACGCGGAGCGCAAGCCGTACTGGCTGGACAGCCCGGCCAGACCCGAGCCGCGGGAGCGGCTCACCGGACCGACCGCCGCCGACCTGGTCGTCGTCGGCGGCGGGTTCTCGGGGTTGTGGACGGCCCTGATGGCCAAGGAACGCGACCCCTCGCTGGACGTCGTCCTGCTCGAAGGCCGCAGGATCGGCTGGGCGGCCACCGGCCGCAACGGCGGTTTCTGCATGGCGACCCTCACCCACGGCCTGGCCAACGGCCTGGAACGGTGGCCGGACGAGATCGACCGGCTGGAGCGCATGGGCGTGGCGAACCTCGACGAGATCGAGCGCACGCTGGAGCGCCACGGGATCGACTGCTCGTTCGAGCGCACCGGTGAGCTGCACGTCGCCACCGAGCCCTGGCAGGTGGACGCGCTGGGCGAGCACCTCGACGTGATCTCCGAGCTGGGGCTCGACTACCTGCCGCTGGACCGCGAGCAGGTGCGGGCCGAGGTCGACTCGCCGACCTACCTCGCCGGGCTCTGGGAGCGCAGCGGCTGCGCCATGCTCGACCCGGCCCGGCTGGCGTGGGGGCTGCGGGAGGCGTGCCTGAACGCCGGCGTACGCGTCCACGAGCGCAGCCCGGTCCGCTCGCTGCACGACGACGGCACGCTGCTCACGCTGCGGACGCCGCACGGCTCGGTGGCCGCCCGCAGGGTGGCGCTGGGCACCGGCGTCTTCCCGCCGCTGCTGCGCCGGCTCAAGCACTACGTCGTCCCCGTGTACGACTACGCGCTCATGACCGAGCCGCTGACCGCCGGGCAGCTCGCCTCCGTGGGCTGGCGCAACCGGCAGGGCGTGGGCGACTCGGGCAACCAGTTCCACTACTACCGGCTGACCGACGACAACCGCATCCTGTGGGGCGGCTACGACGCCGTCTACTACAACGGCGGCCTGGTCAAACCGGAGTACGACCAGCGCGACGAGACGTTCGTCAAGCTGGCCGAGCACTTCTACGCCACCTTCCCGCAGCTCGACGGCGTGCGCTTCACCCACCGGTGGGGCGGCGTGATCGACACCTGCAGCCGCTTCAGCGCCTTCTACGGCCGGGCGCACGGCGGCCGGCTCGTCTACGCCCTCGGCTACACCGGCATGGGCGTCGGCGCCACCCGCTTCGGCGCGAACGTCATGCTCGACCTGCTGTCCGGCGAGCGCACCGAGCGCACCGAGCTGCGCATGGTGAAGGAGAAGCCGATCCCGTTCCCGCCCGAGCCGGTGCGCTCCGGGGTGATCCAGTTCACCCGGTGGTCGATCGCCCAGGCCGACCAGCACCAGGGCAGGCGCAACCTGTGGTTGCGGGCGCTCGACCGGATGGGGCTGGGCTTCGACACGTAGCCCGGACCGGCCCAGACTGGGTGGTATGAGAATCGAGTTCACCGCCGACGGCCTCACCCTCGCCGGGGACCTGCGGGTGCCCGAGGGCGTGGGGCCGTGGCCGGGGCTGGTCTTCACGGGGCCGTTCACCGGGGTCCGCGACCAGGTCACCGGCCGGTACGCGGCCCGGCTGGCCGCGCGCGGCCACGTCACCCTCTCCTTCGACCACCGCTCCTGGGGCGAGTCGGAGGGGCAGCCGCGCCGGCACGAGGATCCGCAGGGCAAGCTGCACGACCTGCGGGCCGCGGTGTCGTTCCTGCGCGGGCGGCCCGAGGTCGACGCCGAGCGGATCGGGGCGGTCGGCATCTGTCTCGGGGCCGGGTACGCGCTGAAGTTCGCCGCCTTCGACCCCCGGGTGAAGGCTTTCGTGGGGATCGCGGGGGCCTACAACAACCCGTACGCGATGCGGTCGGGCATGGACTTCCAGGCGGCGCTGGCGTCGTACACGGAGGTGGTGGAGCGGCAGGATCTCGGCGGGCCGGTCGAGTACATGCCGGTCGTGGCGGAGCAGGGCGAGGCCGCGATGCCGGGGGACGAGCCGTACGCGTACTACGGGACGGATCGGGGCGCCTCGCCGCACTGGGCGAACGAGGTGACCCGGCTCAGCGTGCGGGAGCTGCTGACCATGGACAACATGATGGGCGCCGACTTCCTCTCGCCGAAGCCGGCGTTGATCGTCCACGGCGTGATCGACCGGTTCTGCTCGCCCGAGGGGGCCGAGGAGGCGTTCAAACGGCTCGACCAGCCGAAGAAGATCGTCTGGGTGGACGCCCAGCGGCACATCGACCTCTACGACCGGGAGCCGTACGTCACGGAGGCCGTGGACGCGACCGCCGACTTTCTGGCCGAGCACTTGTGACGGCAAGGGGACGCTGAAGGTATGCCCAGGAAAGCCCTGGGTGTGAGGCGCTGGGGGTGATGGCCGGGAATGTTCCGTACGACCACCGATGGGAGGTGGGCACGTGCGGACGATGTGGACGGCCTGGTTGGGCCTGGCGCTCGTGGCAGGGTGCGGGGCGGAGCCCGCCCCGCCGAAGCCCGCCGTGGTGCGGGCGCCGGTGAAGGCAGCACGCTGTTTCCTGAAATTTCCGGACGTACGGGCGGGGCATGCCGCGCGCGCCCGGCTCGAACGCGACATCTCCCGCTACGTCCGCGACCGCCCGGGCCGGGTCGTCTACGGCGCCCTCGACCTCGTCAGCGGGATCTCGCTGGGCCAGGGCGAGCACGAGCGCGACTTCATCACCGCCAGCGGCGCCAAGGTGGACATCCTGGCCGCCCTGCTGCACGGCAGCGCCGGCCGGCTCGACGAGGGAGAGCGCGACCTGGCCTCCCGCATGATCACGGAGAGCGACAACAGCGCGGCGGACACGCTCTGGTCGCGGGTCGGGGCCGGCGGGGCCATGAGCGACTTCTACCGCCGGATCGGCCTGAAGGAGACCACGCCCGGCCCGAGCGAATACTGGGGCGGCACCAGAACCAGCCCCGCCGACCGCATCCGGCTGCTCAAGGTGCTGATCAACGGTGGCAAGGGGCTGTCGCAGGGAGACCGGGCGCTGGTGCTGGGGCTGATGGGGCGGGTGATGGCGGAGCAGGCGTGGGGCGTCAGCGCCGCCGCCCGCCCCGGCGACCGGGTGGCGCTCAAGAACGGCTGGACGCCGCGCCCGTTCGAGGGCGGCACCTGGGCGGTGACGAGCTATGGCCGTGTCGTGGGCCCGGGGCGTGACCTGCTCCTGTCGGTCCAGACGGACCACCAGCCGGGCGAGGGGACGGGGATCCAGACCATCGAGGGCATCGCCCGCCTGATCGGCTCCCGCTTCGACTCCCTCACCCCGACCACCACCCGCCCCTGCCCCACCAGACCGACCTTCTGACGGGTGCCCCGGTGCCCGGCCTGGAAGCGCCGAGGCGCCGCACCCCCCGCTGGGTGCGGCGCCTCGAGTGGCGTCAGGAGTGGGCCCGGGTGAGGACCTCCTCGGGGATGACCTTGGGGACGCCGCGCAGGCCGGCCAGGGCGAGCAGCGCCACCACCGCCAGGACGCCGGCCGTGACGAACGAGGCCAGGTGCAGCCCTTCCATGAAGGCCAGCCGCGCCGCGCCGATGAGCTCGGCGGCCTGGTCGGCGGGGAGGGCCGAGGCCGTGCTCACCGCCCCGGCGAGGGACTCCCGCGCCGCCTCGGCCGGCACCCCGGCGGGCAGCTCAAGGTTGGCCCGGTACGCGCTGGTCAGCACCGTGCCGAGGATCGCGATGCCGAGCGCCGCGCCCAGCTCGAACGCCGTCTCCGACACCGCTGCCGCCGCCCCGGCCCGCTCGGTGGGCGCGGTGGCCAGCACGTTGTCGTTGTTGACGGTGAAGGCGAACGCGATGCCGATGCCGCCGACCACCATGGCGGGCAGCAGCGTGACGTAGGTGATCTCGGTGCCGAGCGTCGTGTACCACAGGAACGCGCCGGCGTTCATGGCCAGACCCAGGGCGACCACGCCGTTCCTGCCGAGCGGGTGGATCAGCTTGGCGGCCAGCACGCCGCCCACCGCGCCCGCCAGGCCGCCGGGCAGCTGGGCGAGCCCCGCCTGCAGCGGCGACCAGCCGAGCACCAGCTGCAGGTACCAGGCGAACATCAGCATCATGGCCGACATCGCGAAGATCGCCAGCAGGTTCGTCAGGATGGACGCGGTGAACGCCCGCCGCCGGAAGAGCCGTACGTCGATCAGCGGCTCGGCCAGCCGCGTCTGCCGCCACACGAACGTCGCGAGCAGCGCGATCCCGGCCACGCCCGCGGCCACCACGTCGGCGTGCTCCAGGCCCTTGTGCGCCATCTCCTTGATCGCGTAGATGACGGCCACGATGCCGGTGAACGACAGCGCCACGCTGAGCAGGTCGATCCGGCCCGCGTTCGGGTTGCGCGACTCCGGCAGCACCAGGAGGCCGCCGACGATCACGAGCGCCATGATCGGCACGTTGATCAGGAAGACCGATCCCCACCAGAAGTGGTCGAGCACCAGGCCGCCGACCACCGGGCCGACCGCGAAGCCCGCCGCGCTCATGCCGCTCCAGATGCCCACGGCCGCCGTCCGCTCGCCGGGGTCGGTGAAGACGTTGCGGACGATCGACAACGTCGACGGCATGATCGTGGCGGCGGCCACGCCGAGCAGCGCCCGCGCGGCGATCAGCAGCTCGGCGCTGGGGGCGTACGCGGTGACCACGGACGCCGCGCCGAACGCCGCCGCGCCGATCAGCAGCAGGCGCTTGCGTCCGATGCGGTCGCCGACGTTGCCCATGGTGATGAGCAGGCCGGCCAGCGCGAGGCCGTACATGTCGCCGATCCACAGCAGCTGGGTCGAGCTCGCGCCGAGGTCGGCCACCAGACTCGGCAGGGCCAGGTGCAGCACCGTGAGGTCGAGCGAGAGCAGGAGTGTGGCCACGCAGGCGACGGCGAGGCAGGACCATCTGTTCGTCATGCCGCTCACTGTCGGGGGAACGGCTGACGGCGGGCCTACCGTTCGCTGACCGGCCGGCTGACGGCGGTGCCGCGACTCACCGCCCGGCTGACCGCCGTCAGCCCGGCCTCGATGCGTTCACGCGTCTCCTCGGTGCTGTACCAGCCGGCGGGGCACTCGTGCCGCGCCCGCGTCATGAGGGCGCGGGCCTCGTCGAGGTCGCCGCGGGCCAGCGCCACCTCGCCCTGGCCGAGATCGGCCCAGGCCAGGATCTCCATCGAGCCGTTGCGCCGGGCCAGCTCGGCCGCGTGCGCGTAGTCCGCCCGCGCGGCCTCCATCTCGTCCAGGTGGAGCAGCGCGTCGGCCCTGCGGCACAGGGCCTCGGCGATCTCGGTCGTGGCGCCCAGTTCCCGTGCCAGCGTGAGCGCCTCGTCGGCCAGCGCGTGCGCGCCGCGGTAGTCGCCCTGCTCCTGCCAGAGCGAGCCTAGCCCGGACAGCGCCAGCACCGCCCCCCACCGCTCGCCGATCTCCCTGAACCCGGCCAGGCTCACCTCGAAGTGCTCCACCGCCTCGTCGACGCGGCCGAGCCCTTGGAGGATGAACGCCGCGCCGCAGTTCGACAGCGACCGCATCCACGGAGTCAGTCGCGGCATGGACCTCGCGATCTCGACGAGGGCCTGCTGGAAGTCGGGGGGCGGGCCGACGAGCATCGACAACAACATCATGAGGAACTCGACCCTGGCCGGCAGGAACGTCCAGCCGAGAGCGTCGCGCAGCTCGTCCAGCCGGGCGCGCAGCCCCTCGCCGCCGTGTCCCACCCAGCCGGACACGAGCACGCACATCGCGTACTCCTCGTCCAGGGCGGGCGGGCGCGCGGAGCCGAGCGCGTCGAGCACGTCGGAGGCCAGGTCGGCGCTCGTGACGCGGTGACCGCGCATCCACCAGTAGCAGGCGCTGTAGGCGGTCAGCCGCAGCCCCAGCTCCAGGCGTCCCGACTCGGCGGCCCACCGGGTGGCCGCGATGAGGTCGTCGCTCTCCTCGTCCAGCCTGGCCAGCCATTCCAGCTGCTCGGCGGCGCGCAGGCGAGCGTCCGCCGCGATCGCCAGGTCGAGGTAGTAGGTCGCGTGGGCCTGCCGGACGGCGGACTCCTCGCCCGACTCGGCCAGCCGTTCAGCGCAGAAGGCCCGGATCGTCTGCAACATCCGGAAACGGCCGGCCACGAACTCGACCAGCGACTTCTCCGCCAGCGAGAACAGCACGTCCTCGGGCAGCCCGCACACCTGCTCGGCCGCCTCGGGCCGGGCGCCGCCCGCGAACACGGTCAGCCGCATGGCGGCCCGCTGCTCGCTCTCGTCCAGCAGGTCCCAGCTCCAGGCGACGACCGCGCGCAACGTCTGGTGGCGCGGCAGCGCCGTACGGCTGCCACGGGTGAGCAGCCGGAACCGGTCGTCCAGCCGCGCCGCCACGTCGTCGACCGACAGCGTGCGCAACCGGGCCGCGGCCAGCTCGATGGCCAGCGGCAGCCCGTCGAGCGCCCGGCAGATGCGTACGACCTGCGCCGCGTTGCCCGCGTCCACGGCGAAACCCGGCCGGACGGCGGCGGCCCGGTCGGCGAACAGCCGGACGGCGGCGTAGTCGAGCGGGTCGCCCGTGTCCACCGGCGGCAGCCGCAGCGGCGCCACGGGCAGGATCGACTCGCCGGTGATGCCGAGCGCCTCGCGCCCGGTCGCCAGCACGCGCAGGCCGGGGCAGGCGGCCAGCAGGTGGTCGGTCAGGTCGGCGGTGGCCGCGACGAGGTGCTCGCAGTTGTCCAGGACGAGCAGCAGCCTGCGGTCGGCGAGCGCGGTGACCAGCCTGGTCACCGGGTCGACGGCCGGGCGTTCGGCGTGCAGCAGCGCGTCGCGGATGTCGAGCGCGGCCAGCACCGCGCGCGGCACGCCGGAGGGGTCGGAGACCGGGGCGAGCGGCACGAAGCACACGTCGCCGGCCTCCTGTGCGGCCGCCTCGTTGGCCAGGCGCGTCTTGCCGGCGCCGCCGGGGCCGATCAGGGTGACGAGCCGGTTGTCGCGGAGCCGGGCGCGTACCTGGTCGAGCTCCTCGGCGCGGCCCACGAAGCTGGTGAGCTGGGCGCGCAGCCCCTGCCTGAGAGGGCCTGCCGCCGCGCTCGGCGCGGGCGCCCCCAGCGCGGGGTCGGCGCGGAGGACGGCCAGGTGGGCGGCGGCCAGCTCAGGGCCCGGCTCGACGCCCAGCTCCTCGTCCAGCAGCTTCCTGGCCTGGTCGTAGACGGTCAGCGCCTCCGCCTGGCGGCCGCTGCCGTACAGGGCGCGCATGAGCTGGGCGGTCAGCCGCTCGCGCAGCGGGTGGGCGGCGGTGAGCTGGCGCAACTCGGCGACCAGCTCGCGGTGCCGGCCGAGATCCAGGTCCGCCCGCACGCGGTCCTCGGTGGCGGCCAGGCGCAGCTCCTCCAGCGCCGCCACGGCGGCCTCGGCGTGCGGGGCGTCGGCCAGCGGCGTGCCGCGCCACAGGTCGAGCGCCTCGCGCAGCAGCGCGGCGGCCCGCTCCGGGTCGCCGCCGGCCAGCGCCTGCCGGCCGGCCTGGGCGAGCTGCTCGAACCGGCGGGCGTCGACGTCCTGCGGGTCGGCGACCAGGCGGTAACCGGCCGGGTGGAACTCCACCAGATCCCTGCCCAGCGCCCTGCGCAGCCGCGACACCTGCGACTGCAGCGCGTTGGCCACGCCGTCGGGGGGATCGGTGCCGTACATGCCGTCGATCAGCTGTTCGGCGCCGACGACGCGGCCGGCGTGCAGGGCGAGCAGCGTCAGCAGGGCGCGTACCCGGGGGCCGCCGAGCGTGATCGGCTCGCCGTCCTCGCCCAGCGCGGCGGTGGGTCCGAGGATCTGGAAGCGCATGGCTCGATTATCGCGGCAAGCTCGCCGCGATCTCCGTATATGTCGGGATGGAAGGTGGTTGCTCGCCGCGGAGTGCCAGCGCGGTGGCCGCGGCCTCCCTGAGCGCGGCCCGGTAGAGCAGCGACCCGGTGCTCACCCGGGCCACCCCCGCCTGCGCGAGCCTCGCGAGGGTGGGGCCGCCCGGCTGGTGGAGCACGTTGAGCGGCAGCGGCGTGCTCGCCGCCACCTCCGCGATCTCGTCCACGTCGGTCAGGCCCGGAACGAAGATCCCGTCGGCGTGGCCGTACGCGCGCACCCTCTCCCGCGTGTCACCCGTCCGCAGCCAGCAGGTGTCGGTACGGGCGTTGACGAACACGCCGTGCCCCAGGGCGGCCTCGATGATGCGCTGCTGCAGGCCGAGCGGGCGCAGGGTGCCGTCGGGGCGGCCGTCCTCCAGGTTCACGCCCGCGACGCCCAGCGCGGCCAGGCAGGCGACCAGGTCGGCCACCTGGGCGGGGTCGTCGCTGAACCCGCCCTCGATGTCCACGCTCACCAGCACTCCCAGGGACGTGATGGATTCGGCCAGCTCGATCGTCTCGGCCCTGGTCGCGCCGGCCGCGTCCGGCTTGCCGTGCACGGCGGCCACGCCGAGGCTGGTCGTGCCGATCGCCGGGAAGCCCCGCGCGGCGAGGTACGCGGCCGAGCCGTAGTCCCAGGCGTTGGGCAGCAGCAGCGGGTCACCGGGGCGGTGCAGGTCACGGAAGCTCATGGCAGCAGTCCCTCCAGAACGCCGGCGGCCAGGGCGAGCGCGTGGTGCGGTGCAGGGCAGGGGCGCACACCCGAGCCGAAGGTCAGGTACGGGCTCCGGCCGCGCGCGGGGTCGAACCGTTCGGGGTCATGGAACACCTCGGGGTCGCGGTTGACGGCCACCAGGTCGATCGTCACCTCGTCGCCGGTGCGGGCGTCGAGTCTGCGGGTGGCCTTGAGCGGCGGGTCGTGCCGGAGCGTCTCGTGCAGCAGCGCCCCGACGTCGCCCGCCCAGGCGGGGGCCGCTGCGGCCAGGCCGTTCGCGGCGGCGCCGGCGAGCACGTTCCCGATCGGGCCGTCCGCGGCGGCGCGGGTGTGCGCGAGGGCGTTCTCGACGAGGGTCTCTGTGGCGGCGTGGGCCTGCAGCAGCAGCGTGATCACCGAGATGTCGGCCTGCCGGAGCAGTTCGGCGACGGCGGCGTCGGCCTGCGGGCTCTCCTCGCCCGACAGGTAGCCGTCCGCGGCGGCGGGCACGGCGCCGGTGTCCTCGACGCCCAGCGCGGCTCCCAGCACGGCCACGGGGACACCCCGCCAGTTCCCGCCGCGTTCCCGGGTCAGCTCCCTGGCCGCCTCGCGCAGCCCGGCCGGGTCCACCCCGTCCAGGAGAGCGACGAGCAGGCGCCGCCGTTCGGCGTGCTCGGGGCCGGTGCTGAACCGCGACACCCGGGCGCGCAACCAGGCCAGCGTGCCCTCGGCGCCGTCGGCGCGTACGGGCGGCGGAACGTATCGGGTGTCGGCCAGGACGGCCACCGCTTCGGCATGACGTGTGACAGGCATGGGCCCACGTTAGGGCGGAGTCCTTTCGCCGCCCGTCGAAGCGTGTCAGGCGGCCAGCCGCTGCTGTTCGGTCTCGCTCGTCCGCACCGCGGACTCGGTCGCGGCGGCCGGGCGCAGACGGGCGGTTGCCCCGGCCATCGTCACGGCCATCGCCACGATCAGCGCCATGTCGGCCACCACCACGGCCCGCTCCAGCAGCCCGTAGTACGCGCCCCCGTTCACGAACGACGAGGTGAAGGAGGCCGGGTGGGCCGCCAGGTACACCGCCAGCGTCACTCCGGCGGCCACGCTCAGCGCGCGCACCGCGTTCCAGCCGGGCGTGCCCGTCCGGCCCCGGGCCAGCATCCAGCCCGCGACCGGCAGCGAGGTGAACACCACGGCCGCCGCCCAGCGGTGGATCTCGCCGGACACCGTGTCGAGGTGCGACCCGCTCGGGTCGGTCGGGAAGATCGCGCTCAGGACCAGGCCGGCCGCCCCGGCCAGCAGCAGCACCCGCGTGGCCGCCGTACGCACCGGGTCGGTCACGGCGAGCCCGTACGCCAGCCACACGCACGCCCCCGCGAGCGCCAGCATCCCGGCGATCACCGGCGCGAGCCCGCCCGGGACCAGCGCGTAGTGGCTGAGCAGCACCTGCGCGGGCAGCGCGGTCTCCGCGTACGCCAGCGCGCCCGCCGCCGTCACCGTGGCCGCCACGCTGAGCCGGGCGCATCCCCGGGGCGTCATCGCGCGACCTCGTCGTAGATCTCCTCGAAGCGGGCGAGAGACGCCTGGTGGTCGTGCGTGAGCGCGAGCTCCCTGCTGGCCTTGCCGAACCGGGCGCGCAGGCCGTCGTCGGCGAGGATGGCGGTCAGGTGGCGGGCCAGCGAGATCACGTCGCCCGGCTGGAACAGGTGGCCGTTGTCGTCGACCAGGTGGGGCAGCGCCATCGCGTCGGCGGCGACGACGGGCAGGCCGCTGGCCATCGCCTCCAGGGTCGCGATGCTCTGCAGCTCGGCGACGCCCGGCATGGCGAACACGTCGGCGGCGGCGAACGCCTGCGGCATGGTCTCGTCCGGGACGAAGCCGAGGAAGAACACCCGGTCGGCGACGCCGATGCGGCGGGCCAGCCGTTCGAGCTCGGTGCGCTGGTTGCCCTTGCCGACGAGCGCCACCTGCGCGTCGGTCTCGTTCAGCACCAGCGGCAGGGCGCGGACCAGCTCGTCGATGCGCTTCTCCTCGTCCAGGCGGCCGACGAACAGCACGGTCGGCCGGTCGGGCAGCCCGAAGAGCCTGCGCGCCCACGCCTTCGGCTCGGTGTGCGGGTGGAAGCGGGCCAGGTCGATGCCGCAGGAGATCGGCTCCACCGTACGGGTGAACCCCTGCTCGGCCAGGAGCCGGGCGGCCAGCGGCGTGGGGGTGGTGACGCGGTCGGCGCGGTTGAAGACCCGGCCGAAGTCGCGCCAGGCCAGCCGGCCGGCCTGCCTGCGCAGCCGTTCGGGGATGTGGCCGAACTGGAAGAGGTTGTCCGGCATGAAGTGGTTGGTCGCCACGACCGGCACACCGGCGCGGCGGGCGGCGGCGATGGCGGCGCGGCCGACGACGAAGTGGCCCTGGGTGTGCAGCACGTCGGGGCGGATGCTCGCCACCAGCCGGTCCAGGCGGGTCGGCACGGTGAAGCGCATGGTGGGGTGGACGAGCAGCGGCGCCGAGCGCAGGCGGTGCACGATGACGCCGTCCACCACGTCGGCGCTGGGCGGGCCGACGTCGGACTGGCAGACGACGTGCACCTCGTTGCCGCGCGCGGCCAGGCCGGTGGCCAAGCGGTGGGTGAAGTACGCGGCGCCGTTCACATCGGGCGGGTAGGTGTCGGACGAGATCAGGACGCGCCGCGGCCGCTCGGGGAC
>NZ_POUD01000152.1 GCF_003236395.1 Nonomuraea aridisoli | reverse complement strand
GGAATGGGCGCGGTGTGGGCCGGGATCGCGGTGATCGTCGTGATCTTCCTGGCTCTCGCCCTGGCGTCCCCGCCGCCACCGGTCCCGACGCCTCCCGCCGACCGGCCCCTGGGGCAGGACGAACGTCCCGCCCCATGAGCGTGCGGCCCGCGGGCCGCGCCGTGCTGCGGTGGGAGATTTCTGCCGACGGCAGAAAGACCGAAATTCCGGAAAAATTCAGGTCACTTCTTGGGCGGCACCGGCTTACCGCCGGGCAGCACCACCGGCGGCGGGAAACGCAGCTTGCGGATCTGCAGCGCCCGCATCGCAGCGTAGAAGCCCACGCCTCTGACGCTCTCGTCGGGCAGCTTCTCGGCCACCAGCTTCTTCACCTTCCACGCCACGTAGACGGAGGTGAAGAGCACGCCGATCATCATGATCGGCCAGCCGACCGCGATGACGATGTTGAGCACCTGCGCCCGGATCTCCAGAGGCCACGGGACCCACGTCGCCAGCAGGATCACCAGCGAGAAGGGCAGGAAATACTGGCTCGGCAGCCGGCGCGAGTCGACCCAGTCGCGGGCGAACTTGCGCGCGGGACCCTTGTCGCGGACGGGGAAATAACGCTCGTCGCCCGCGAGCATGCCCTTTCGGGCGCGCTCACGTTCGGCGGCCTGCTTGGCGCGCATCTGCCGATAGGCCTCTTTACGGTCTTTCGGCGCGCTGACCGGCTGCCGCCTGCGGCTCTCGGCATCCCGGCGCTTGGGGGTGGGGCGACCTTTACCCTGGGGCTTAGGATCGTCAGCGGGGACGGGGGTGTCGTCCACGGAAGTTTGGGAACGGCGTCGCAACACACGTCAACCCTACCTGGACTGCAACTTAGTGACGCCCCCGTGCGTTATGCGTAGGGTAATCCCAAGGCGGCTGCGCTGCATTGGGTGAACACCAGCACGACCTAGAAGGGGACGGCCGACGCGCATGAGCGTGATGAAGAGACTTTCGATGATCTTCAAGTCCAAGGCCAACAAGGCCCTGGACAAGATGGAGGATCCGCGCGAGACCCTTGACTACTCCTATCAGCGGCAGCTGGAGCTGCTGCAGAAGGTGCGCCGTGGGGTGGCCGACGTCGCCACCTCCCGCAAGAGGGTCGAGCTGCAGATAACGGGCCTGGAGAAGCAGTCCCAGCGTTTGGAGGAGCAGGGCCGCAAGGCGCTGTCCGTCGGCCGTGAGGACCTGGCGCGCGAGGCGTTGCAGCGCCGGTCCAACCTGCAGGCGCAGATGGCCGACCTGAAGGTCCAGCACGACAACCTGCAGGCCGAGGAGGAGAAGCTCACCACGGCTTCCCAGCGGCTGCAGGCCAAGGTCGACTCCTTCCGTACGAAGAAGGAGACGATCAAGGCCACCTACACCGCCGCCGAGGCGCAGACGCGCATCAACGAGGCGTTCTCCGGCATCTCCGAGGAGATGGGCGACGTCGGCCTCGCGATCCAGCGCGCCGAGGACAAGACGGCGCAGATGCAGGCGCGTGCCGGCGCCATCGACGAGCTGCTGGCCAGCGGCGCGCTCGACGACGTCAGCGGCACCCGCGGCGACGACATCCAGGCCGAGCTCGACCGCATGGGCGGCGGCATGGACGTCGAGCTGGAGCTCGCCCGGATGAAGGCCGAGCTGGGCCAGGGCCCCGCGCCGCAGTCGGCGATCGAGCAGGGGCAGCCGCAGCAGCAGCCCCAGCAGCAGGCCCAGCCTCAGCAGCAGTCCCACCCGCAGCAGCAGGGCCAGACCCAGCAGCTGCGCCAGCCGGGGGAGGGCGCATGATCGTACGCATCATGGGCGAGGGTCAGGTGGAGATCTCCGCCGACGACATCTCGGTCCTCAACGAACTCGACACCGAGCTGGAAGCGGCCATCGACGCGGGCGACGAGAAGGCGTTCCGCGTCAAGCTGCACGCGCTGCTCGACAAGGTGCGCCACGTGGGCAAGGCGCTTCCCGACGACAGCCTTGAGCCGTCAGAGCTGATCCTTCCCCCCGCGGACGCCTCGATCGAGGAGGTCCGGGAGATGCTGGGCGACCAGGGCCTCATCCCGGGCTGAGCCCCGTGAACGCGCGGTTCGCGTCCGACCGCGGCCTGACGAGCCGCATGGTCGTGACGATGTTCCTGCTCGGGCTGCTCTACGTCGTCTTCGTCGGCGTCCTGATCGCCCTGGGCGTTCAGGCGCTGGCCGTGCTGGTGCTGGCAGGAGGCCTGCTGCTGGTGCAGTACTTCCTGTCCGACCGCATCGCGCTGTTCGCGATGCACGGGCGGGAGGTCTCCCCGCAGGAGGCCCCCGAGCTGCACGGCCTCATCGACCGGCTGTGCGCGCTGGCCGACATGCCGAAGCCGCGGGTGGCGATCGCCGACTCCGACGTCCCCAACGCGTTCGCCACCGGGCGCAACCAGAAGCGCGCCGTCGTCTGCGTCACGACCGGCATCCTGCGCCGCCTGGAGCCGCGCGAGCTCGAGGGCGTGATCGCCCACGAGCTGTCCCACGTCGCCCACCGCGACGTCGCCGTGATGACGATCGCCTCGTTCCTCGGCATCGTGGCCGGGCTCATGACGCGCTTCGCCCTCTACTCCGGGCTCGCCGGCCGCCGCAACGGCGGCCAGGGCGGGGTGCCCGTCGGGGCGATCATCCTGCTCGTCTCCGTCCTGGTGTACGCCGTCAGCTTCCTGCTCACCCGCGCCCTGTCGCGCTACCGCGAGCTGGCCGCCGACCGCGCGGGCGCGCTGCTCACCCAGCGGCCGTCCGCCCTGGCCAGCGCGCTGACCAAGGTCACCGGCGACATGGCCCGCATCCCGACCCGCGACCTGCGCGAGGCGGAGCCGTTCAACGCCTTCTACTTCGCCCCGGCGCTGGCCAAGGGCCAGTCGCTGGCGACGTTGTTCGCCACCCACCCGCCGCTGGAGCGGCGCCTGCAGCAGCTGGCGGACATCTCCGCGCAACTCGGAAGGGGCTGAGCCGGCATGCGGTGGCTCGACGCGCTGCTCGGCCGGTCGAAGCCGGTCAGACCCGACCTCGACGCGCTGTTCGCGCTCCCGTCGGCGGCGGTGACGCTGCAGGCCGCGACCGGTCTCGTCCCCACCGGTCTCGGCTCGGTGGCCTTCCGCGCCGCCGAGGGGGCCGCGTTCGCCACCCTGGAACGCGACGTCAAGGCGCTGCTGGGCGAGCGCGTCGAGGAGTCCCACGACGGCTACGGCTACACCTGGCTGCTCGTCCGCCGCTCCGCCGACGCCGTCAGCGACCTGGTCACCGAGCTGCACGCGGTCAACTCCTCGCTGGAGGGCGCCGGGTTCGGGCCGTCGCTGCTGTGCTCCCTGGTGTCGTTCGCCGCCCCCGACGGCAGGCGGCTGGCCGTCGTCTACCTGTACAAACGCGGCACCTTCTACCCCTTCGCCCCGCAGAGCGGCCAGCGGCGCGACAACGCGCTCGAACTTCAGGCCAGAGGCGCCCTGGAGGGCGAGCTGCCGCTGGAGAGCGATCTGAGCCGCTGGTTCCCGGTCTGGGGCGCCCCCGGCCTCTGACCTGGGGGTGCTTTGCACCGGTGCATACGCATAGTGATCTAATGATCACGTGGAGCGAAGGTTGTACGTGTTCGCGGCGAGCGCGTTCATCGTGGCCGCGGTCCTGGGCAGCGCCTGGGTCACCGGTCAGTTCACCACCCCTCTGGTGGACAGGACCAACGGCTACGTCAGCGAGCTGGCCGCCCGCGACCAGCCGTGGACGCGCCTGTTCCGCGTGTGCGAGGCGCTGTCGGGGCTGGCCTGCGTGGTCGGCGTGGCCCTGGTCCCCAGGGTGGCGCGCGAGTGGCCGGGCTGGCTGGCGCTGGCCGCGTTCGGGCTGCTGACCTTCGCGGGCGGGCTGTTCCCGCTCGACTGCGCCGCGCTCAGCGACCTGCTCTGCGGGCGCACGGCGACGTCCTTCGCCCACCGGATCCACCTGCTGGCGGGCGTGCTGTCCACCGGCGCCGTGCTGGCGGCCATGGCGCTGCTCACCGCGTGCTGGCGGTCGTGGGCGTCGGGGCTGTTCACCGTGCTGACCCTGGCCGCCACGCTGCTCACCGGGGCCGGCCTGGCCGTCGGCCACGGCGTCGGCCTCGCGCACCGCGCCCAGCTCACCCTGATCGCCGTCTGGCTGGTCTACGTCGCCATGCGGCTGCTCGTCGTCGACGGCGAGCAGGAGGAGCAGGTTCCGCTGCGGGTCGCGCCCGGCCGCGCGGGCGGCGTGGGCGGCGCCCGCGGCCAGGCCCCCAACCCCACGATCGGCTACGGCCGCCCCCACGTCGTCGAGGAGGGCACGGGCCCCACGGTGCTCATCACGGCCGGTCCGGGAGCGGCCTGGTTCCACTGGGACGCCGTCGCCGCGGCGCTGGCCGCGAGTCACCGCGTCATCCGCTTCGACCGCCCGGGGCTCGGCCTCAGCCCCCGCTCGCCCGCCCCGCCCAGCCTGTACGCCGAGGTCGCCCGCCTGGCGGCGCTCTCACCCGACCATCCCGAGCAGGTGATCGTCGTCGCCCACGGGGTGGCCTGCTGGCACGCCGAGGCGTTCGCCCGGCTGCACCCGCTGTGCCTGGCCAAGCTCGTCCTCGTCGAGCCGGCCTGCCCCGGCGGACGGCGGCCGCTGTCCGCCGCCCGATCCGCCGGCAGGTGGCTGCCCGCGCTCGGCGCCACCTGGGGAGCCGCCGCGCTGGCCCGCCTGACCGGGCCGCCCGCGCACCGGCTGCTCACCGGCCTGCCCGACCCCTCGGGCGTCTACCGCATGGGCAAGGTGCCGGCGGCGGTGGCGGGGGAGTGGCTGGCCCGCCGTGACATGGCCGCCGACCTGCTGCGGCTGCGCGTGGACAAGCCGTTCCCGCCGGTGCCGGTGACCGTGATCGGCGCGTACGAGCGGGACGGCTGCCGGGAGCGGCTCGCCGGCGACCTCGGCGCCGCGCTCGTCCGCCTGCCCGCCGCCGCCCGTCCCGTCCCGCTCCGTGACCCGGACGTCGTCGCCGCGGCGGTCACCGGCCGCTGACGAAGCGGCCTAGGATCGGGACGGAACCCGTGCGAAGGGGGCGGCCCCGTGGACATCACCGTGACCGGCGAGGGCGCCGTCCTGGCCGCGCCCGACCTGCTGAGACTGCACGCGGGCGTCGAGGTCCGCCGGGCCTCGGCCGCGGAGGCGTTCGCCGCCGCGCGGGCCGCCGCGGCCCGCCTGGCCGGCGCGCTCGTCTCGGCCGGCGTCGCGCCCGAGGACGTCCGCACGGTCGAGCTGTCCCTCGGCCCCGAGTACGACTCCTATCCGACGGTCGCCGCCTACCGCGCCGTGCAGGGCGTCGAGGTGATCGTGCGCGATCTCGGACGGGCCGACCGCGTCATCGACACCGTGGCCGGGGTGGGGGAGGAGGCCAGGCTCAACGGCCTGGCCTTCGAGCTGTCCGACCCGGCCGCCGCGCTGGCCGAGGCCAGGACGCGCGCCTTCAGGGACGCCGCCGCCAAGGCGGCCCAGTACGCCGGGCTGGCCGGCCGCCCGCTCGGCCGGGTGGTGTCGGTCACCGAGGAGCCCTGGACGGGACCACCGCAGCCGATGCGCACGGCCCTGGCCGCCGCGGAGAGCGACGCCTCGCTCAGCCCCGGCCGCCAGGCCCTGTCGGTCCGCGTGCGCGTCGGCTACGACTTCGCCTGAAACCTGAAGCCCTCTGGCGGGGGGTTACGGAAGGGCGAGCATGCGGTCGAGGGCGACCTTGGCCCAGTGGGTGGTGTCGTCGTCGACGGTGATCTGGTTGACGACCTCGCCGAGCACGAGCGACTCCAGCGCCCACACCAGGTGCGGCAGGTCGATGCGGTTCATCGTCGAGCAGTAGCAGACCGTGCGGTCCAGGAACGAGATGTTCTTGTCGGGGAACATCTGGGCCAGCCGCTTGACGAGGTTCAGCTCCGTGCCGACCGCCCAGCTCGACCCCGCCGGTGCGGCCCGCAGGGTCTTGATGATGTGCTCGGTGGAGCCGATGTGGTCGGCCTTCAGCACGACCTCGTGCCGGCACTCGGGGTGCACGAGCACGTTCACGCCCGGGATGCGCGCGCGCACGTCGTCCACCGACTCGGCGGTGAAGCGGCCGTGCACCGAGCAGTGGCCCTTCCACAGGATCATCCGCGCCCGCTCCAGCTGCTCCTGGGTCAGGCCGCCGTTGGGGCGGTGCGGGTTCCACACCACGCAGTCGTCCAGCGACATGCCCATCTCCAGCACCGCCGTGTTGCGGCCGAGGTGCTGGTCGGGCAGGAACAGCACCTTCTCGCCCTGCTGGAACGCCCAGTCCAGGGCCCGGCGGGCGTTGGAGGAGGTGCACACCGCGCCGCCGTTGCGGCCGCAGAACGCCTTGATGTCGGCGCTGGAGTTCATGTACGTGACGGGGATCACCTGATCGGCGAGCCCGGCGTCCTCCAGAGCCTCCCAGCACTCCTCGACCTGGTCGAACGTGGCCATGTCCGCCATCGAGCACCCAGCCGCCATGTCCGGAAGAATCACCTTCTGGGCGTCGGTGGTGAGGATGTCGGCGGACTCCGCCATGAAGTGCACGCCGCAGAAGACGATGAACTCCGCCTCCGGCCGCGCGGCCGCCTGCTGGGCGAGCTTGAAGGAGTCGCCCGTCACGTCGGCGAACTGGATGACCTCGTCGCGCTGGTAGTGGTGGCCGAGCACGAACAGCCGCTCACCGAGCGCCTCCTTGGCCTTGCGGGCGCGTTCCACCAGGCCGGGGTCGGAGGCGGGCGGCAGCTCGCCGGGACACTCGACCCCCTTCTCGCTGTGCGGATCGGCGCCCCTGCCGAGGACGAAGAGCGGCAGCCCAGTCTGGGTGGCCATGGCCACACCCCCTTATCGTCGTTTTGACGATACTCATGATGACACACGGACGAACCTGGATATTCCGGAGGTAGGCCACCCCGGGAATGTGTGGCATCGGCCCGGTGTTGGTAGCGTCATCTGTAGGACGTCGAAAAACAGACAGCCTGGTTAGGGAGTCAGCAGATGACGGTTGAGAGCAGCGAGACCACGACGCAGGGCCTGATCCTGACTGACGCGGCCGCCGCGAAGGTCAAGAGCCTGCTGGAGCAGCAGGGCGAGGAAGGTCTGCAGCTGAGGGTCGCCGTGCAGCCCGGAGGCTGCTCCGGCCTGCGCTACCAGCTCTTCTTCGACGACCGTTCGATGGACGGCGACGTGGTGTCGGAGTTCGGCGGCGTCAACGTGGTCACCGACCGGATGAGCGCTCCCTACCTGATGGGCGCCACCATCGACTTCGTCGACACCATCGAGAAGCAGGGCTTCACGATCGACAACCCCAACGCCACGGGCTCGTGCGCCTGTGGTGACTCGTTCAACTAGTACGGGTCGCCGGTCGCCGGCAGGTCCCGCTCGCCTTTGTGCGCGCGGGACCTTCGCGTATTCTCGTGGGGCTCATTGGCCTGCTGACAACGAGGAAGAAGAATCCCGTGCGCATCGCCGTAACCGGCTCTATCGCGACAGACCACCTGATGACCTTCCCGGGAAGCTTCGGCGACCAGCTCATCGCCGAGCAGCTCGATCGGGTGTCCCTGTCGTTCCTGGTCGATGACCTCCAGATCCGTCGCGGCGGATGCGCCGCGAACATCGCTTTCGGCATGGCCTGCCTCGGCCTCAACCCGATCCTCGTGGGCGCCGTGGGCAACGACTTCGCCGACTACCGCTCCTGGCTGGAGCGCCACGGCGTCGACTGCGAGTCCGTGCACATCTCGGAGACCCAGCACACGGCGCGTTTCCTGTGCACCACCGACGAGCACCACAACCAGATCGCCTCGTTCTACACCGGGGCCATGGCCGAGGCGCGGCTCATCGAGCTGCAGCCCGTCGCCGACCGCGTGGGCGGGCTCGACCTGGTGCTGATCAGCCCCAACGACCCCGACGCGATGCTGCGCCACACCGACGAGTGCCGCCAGCGCGGCATCCCGTTCGCCGCCGACATCTCCCAGCAGCTCGCGCGCATGGAGGACGAGCAGATCCGCCAGCTCGTCGACGGCGCCGCCTACCTGTTCTCCAACGACTACGAGAAGGGGCTCATCGAGCAGAAGACCGGCTGGTCCGACCAGGAGATCCTCGACCGCGTCGGCGTCCGGGTCACCACGCTCGGCCCCAAGGGCGCCGTCATCGACCGCAAGGGCGAGCCGTCCATCCACGTCGCGCCCGCGCCCGAGCGCGGCAAGGCCGACCCCACGGGCGTCGGCGACGCCTTCCGCGCCGGCTTCATGTCGGGTCTGGCCTGGGGGCTGCCGCTGGAGCGCTGCGGCCAGCTGGGCAACCTCACCGCCACCCACGTGCTGGAGCGCGTCGGCGGCCAGGAGTACGAGCTCGGCCAGCAGGTGTTCCTCGAGCGGTTCAGCGCGGCCTACGGCCCCGAGGCGACGGCCGAGATCGCCGAGCACGTGCGCTGCTACCACCCCTGAGCGAGGCCCTTGATGAGGCCCTGAACGGGGCCCCGAGTGGGGGCCGTCCCGCCCGGCTCGCGGGCGGGACGGCGTCTTCCCGTCCCCTGCCCGCGGCGGGCGGGGGCATTCAGTAATTACGCCTGACGTGGATCGCCCAGCCACCCTCGGGCAGCTCGTACGAGCCGACGTGGCGGTGCGACTTCAGCCGGCACCACGCCGGCACGTCCGTGTAGGCCGCCGGATCGTCGGCCAGCACGGCCACCACGGCGTTCAGCGGCACGTAGTTGATCTGCTCGGCCAGCATGATGATCGGGATCGGGCACTTCTTCCCGATCGCGTCGATCGTCAGAGCCGGCTCGGTCACCTCGGTCATGCGACTCCTGCGTCCTGGCGGATGCGGCGCACCAGGTCGGGCAGCACGGCGAGGAACCGGTCGACCTCCGCCGCGGAGGTGCCCCTGGGCAGCGACACCCGCACATTCCCATGCGTCAGCACGCCCATCGCTTCCAGAACGTGCGATGGACGAAGCGTACTAGCCGTGCAAGAACTCCCGGACGATACCGCGAATCCCGCTTTGTCCAGTTCGGTGAGCAGGGCCTCGCCGTCGACGTACAGACACGAGAAGGTCACGATGTGCGGGGCCCGCTCGACCGGGTCGCCGATCACCTCCACGTCGGGCACGACCTTCGGCACCGTCTCGCGGATCTTCGCCACCAGTTCCGACAGCCGGGCCTGCTCCTGCGCCGCCTCCGCGGTCATCGCCCGCAGGGCGGCCGCGGCCGCGACGATGCCGGGCACGTTCTCGAAGCCCGGCACCCGCCGCCGCTCGCGTTCGTCCTCCGGCAGGAACGAGCGGAACCGGGTGCCCTTGCGCACCACGAGCACCCCCACCCCGGCGGGCCCGCCCCACTTGTGGGCGCTGGCCGTCAGCACCGACCAGCCGGCCGGGACCGGCATCCGGCCGGCCGTCTGCGCCGCGTCGACCAGCAGCGGGACGCCGTTGGCCCGGCAGGCCGCGGCGGCCTCCGCCACCGGCTGCAGGGTGCCGACCTCGTGGTTGGCCGTCTGCAGGCAGGCCAGCGCCGTGCCCGGACGCGCGACCGCCTCGGCGAACAGGTCGAGGTCGACCCGGCCGGTCAGCTCGACGCCCACGGTCTCGACCGTGCCGCCATCGCGTTCGTGCACGCCGCCGGCGTGCAGCACGCTGGAGTGCTCGACCGCGCTCGTCACCAGATGGCGCCCGGCCCTTCTCCTGCCGTGTAGGGTGCCGAGCACGCCGAGATGCACGGCCTGCGTGCCGGAAGAGGTGAACGACACCTCGTCGGGCCGCGCGCCGAGCGCCTCGGCCACCTCCGTGCGGGCCTGCTCGAGCAGCAGGTGCGCGCGGCGGGCCTGGCCGTAGAGTCTCGCGGGGTCGGCCCAGCCGACGTCGATCGCCGCCAGCAGCGCCTCGCGCGCCTGAGGGTGGAGCGGCTCGCTCGAAGCCGCGTCGAAGTACGCCACGAGACTCATCGTCCCACTTGCGGGGCCATCGAGGGGTCGCGCGGGGGGGCAAGGCACCTGCACGCTAATGTGTCTGCAATCAGCTGTGCATTTGGAAATACGAGCGCCCAAGGGAAAGACTCTTGGGCTTCATCTGTGGGGTAGGCGATCCGTGAGTCCGACTCGCCGTACGACGCGGCGTTCGTTGGCCCGGCGCAGGGTGCCACGCGCCGCCGCTCTGGCGTTGCTGCTGGCCACTGCTACGGCGTGTGCTAATGACGTCCCCGAGGCCGATTGGTCTCGCGGCCTTCTTCCTGATCACGTCACGCAGGAGGGCGGCGTGGTCCAGAGCCTGTGGAACGGGGCCTGGATCGCCGCACTCGCCACGGGTGCCGTCGTCATCGTCCTGATCCTGTGGGCGGCGATCTTCCACCGCAAGCGCAAGTCCAGCGCCGAGCTCCCGCCGCAGGTGCGTTACAACCTGCCGATCGAGATGCTCTACACCCTGATCCCGCTGGTCATGGTGTCGGTGTTCTTCTTCTTCACCGCCCGCGACAGCGAGACCCTCACCAGGGTGGACGGTGACGCGCCGGTCAAGGTCAGCGTCGAGGCGTACCAGTGGAGCTGGCGCTTCACCACGACGGTCAACGGCCAGACGCTGGCGCCGGTCGCGGGCGTGCCCGTGAGCGACTACAACCAGGGCCCCCAGCTCGTCCTGCCGGTGAACACGAAGGTCGAGTTCGACCTTTCGACCGATGACGTCATCCACTCCTTCTGGGTGCCGGAGTTCCTGTTCAAGCGCGACGTCATCCCCGGCATCCCCGAGGACAACCCGGGCCGCAAGTTCCAGATCACGACGCTCAACCGCACGGGGGTCTTCGCCGGTCGTTGCGCCGAGCTCTGCGGTGTCGACCACAGCCGGATGCTCTTCTCGGTGAAGCTCGTTCCGCAGGCTGAGTTCAACCAGTACATCGCGACCCACCAGGCTGGGAGTGCCCAGTGACCGCCATCCAAGAGCCACTGACGACGACGCCGATCAGGCCGTCCTCCAAGGGCCAGATCATCGCCAAGTGGATGTCCTCGACTGATCACAAGATCATCGGGCACATGTACCTGATCACGTCGTTCGCCTTCTTCCTCATCGGCGGCATCATGGCGTTGGTCATGCGGGCCGAGCTGGCGCAGCCGGGGCTGCAGTTCACCAGCAACGAACAGTTCAACCAGCTGTTCACCATGCACGGCACGATCATGCTGCTCATGTTCGCGACGCCGCTGTTCGCCGGCTTCGCCAACGAGCTGATGCCGCTGCAGATCGGCGCTCCCGACGTGGCGTTCCCCCGCCTGAACATGGTCAGCTACTGGCTCTACCTGTTCGGCAGCATCATCGCCGTGTCGGGCTTCTTCACCCCGGGCGGCGCGGCCTCCTTCGGCTGGTTCGCCTACACGCCGCTGTCCAACGCGATCAACTCGCCGGGCATCGGCGGCGACCTGTGGATCATGGGTCTGGCCCTGTCGGGTCTCGGCACCATCCTGGGCGCGGTCAACTTCATCACCACGATCATCTGCATGCGCGCTCCCGGCATGACGATGTTCCGCATGCCGATCTTCACCTGGAACATCCTGCTGACCAGCATGCTCGTGCTGATGGCCTTCCCGGTGCTGGCCGCCGCGCTGCTGGCGCTGGAGGCCGACCGCAAGCTCGGCACCCACATCTTCGCCTCCGAGAACGGCGGCGCGCTGCTCTGGCAGCACCTGTTCTGGTTCTTCGGCCATCCCGAGGTGTACATCATCGCGCTGCCGTTCTTCGGCATCGTGACCGAGGTCCTGCCGGTCTTCAGCCGCAAGCCGATCTTCGGTTACATCAGCCTCGTGGCCGCGACCATCTCCATCGCGGGTCTGTCCATCACGGTCTGGGCGCACCACATGTTCCCGACCGGGCAGGTGTTGTTGCCGTTCTTCTCGTTCATGACGTTCCTCATCGCGGTGCCGACCGGTGTGAAGTTCTTCAACTGGATCGGCACGATGTGGCGGGGACACCTGTCGTTCGAGTCGCCGATGCTCTTCTCGGTCGGCTTCCTCATCACGTTCCTGCTGGGCGGTCTGACGGGCGTCATCCTGGCCTCGCCGCCGCTCGACTTCCACATCAGCGACACCTACTTCGTCGTCGCCCACTTCCACTACGTGGTCTTCGGCACCGTCGTGTTCGCCATGTTCGCCGGGTTCTACTTCTGGTGGCCCAAGTTCACCGGCAAGATGCTCGACGACAAGCTCGGCAAGCTGCACTTCTGGCTGCTGTTCATCGGCTTCCACACGACGTTCCTCGTGCAGCACTGGCTGGGCATGCTGGGCTTCCCGCGCCGCTACGCCGACTACAGCGCGGCCGACGGCTTCACCGACCTCAACATGTTGTCGTCGGTGGGCGCGTTCATCCTGGGCGCCTCGACGCTGCCGTTCTTCTACAACGTCTGGAAGACCTGGCGCAGCGCGCCCAAGGTCACGGTCGACGACCCCTGGGGCTACGGCGGTTCGCTCGAGTGGGCGACCTCCTGCCCGCCGCCGCGGCACAACTTCACCTCGCTGCCGCGCATCAGGTCTGAGCGCCCGGCGTTCGACCTGCACTATCCGCACGTTTCCGCCAAGTCCGCCCAGGAGGTCGAGGCCTGATGAAGGTCCAGGGTTGGCTGTTCCTGCTGTGCGGCGTGTTCTTCGCCGGCGTCGACATCGCCTACTGGTTCTGGACCAAGGCGGAGACGGGCCAGGGTGAGCCGGTCGGCACGACGGCCATGGCCATCTCGGTCGGGTTCGCGTTCATGGTGGGCTACTACCTGATGTTCACCGCGCGGCGCATCGGCGCGCAGCCGGAGGACAACAAGCAGGCCGAGATCAGCGACGGCGCGGGCGAGCTCGGGTTCTTCAGCCCGAGCAGCTGGTGGCCGCTGTTCGTCTGCCTGGCGGCGGCCTTCGCCTTCGCCGGGTTCGTCATCGGCTTCTGGATGTTCCTGATCGGGGTCTTCCTGGTCATCATGGCCATGATCGGGTTCGTCTTCCAGTACTACCGGGGTCACTTCTCGCACTGAGATCCGCCCTGAAAAGCGGACATCCCTCCCTTGGGGAAGGGTGTCCGCTTTTTGGTGTTCCTTAGCGATCTGCGGATGTGGTGAATCGCTCACTCAGGGTAATAAAGGAGGCAGAAGCGGTTCGATCTTGACGAGGGAGTACTCGTGGGGCGCGTAGCGTATCGACCGGCCGGCCTACTGGCCCTGGCGCTGCTGACAGCGTGCTCAGCGGGCGGTCCGGCCGTGGACCCTGACAAAGGGGCCGCCATGGCAGGCGGCGCCCGGAGTGTCTCCGTGGGGGTCTCTCCGGCGAACAAGGCCGCCAACGTGCCGACCGATCAGCCCGTGGTCGTCTCGGCCCAGGGGGGCACGCTCAAGAGCGTGCGCATCGACGGCGGCAAGTCGGGCCCGCTCAAGGGCGTCCTGAGCGCCGACGCCACCCGGTGGCGCAGCCTCGGCACCGCCCGGCCCGGCACCGAATACACGGTCACCGCCGTCTCCGTGGACGGCTCGGGCAAGCAGACCGAGATGACCAGCAAGTTCTCCACGGTGAAGGCCAACAAGACGTTCGACATCGAGTCCATCACCCCGAACAAAGAGATCACGGGGCTGACCGTCGGGGTCGGCATGCCCGTCATGATCGCCTTCGACCAGCCCGTCACCGACCGGGTCTCGGTCGAGCGCAACCTCATCGTCCGCAGCTCCAAGCCGGTGGAAGGCGCCTGGCACTGGTTCGACGACCAGCACGTGGACTTCCGGCCGCGCGAGTACTGGCCCGCGCACACGAAGGTGCGGGTGGAGGCCAAACTGGCCGGCGTGCGCGGCGGGCCCGGCATGTACGGCAAGCGAGACGTCAAGCTCGACTTCAAGATCGGCCGCGAGCAGATCACCAGCGGCAGCATGAAGACCCACACGCTCACGGTGCGCCGCAACGGCAAGAAGATCCGCACCATGCCGATGAGCGCCGGCAAGGGCGGCGTGTGGAAGTACCACACGACCTCCGGCATCCACCTGGCGATGTCGCGAGAGCCCGTCACGGTCATGACCTCGCCCGGGATCGGGCCCGGCCAGTCCGGCTACTACCGGACGACCACCTACAACAACGTCCGCATCTCCAACAGCGGCGAGTACGTGCACAGCGCGCCGTGGTCGGTGGGCTCGCAGGGCAACGCCAACGTCAGCCACGGCTGCGTGAACGTCAGCCCGGAGAACGCGCGGTGGTTCATCAACAACACCCTGATCGGCGACCCGATCATACTCACCGGCTCGCCCAGGCGGCTGGAGCCGACCAACGGCTGGGGGCACTGGCAGGAGAACTGGAAGCAGTGGCTCCAGTGGAGCTCGCTGAAGGACGGGCCCACCAACAGCCTGGCCTGACCCGCCGGCAGGACGAACGCGGGCCCGTGTCTCCGAAGAGGCACGGGCCCGTGGTCGTGTACCTGCCGTGTACGGACCGTACGCACCCGCCGGCGTCAGGGGACGGGCCGCGGGCGGCGGGGCTGGAACGGGGCTCTCAGCGCCGCGTACGGGGGTCAGGCGTGGGCGAAGGAGGCGCTCGCCTCGACCCAGCGCTCGAGGGTGGCCGCCGCGGCGCCCGAGTCGACGGCCTGCGACGCGCGGGCATAGGCGTCGATCATGGCCTGGTCGAGGTCGTCGCCGGGGCCGTCGAGCGCCACCAGCGCCGCGGCCGCGTTGAGCAGCACGGCGTCGCGCACCGGCCCGGTCTTGCCGCCCACCAGCTCGTGCACGGCCTGGGCGTTGAACGCCACGTCGCCGCCGCGCAGCGCCCCCACGTCGGCGCGCGGGATGCCGAGAACCGACGGGTCGAACGTGGTCTGCGTCGCGGCGCCGTCCTTGACCACCCAGACGGTGGAGGTGCCGGCGATGGTCAGCTCGTCGAGCCCGTCGTCACCGCGGAACACCAGCGCGGACACCCCGCGCTCGGCGAAGACGCCGGCCAGCACGGGCAGCATCCTGGGGTCGTAGACGCCGATGGCCTGCGCCGAGGGACGGGCCGGGTTGGTGAGCGGGCCCAGGAAGTTGAAGAACGTGGGGATGCCGATCTCCTTGCGCACCGGCCCGGCGAACCGCAGCGCGGGGTGGTAGACCGGGGCGAAGCAGAACGCGATGCCGGCCTCGCGCGCCACCTGCGCGGTCTGCGCCGGCGTGAGGTCGAGCCGGACGCCGAGGTGCTCCAGGACGTCGGCGGCGCCGCACGAGGACGACGCGGCGCGGTTGCCGTGCTTGACGACGCGGGCGCCGGCCGCGGCGGTCACGATGGCGGCCATCGTGGAGACGTTGACGGTGTGGGCGCGGTCGCCGCCCGTGCCGACGACGTCGACCACGGGCCCCTCCACGCTCAGCGGCGTGGCCAGGTCGAGCATGGTGCGGGCCAGGCCGACCACCTCGGCGACGGTCTCGCCCTTGGCGCGCAGTGCGATCGCGAAACCGGCGATCTGGGCGGGCGTCGCGGCGCCGGACATGATCTCCCGCATCGCCCAGGCCGTCTCGTCGGAGGTGAGGTGCTCCCCGGCGAGGAGAGCGGAAAGCAGCGTGGGCCAGGTCGTACGGGAGTCCATGGGCACCTACTTGGCGTTGAGTCGGGTGGCGGAACGACGGCGCATCAGGTCGGCCACGGTGTCGGCCAGGACGATCGGCTCGAGGGGCTGCGACACGACCGCGTCGGCCTTCGACCACTCGGCCAGCCAGCGGTCGTCGCGCCTGGCGATGATCAGGCAGATGGGCGGGCAGTCGTAGACCTCGTCCTTGGCCTGGCGGGAGACGCCCATGCCGCCCGCGGGCTGCGTCTCGCCGTCGAGGACGGCCACGTCGATCTCGCCGGAGCCCAGCCACTGGTGAACCTTGGGCTCGGTGGCGCACTCCACGATCTCGACGAAGGGGACGTCGGCCGCGGGGCGCCTGCCGATGGCCTGGATCACCTCGGCCCTGGTCGCCGCGTCGTCGCTGTAGACGAGGACCCTCATCTTGTCGTCGGTGCTCCCAGTGGACATCGGTCGCGCTCACTATCGGTCGAAGCGGTATGGTCACCTGGGATCGTACCGGTGTGTCGGCGTGCTGACCCAGGCCACCATGCCTGGTGGGTGGTTTATACCGATTATCCCAGGTTGGTCGGTGGTTCGTACCTGCTAACGGGGGGTCGTGCGCCGGACCGACCATCGGAGCCGCAATAATGCTGCCCGTGGCGACAGCATCCGCAATAACTTCGACGACGACAGCACAGTCGTACCGGCGACCCAACCTGGTCAGTGTCGGGACGATCGTCTGGCTGTCCTCTGAGCTCATGTTCTTCGCGGCGCTGTTCGCGATGTACTTCACCATCCGGTCGGTGAGCGAGGGCAAGGGCCTCGAGTGGGGCCCCGCGCTTCTTCCCGCAGGCACGCAAGCGGCCGAGGGCGTCGCTCACCTGAACATCCCGTTCGCGACGGTCAACACGATCATTCTGGTTCTGTCGAGTGTGACGTGCCAGATGGGCGTGTGGGCCGCGGAGAAGGGGCAGGTCGGAAAGCTCCGCTTCTGGTACATCGTCAGCTTCCTCATGGGCGCGGTCTTCATCGCCGGCCAGCTGTACGAGTACATGGAGCTGGCGTCAGAGGGCGCGACCCTGTCCGCCAACGCCTACACCTCGGTGTTCTACCTGACGACGGGCTTCCACGGCCTGCACGTGACCGGTGGCCTGATCGCGTTCCTGTTCATGCTGGGACGCACGTACGCCGCGAAGCGCTTCACGCATGAGCAGGCCACCAGCGCGATCGTCGTGTCCTACTACTGGCACTTCGTTGACGTCGTCTGGATCGGTCTTTTCGCGACCATTTACATCATTCGTTAAGGAACGGGATCTCTGTGATTAGGACCACCGCTTGGCGGCGGCATCCCCTCGCGAGATACGCCGTCCTGATTTTGGCGTTGGCGCTGGTCGGGATGGTATACGCCGCCTTTGTCCAGGCGGGTAAGCCTGCCGACGCGGCACTGGCGGCGGGCAAGGTCGACGACGTGGCCGAGGGCAAGAGCCTGTTCGTCCAGCACTGCTCGAGCTGCCACGGGATGAACGCCGAGGGCACCAGCACGGCCCCCACGCTCGTCGGCGTCGGCGCGGCCGCCGTCGACTTCCAGATGAGCACCGGCCGGATGCCGGCCGGCGCTCCCGGGCCGCAGGCGCCCCGCAAGCCGCTGCCCGAGTGGGTCGACGAGACGAAGATCCGCCAGATCTCGGCCTACGTGCAGTCGCTCGGCGGCGGCCCGCAGGTGCCGGCGGCGGAGCAGGTCGACCCCAAGCTCGGTGACGCCGGCAAGGGCGGCGAGCTCTTCCGCGCCAACTGCATCCAGTGTCACAACTGGGCCGGCGCCGGTGGCGCCCTGACCCAGGGCAAGTACGCGCCCAACCTCAACTCGGCGACCCCCACGCAGATCTACGAGGCCATGGTCACCGGCCCGCAGGCCATGCCGGTCTTCAACGACACGACGATCACCCCCGAAGAGAAGCGCAGCATGATCGCCTACATCACCCAGGTCCGTGAGCAGAAGGACCCGGGTGGCTTCGGTCTGGGGCGCATCGGCCCGGTCACCGAGGGCCTCGTAGCGTGGATCGTGGGCCTCAGCGCCCTCGCACTCGCCGCCATCTGGATCACCGCGAAGAAGCGACAGAAGTCATGACAGACAACGAGCACGAGATCGAGCAGCCGGACGAGCGCGTACCCAAGCGCGTCATCGGCACCCCCCCACCGGGCACCTCGATGCTCGGCACCGTGGAAGCGCCCCGGGCCGAGGAGGAGGTCCCGGGCGTCACGCTGCAGGACGAGGCCAAGGCCCGCAAGGCCGAGAAGATCGTCGCGCTCTGCTTCGTGATCACGTTCCTGGCGGCCATCGCGTTCATCATCTCCTACGTGGTCTTCCAGGTCGGCAGCCCCGAGGCGACGGGCGCGTCCAACCTCGCGCTGGGCTCGTCGCTGACGGTGGCGATCCTCAGCCTCGCGATCGGCATCGTGATCTGGGTCCGCCAGATCATGCCGAAGTACTCCCTCGTCCAGGAGCGCCACCTGATGGTCTCCGACGAGGAGGACCGCGGGGTCGTGGGCAGGACGTTCGTCGAGGGCGCCAACGAGAGCGGCTTCGTCAAGCGCAAGCTGCTGCGCCGCACGCTGCTGCTGGGCGCGGCCCCGCTGGGCCTGATCCCGCTGGTGCTGCTGCGCGACCTCGACAACACCAAGATGCCGGGCTCGCAGTTCAACAAACTGCTGCGGCACACGGTCTGGGGCGAGAAGACCAAGGAGGGCAAGCCGCTGCGGCTCGTCGTCGAGGGCACCGGCCAGCCCATCAGGGCGGCCGACTTCAACTCTCCCGGCGGCATCCTGTCGGTCGTCCCCGAGGGCTACGAGCACGACCTGAACGCCCTGGCCAAGGCCACGCTGATCCTGATCAAGTTCCGTCCCGAGGAGCTCAAGAGCGGCGTCAGGCAGAACTGGACGCACGACGGCATCGTGGCGTACTCGAAGATCTGCACCCACGTGGGCTGCCCCGCGGCCCTGTACGAGCAGAACACCCACCACATCCTCTGCCCGTGCCACCAGTCGACGTTCGACGCCGCCGACGGTGCGAAGGTCATCTTCGGCCCGGCCGCCCGGCCGCTGCCGCAGCTGCCCATCACCGTCGACGCCGAGGGCTACCTCGTCGCCCAGGGCGACTTCGAGGTGCCCGTCGGCCCCAGCTACTGGGAGCGCGGTGACGCCGAGGCCGAGGCCCGGGCCAAGGGAGGCCAGGCGTGAGCGAGCTGAAGACCGTCCCCAAGGCCATCACCGGGCCGTCGAACTTCCTCGACGAGCGTCTCGGCGGGGCCAACTTCCTCAAGCGCAACCTGCGCAAGATCTTCCCCGACCACTGGTCGTTCCTGCTGGGTGAGATCGCGCTCTACTCCTTCGTCATCCTGCTGCTCACCGGTACGTTCCTGACGTTCTGGTACAAGCCCAGCATGATGGAGGTCGCCTACGACGGCTCGTACGCGCCGCTCAGGGGCGTCATGATGTCCGAGGCCTACGCGTCGTCGCTGGAAATCAGCTTCGACGTCCGGGGTGGTCTGCTCATCCGGCAGATGCACCACTGGGCGGCCCTGCTCTTCGTGGCCGGCATGATGGTGCACGCGCTGCGCGTGTTCTTCACCGGCGCCTACCGCAAGCCGCGCGAGATCAACTGGATCATCGGCGTGCTGCTGCTGACGCTGGCGCTGGCCGAGGGCCTGACCGGCTACTCCCTCCCCGACGACCTGCTCTCCGGCGCCGGTCTGCGGATCACCGAGGGTGTGGCGATCTCGCTGCCGCTGGTCGGCACGTACATCACGTTCTTCCTGTTCGGCGGGGAGTATCCGGGGCACGACGTCATCTCCCGGTTCTACTCGCTGCACATCCTGCTCATCCCGGGCATCCTGCTGGCGCTGATATCGGCCCACATGGTGCTCATGTGGGTGCAGAAGCACACCCAGATGCCGGGCAAGGGGCGGACCAACCAGAACGTGGTGGGCGCGCCGTTCTACCCGGCCTTCATGGCGAAGGCGGGCGCGTACTTCCTGTTCACGCTCGGCGTGATCGCCGGTCTGGGCACGTTCGCGCAGATCAACCCGATCTGGATCTTCGGCCCGTACACACCGGCCGACGTGTCGGCGGGTTCGCAGCCCGACTTCTACATGGGCTTCCTCGAAGGCGCGCTGCGCATCATGCCGCCATGGGAGATCAACCTCTTCGGCACGGCCCACGCGGGCACACTGCCGCTGAGCGTCATCATCCCGGCGCTGGTGCCGATGGGCATCATCATGACGGGCCTGGCGCTCTATCCGTTCCTGGAACGCTGGGTGACCGGCGACCACCGCGAGCACCACGTCGCCGACCGTCCGCGCAACAACCCGCACCGCACCTCGATCGGCATCTCCGCGATGACGTTCTACGGTGTGCTGTGGCTGATGGGCGCCAACGACGAGATCTCGGCGTTCTTCCACATCAGCCTCAACTGGACGACGTACATCGGCCGGGTGATGATCTTCGTGGCGCCGGCGCTGGCGTACCTGATCACCTACCGGATGTGCCTGGGTCTGCAGCGCTCCGACCAGGCGGTCATCTCGCACGGCGTCGAGTCGGGCGTGATCAAGCGGCTGCCGCACGGTGAGTTCATCGAGGTCCACACGCCGCCGGCGGAGGACATCGAGGCCCACGTGCGCGGCAAGCAGCCGGTGCCGATGCTGCCGGTGGCCGAGGACGCCGCGGGCATCCCGCCGAAGGGCATGCGTGGCCCGCTCGGCAGGCTGCGCGCCCGGATGTCGAAGGCGTACGGCGGGGAGAAGATCCCGCTGGAGGACGGGCACGGGCACGACGAGCACGCCGCCATCGGTCACGGTGGTGAGGAGGAGCACGCCGCCGTCGGTTCGAGCGACGACGACCGCAGCCTCACGCACTGATTCCTGCCGCCACAACCGCACGGGCCCGGACGAGTTTGTCGTCCGGGCCCGTCGGCGTCTTCAGGCGTTCTTGAGGAGCGACAGGTCGAACTCGAGGGCGATCTTGTCCGAGATCATCACGCCGCCGGTCTCCAGGACGGCGTTGGTCGTGATGCCGTAGTCGCTGCGGTTGATCGCGAGGCCGCCTTCGAAGCCGACGCGGGTGACGCCCTGGGCGTCGACCGAGGTGCCGGTGTAGTCGAGCGGAATCGTGATCTTCGTGGTCACGCCGCGGATCGTCAGGTCGCCGGTCACCTCGAAGCTGTCACCGCCGACGTGCTTGACATCGGTGGAGACGAAGGTGATGTGCGGGTGGTTGGCGACGTCCAGGAAGTCGCCGGTGCGCAGGTGGTCGTCGCGCATGCCGTTGCCGGTCTCGATGCCCGCCACGTCGAGGGTCACGCGAACGCTGGAGGCGCCCGGGTCGGCGGCGTCCAGGTGGGCGGGGGCCTCCTTGAGGGGGATGCTGCCGCGGACCTTGGTGACCATCGCGTAGCGGGCCGTGAAGCCGAAGCGGCTGTGGGCGGGGTCGGTGGTGTAGTCGCCGGTGAGTTCGCTGGGGTACACGTCTGGCTCCAGTTAATTCAGCACTGAAAGATTCAGCAGGACAATACATCTGCTTTATTTCAGCGCGCAACTATCCAGTACGATGCCGAGGTGACGCGATGGCTGGACGACGACGAACAACGCGCCTGGCGCGCCTTCATGACGGCGAGCCGGCTGCTCCACGACCGGCTGGAGCGTGACCTGCTGGCCGCGGCCGACATGCCGCCCACTTACTACGAGCTGCTCGCCCTGCTGTCGGAGGCGCCCGAGCGGACCATGCGCATGAGCGACCTGGCGCACTGGACCAACTCCAAGCCCAGCCGCATCTCCCACGCGGTCGGCAAGCTCGAGCAGAAGGGATGGGTGCGCCGGGAGCACTTCGCCGGCGACCGGCGGGGCTGGCTGGCCGTCCTGACGGACGAGGGGCTCGCCGCGCTGCAGGCGGCGGCTCCGCCGCACGTGGCCAGCGTCCGCGAGCACCTGATCGACCTGCTGACGCGCGAGCAGCTCCGGCACCTGGAGGACATCAGCCGCACCCTCCTCGACCACCTGTGCGCCCCTGCCC
>NZ_POUD01000151.1 GCF_003236395.1 Nonomuraea aridisoli | reverse complement strand
ATCTAGCCGGGTTCTTGTGGAACCTGCAGGGGTGGGCTTGCGAGATCGTCTCCGTGGTGGTCCGCTGGGCGGAGGGCTCGGCGGTGGCGGGCTGAGCCGATACCGTGACGGGGACGGCGAGGGCGGAGGCCGCCATTGCGCCGGCCGCGAGGAACTTCTTGATCTGGGTCATCGCTAGATCACCTCTAGCTCGGTCTCGGGACGTCCCGACCGCATCGGGACTCGGGATGGCCGCGCCGGTCTCCACGGACCTTGGGCGCGGCCGATTGATCTCACGCTAAGTTCTCGGCTCGGACGGGCTGATCTCCTGGAGGCAAAACTCCAGGCTCGCCCTGATTGCCGTATAACGATCAAGAGTGAGCGTTCGAGTGCGGACGGTCACGAGCGCCACGCATCCAGCGATCAACGCCAAAAGCTTGCCCAATTAAGGCAAGTCGTTCCCGACCCGATCGCCGGGGGCGGTGCGCGATGTATCGCGCCAAGGCGCGACATGGTAAGGCGTGCCGGTCCGCCCCGCCGGGGCCTCCGCGAGCGAGGATTCTGCGCCCCGCAACGAGCGCTTGGTCTCGAGCCCTGGTCCGTGAGGTTATGCGGCAGGAAGACCAGGGCCGCCAACGGATTGCGCCCGCCTGACTCGCGGCGGTGGCGGCGCGCCATAGAGACCGCGCCGGGCTCCCCGGCCGGGGTCAGCCCTCCGGCGACGAGCCGGAACCGCGCCGGGAACGTCAGGCGTGCTCCCTGTTGAACACGCGCGTCCCGATCATCAGGCCGGCCGCGGTGAACAGCACGGTCACCGCGACGCCCGCCGCGACCGTGGCGGTGGCGTACCGGCCGTGGAAGAGGTCGCGTACGGCCTCCAGCGCGTACCGGAACGGACTGGCGTACGAGAGGGCGTCGAGCCAGCCCGGCGCCATCGACATCGGCAGGAACGAGCCCGACAGCAGCACCAGCGGCACCACGGCCGTGCTCATCACGGGCGGGAACAGGTGCTCGTTCATGGTGAGCGCGACCGCGTACGACAGGGCCGCCAGGCCCGCGCCGAGCACGACGACGAGCGCGAACCCCGCCAGCAGCCCGGCCGGCGGGACGCGCAGCCCGAAGGCGAAGGCCACCGCGAGCAGCAGCACCATCTGCGCGACCAGCGTGACGACGTTGGCGAGCACGCGGCCGAGCAGCAGCGACAGGCGGCTCGCCGGGGTGACACGCATGCGCTCCAGCACGCCCGTGCGCTTGTCGAAGACGACGCCGAACCCGGCCATCCCCGTGCTCATCAGCCCGAGCTGGAGGATCAGGCCGGGGACGAGCGTCTCCCACGTGCCGAACGTGGCGAAGATCGGCCCGAACAACACCAGGAACAGCAGCGGCTGGATCGCGCCGAACACGATGCCGGCCTTCTGCCGCAGCGTGGCGCGTACGTCGTGGCGGAGCAGCACCCAGGTGTCGCGCGGCATCAGACGCCCGCCTCCTCGCGCGGCGCGCGGCCGGTGAGGTCGAGGAAGACGTCGTCGAGCGTGCGGCCGCCGGTCTTCAGCTCCGCCGGAGTGCCCTCGGCCACGATGCGGCCGTGGTCGATGACGATCAGCCGGTCGCACAGCGCTCCGGCCTCGTCGAGGTAGTGGGTGGTCAGGAACACCGTCATGCCGTGGTCGGCGCGCAGCGCGCGGATGTGGTCCCACAGGGCGGCGCGGCTCTGCGGGTCGAGACCGGTGGTCGGCTCGTCCAGGAAGAGCAGCGCGGGGTCGTGCAGCAGCGCGAACGCGATGTCGAAGCGGCGGCGCTGACCGCCGGACAGCGCGGCGGCGGGCCGGGCGTCGAGCCCGGTGAGCTCCAGCCGGGCCAGGACCTCCTCGGCCCGGGCGGCGACCTCGCGACGGCTCAGGCCGTACAGAAGGCCTTGAAGCTCGAGATCGTCCTTGAGCGGCGTGGCAGGCGCCAGGCCGCTGCCCTGCGCGACGTAGCCGATGCGTCTGCGCACCTCCCGGGGCTCGCCGGCGAGGTCGTGGCCGGCCACCGTGGCGGTGCCGGACGTGGGGCGCAGCAGCGTGGTCAGCATGCGCATGGTGGTGGTCTTGCCGGCGCCGTTCGGGCCGAGGAAGCCGACGATCTCGCCTGGCTCCACCGTGATGTCGACGCCTTCGACGGCTGCCACGCCGCCGTCGAAGGTCTTGCCCAGACCTGAAGTTCTGATCATTTCATCGCCTCCAAATTTAGGGTAATCACAATTTTGGTGTCACTGCAAACTAGGTACGATGACAGGCATGGCAGAGGGGCTGCGTGAGCGGAAGAAGCGCGAGACCAGGCAGCGCATCGCCGACATGGCGATGGGGCTGTTCATGGCGCGGGGGTTCGACAACGTGACCGTGGCCGAGGTGGCGCGGGCCGCCGACGTCTCCGTCAACACGGTCTTCAACTACTTCGCCACCAAGGAGGACCTCTTCGCCGACCGGCACGACGTGGCCGTCGACCTGCCGGTGCGGGTGCTGCGGGAGCGCGCGCGGGGCGAGGGCGTGGTGGCGGCCTTCCGCCGCGACTTCCTCGACGCGATCGGCACGCGGGACTGGCGTTACGGGCTCAATCCGGGCGCCGACGTGTTCGCCGGGATCGTCGAGGACAGCCCGTCACTGGTGGCGCGGATGCGGGCGCTTCACGAAGACCGCGAGACGGCGCTGGCGCGGGCGCTCGCCGACGAGCTCGACGCCGACCCCGACGACCTGACGCCCCGGCTCGCCGCCGCCCACCTCCTCACCACCACGCGGCGGCTCAGCGACTACGCGCTGGGCAGGCAGCTGGCGGGAGAGCCGTGGGAGAGCGTCGAGCCCGGCCTCAGGGCCGCCGCGGAGCGGGCGTTCGAGCTGCTGGAGCACGGGTTCGGAGCACTGGGCGTACTAGGCGAAGGCCCCGGCGAGCAGGGCGAGGGCCAGGATCACGATCGTGAGGCCGAGGCCGATGGCTAGCAGGACGGTGCTGATGATGCCGCAGACGCGGCCGGCCTGCACCTGACCGCGGTTGTCGAAGTAGTGGCCGCTGGAGTCGATCTCGCGAAGCGCCCTGGTGCCCATCGCCCAGGCGAAGGGGCCGAGGAAGGAGCAGATCACCAGGCTGAGAATGCCCAGCACGAGGATGGTGGTGCCGTTGGGGTGGGTCTGCGGCGGCGGACCGTAGTAGTTCTGGTACGCCATAGTCCCCCTCGCCCCCTTTTCCGCTTAAGTCGGTTTTTATACCACAGGCACCGGCTTGATCATCTTGGGCCATCATGAGAGGGCACATGATCACACTGCCTTAGGAGCCCTGTCCCCGTGCGTGAACGCACCCGCGCCCTCCTCGCCCACCGGCACTTCCAGCGCTTCATCGTCGGTGTCATCCTGGTCAACGCGGGCACCCTCGGCCTGGAGACGTTCCCGGCCGTCGTGGAGCGCCACGGCCCGCTGCTGACGGTCGTCGACCACCTGGCGCTCTACATCTTCACCGCCGAACTGGCCGCCAAGATCTACGTCGAACGGACCGCGTTCGTACGCGACCCGTGGAACCTCTTCGACACCGCGATCGTCGCCGTCGCGTTCGCCTCCACGACGGGCGCGCTGTCGGTGCTGCGCTCGCTGCGCATCCTGCGGGCGCTGCGGCTGCTGTCGGTCGTGCCGAGCCTGCGCCGCGTGGTCTCGGCCCTGCTGCGCGCCCTGCCGGGGATGACCTCGATCGTGGTGCTGCTCTCCCTGGTGCTGTACGTGGCCGCCGTCATGGCCACCAAGCTCTACGGGCAGAGCACGCCCGACCGCTTCGGCAGCCTGCCGACCTCGTTGTTCACCCTCTACCAGACGATGACGGGCGACGACTGGGGCAACATCGCCAGGGAGGTCATGACCCGCCACCCGTCCGCCTGGATCTTCTTCACGATCTTCATCCTGGTGTGCACGTTCGTGGTGCTCAACCTGTTCATGGCGGTGGTCGTGAGCGCGATGGACGAGGAGAACGCCGAGGAGCGGGCCGCGCTGGAGGACACCACGGCCCACACCCAGCGGATCCTGGACGAACTCGTCGAGCTGCGCAAGGAGGTCGCCGAGCTCCGCCTGCGGGCGGAGCCGACAACTGGGCCGACAACTGGGCCGACAACTGGGCCGGGCGCCGTCGTCAGCGAGAGTAGAACTCCACCACGAGCTGCTCGTCGACGGGGACGATGATCTGCTCACGCTCGGGGCGGTGCGTCAGCGTGAAGCGCAGCTCGGGCAGCTCCACCGACAGGTACGGCGCCGTGCGCTCGTCGGCGTGCACACCCTCGGCGGCGGCCACGAACGGCTGCATCCGGCGCGAGCGCTCGCGCACCGAGACGACCTGCCCCGGCTTGACGAGGTAGCTGGGGATGTCCACCTTGCGGCCGTCCACGGCGATGTGGCCGTGGGTGACGTACTGGCGGGCCGCGTAGATCGACGGGGCCAGGCCGGAGCGCAGCACGAGCGAGGCCAGGCGGGTCTCCAGCAACGTGACGAGCTCGGCGCCCGACGCGCCGGGCTTGCGCACGGCCAGGTCCCAGTAGCGGCGCAGCTGGCGCTCGGAGACGTCGTAGTACCAGCGCAGCTTCTGCTTCTCCATCAGGCGCAGCCCGTAGTCGCCGGTGTTGCGCCGGCTGGTCCTGCGGCCGTGCTCGCCCGGCGGATAGGGGCGCTGCTCGAAGTAGCGGACGGCTTTCCTGGTCAGCGGGACGCCCGCGCGACGCGACAGTCGCACCTTGGGGCCGGTGTAGCGCACGTTCACCTCTTGTGCTTAGGTAATCCTTACTTAGGTGAGCCTAACCTACCATTGCCTGCGTTCTCAAAGGAGGCGCCATGCTGCCGATCCCCGAACGGGTCCGCACCCTCGCCGCGACCGCCGGCGTCGCCAAACTGACCGTCGACGGCGCCCCCTCGCCCGTCCGCGGGGGTGTCGACCAGCGCGGCCGGCCCGTGCTGCTCGTGCTGCCGGGTGAGCCGCTGCACCGGGTGCGTGACGACGCCGTCGCGGCGGTCAACCTGACCGCCATGCGGCGCCTGGGCCCGGCCACGCATCCGAGGGGGCTGGTCGAGGTGCAGGGGTGGGCGGAGGCGGTGCCGGAGGAGGAGGCGCGTTCCGCGGCGGTGACGGTGGCCGCGCACTGTCCGGACGAGGGCCTGTTCGAGGCCCTGGAGCGGTACGGGCGGGCGGACGCGCCCCGGTTGTTGCGGATGGACGTGGGCCAGGTCGTCTACCTGACCGGCCAGGAGTCGGGGATGCTGGACGCCGATGAGTACCTGGGGGCCGCGCCCGACCCGCTGACCGAGGTGGCCGAGCGGGTGCTGGCGCACGTCAACGAGTCACACCGGGTCCAGCTCGCCGCCGGCGTGGTGCGGCAGCTCGGCGAGCCGGCCGGCGAGGTGTGGCTGTGGGAGCTGGACCGGCTGGGGGCCACCGTACGGGTGGACGAGTCGCTGGTGCGCTTCCCGTGGCCGTCGGCGGCGCGCTCCGCGCTGTGCCTGGAGACGTCGCTGCGCAGCCTGCTGTGCACCTGCTGAACGCCTACCGGCGGGCCTGCTCCATGCCGTCGAGCAGGTAGCCGAGCCCCTCGTCGAACGTGGCGTCCCAGGTGTGGCCGAGGCCGTGCTCGGCGAGGGCCGGGTAGCGGGCGGCCCGCTCGCGCAGGAACGCGCCGGTGTCGCCGTCGCCGCCGCGCTCCCACGCCACCTGCATGATGACCGAGCCCATGACGTAGTTGGCCAGGCTGTGGGCGGCGGCCTTCGGCGGGGTGAACCCGGCCCCGGCCAGCGTCTGATAGAGGAACTCGGTGCGCGAGAGCGCGTTCGGTCCCATGAGCGGCCGGTCGAGGAGGGCGGCCGACCAGGGGTGGCGCAGCAGGGCCGCCCGCCAGCCGCGCATCAGCTCCCGCGCCGGCCGCCGCCAGTCGCCCTCGCCGGGCGCGGGATCGGGGAGGCGGACCTCGCCGAAGACGGCGTCGAGCGCCAGGTCCAGCACGTCGTCCTTGGTGGCGACGTGCCAGTAGAGGGTGGTCGAGCCGGTGCCGAGGCGCTCGGCCAGGCGGCGCATGGTCAGCCGGCCCACGCCCTCCTCGTCGAGCAGCGCCAGCGCCTCCGCCACGATGCGCTCCAGCGTCAGCGTCTGCCTGGGGGCCTTGCGGGGCCGCGACCACACGTTCTCCACCCGCGCATAATACGGTGGACGAGTGACCGGATCGATGGTCTAGTAGATGGAACGTCGATCGAGCAGGAGGTGGCGGCCATGGGGCACGTGGACGTGCGCGAGGTGACGTACCTGCTGCCCGACGGGCGGCCGCTGCTGCTGGAGGTGTCGTTCCGGGTGGGCGAGGGCGCGAAGGCCGCGCTCGTCGGGCCCAACGGCGCCGGCAAGACCACGCTGCTGCGGTTGATCGCCGGCGAGCTGCGGCCGGCCGAGGGGCGGATCTCCACCGGCGGGAGCGGCGTCGGGGTGATGCGGCAGTTCCTCGGCACGGGCGCCGTGCGCGACCTGCTCATGCACGTGGCGCCCGCCCGTGTCCGGGAGGCGGCCGCGGCCGTCGGCCGGGCCGAGGCCGCCCTCGCGGCGCGCGACGACGAGGAGACCCAGCTCGGCTACGCCCAGGCCCTGGCCGACTACGCCGACGCGGGCGGCTACGCGCTGGAGGTGGTGTGGGACGCGTGCGCCACCGAGGCGCTGGGCCTGCCGTACGAGGAGGTGCGCGACCGGAGCGTGGCGACCCTGTCGGGCGGTGAGCAGAAGCGGCTCATGCTGGAGGCGCTGCTGCGCGGCCCCGACGACGTGCTGCTGCTCGACGAGCCCGACAACTTCCTCGACGTGCGCGGCAAGCAGTGGCTGGAGCGGTCGATCAGGGCCTCGGGCAAGACCGTGCTGCTGGTCTCGCACGACCGGCGGCTCCTGGCCGAGGCCGCCGACAGGATCGTCACCGTCGAGGGCCGGGGCGTCTGGGTGCACGGCGGCGGCTTCGCGACGTACGCGCAGGCCCGGCTGCGGCGCGCGGAGCGGCTGGAGGAGCGGCGGCGGCACTGGGAGGACGAGCGGGCCCGGCTGCGCCGGCTCGTGCACACGCTGCGGCAGCGGTCGGCGAACAACGACGCGCTCGCGGGCGCCTACCAGTCGGCGGTGACGCGGCTGGAGCGGTTCGAGCGGGCGGGGCCGCCCGAGCGCGCGCCGAAGGAGCAGAACGTCCGGATGCGGCTGCGCGGCGGGCGCACCGGCAAGCGGGCGGTGATCTGCGAGGAGCTGGAGCTGACCGGCCTGCTGCGGCCGTTCTCCACCGAGATCTGGTACGGCGAGCGCGTCGGCGTGCTCGGCCTGAACGGCACCGGCAAATCCCACTTCCTGCGCCTGCTGGCCGGCGAGCCGATCCCGCACACGGGCGCCGCCCGCCTGGGCGCCCGCGTCCGCCCCGGCCACTTCGCCCAGACCCACCTGCGTCCCGACCTGCACGGCCGCCCGGCGGCCGAGGTGGTGATGCGGGAGTTCGCGCTGACCCGCAACGAGGCCATGGCCGCGCTGGCCCGCTACGAGCTGGCGCCGGCGGGCGGGCAGCCCTTCGAGACGTTGTCGGGCGGGCAGCAGGCGCGCCTGCAGATCCTGCTGCTGGAGTTGTCGGGCGCGACGCTGCTGCTGCTCGACGAGCCGACCGACAACCTCGACCTGGCCAGCGCGGAGGCGCTGCAGCGGGGGCTGGAGGGCTTCGAGGGCACGGTCCTGGCGGTCACCCACGACCGCTGGTTCGCCGACGCCTTCGACCGCCACCTGATCTTCGGCGCCGAGGGCGACGTGCGGGAGAGCCCCGTCCCCCGCTGGGACCTCTGACCCGCCCGATCAACCGGCCCGATCAACCGGCCCGATCAGCCGGCCGGGCGGGCGGTCAGGGCGTCGGGGCGCAGGGCGGTGACGGTCATGGTCTCGTCCACGGCCTCCGGGGAGAGCACGTGGTCGAGGACCATCACCGCGCAGCCGGTGATGCCGGCGCCCGCGCCGAGGCGGCTCGGCTCGATGCGCAGCCGGCGGGTCGCCAGGGCCGTGGAGCGGCGGTAGACGACCTCGCGGATGCTCGACACCAGTGGGCCGAACGCCTCGGCCACGTCGCCGCCGAGCACGACGACCGCCGGGTTGAGGATGTTGACCGCGCCGGCCAGCACCTCGCCGATCCGGCGGCCGGCCTCGCGGACGGTGGCCATCGTCTCGGCGTCGCCGGCCCGCACCAGCGCCGTCACGTCGGCGATCGTCTTGACGTCCTTGCCGAGGGCGCGCAGATCGCGCAGCAGGGCGGTGCCGCTGGCCACGGAGTCGACGCAGTCGGTGTTGCCGCAGCGGCACAGCACGCCGCCGCCGTCCAGCACCGGGATGTGGCCGATCTCGCCGGCCGCGCCGAGCGCGCCGCGCAGGATGCCGCCGCCGGCGATCACGCCCGCGCCGATCCGCGTGGAGACCTTGACGAACATCAGGTCGCCGAGCTCGGGGTAGACGCCGCGGTGCTCGCCGATGGCCAGCACGTTCACGTCGTTGTCCACCAGGACGGGCACGGGGAAGCGCTCGCGGATGATGGGCGGGATCACCACGCCGGTCCACGAGGCCATGACGCGGGCGCTCTCCGTACGGCCCTCGGCGAACTCGACCGTGGCCGGCACGCCCATCCCGACGCCCCTGATCATCGAGTGCGGCCGGTCGCCGAGCAACTCGTCCCAGGTGTCCATGAGCAGCGGGAGCACGACGTTGGGGCCCTCCTCGACGTCCATCGAGAACTCCCGGCCGGCCAGCTCCTCGCCGGCCAGGTCGCAGACGGCCACGCGGGTGCGGCTCGCGCCGAGCGCGGCCACTAGCACCACACCGCCCGCGGCGTTGAACTCCAGCCGCACGGGCGGCCGGCCGCCGGTCGAGGGCGCGTCGGTGCGCTCGACGACCAGGCCGCGTTCCAGCAGCTCGCCGACGCGCAGCTGCACGGCGGGGCGTGACAGGCCGGTCACCCGGCCGAGATCGGCCCGCGTGACGGCCTCACCGGTGCGGATCAGTCGGAGCACCTCGCCACTCGTGGCGAGGGTCGCGGCAGTACGTCGAGGCATCGGTTAAGTGAACCACATGGGCTTCTGTCATGAAAAGTCGTGACTTTTTTATCTCGAATGCCAAAACTCCGCTTGTGCACGACCCAAACTCTCGTTAGTGTCCGATCTGTCCCTGCTAGGCAGATCATCGGAGCCTTCACCGTGTCCCCCGCAGTGCCCACCAACCCGGACCCCGGCCAGCCCCACACCGCCGACCTCGTCGTCTTCGGCGGCACGGGCGACCTGTCCATGCGCAAGCTGATCCCCGCGCTGTACCACACCGACCGGGACGGCCGCCTCTCCCCCGAGACGCGTGTCATCGCCATGTCCCGCGGCGGGCTGACCGACGCCGACTTCCGCGGCAAGGTGGACGCCGAGGTACGCGACCAGGTCCCGATCGACGACCCCGAGCTGTGGCGGCGCTTCCTGGGCCGCCTGCACCACGTGTCGGTGGACGTCGGCGGCGAGGACCGTTCCGGGTGGAAGGCGCTGGCGGAGCTGCTGGCCGGGCACGAGGACCGCGACCGCGTCTACTACCTCGCCAGCCCGCCCAGGACGTTCGGGCCCTTCTGCCGCGAGCTGCAGGAGGCGGGCCTGGTGACGCCGCGCTCGCGCGTGGTGCTGGAGAAGCCGCTCGGCCACGACCTGGTGAGCGCGCAGGGCATCAACGACGAGGTCGGCGCCATCTTCGACGAGCGCCAGATCTTCCGCATCGACCACTACCTGGGCAAGGAGACGGTGCAGAACCTGCTGGTGCTGCGCTTCGCCAACGCCTTCCTCGAGCCGATCTGGAACTCGCTCTGGATCGACCACGTCCAGATCACCGCCGCCGAGACCGTCGGCACGCCCGGCCGGCGCGGCTACTACGACCACGCGGGCGCGCTGCGCGACATGGTGCAGAACCACCTGCTGCAGCTGCTGACGCTGACCGCGATGGAGCCGCCGGCCCGCAACGACCGCGAGTCCATCCGCGACGAGAAGGTCAAGGTGCTGCAGGCGTTGCGGCCGATCACCGGCGGCGAGGTCGACCGCTTCACCGTGCGCGGCCAGTACGTCGCGGCCGACGGCATGCCGGGCTACCTCGACGAGCCCGCCTCCACGCCGACGACCGAGGCCTCGCGGCGGGTGGAGACGTTCACCGCGATCCGGGCCGAGATCAAGAACTGGCGGTGGGCGGGGGTGCCGTTCTACCTGCGCACCGGCAAGCGCATGCCGTACCGGCGCTCGGAGATCGTGGTGCAGTTCAAGGACGTGCCGCACTCCATCTTCCCCGGCGGCTCGCCGAACCGGCTGGTGCTGCGGCTGCAGCCGGAGGACGGCATCGAGCTGCACATCATGGCCAAGGAGCCGGGCGCGGGCGAGATCTCGCTGAAGCCGGTGCCGATGGCGCTGAGCTTCGGCAAGACGTTCACGACGCGGGTGCCGGAGGCGTACGAGCGGCTGCTGACCGACGTGCTGGCCGGCAACCCGACGCTGTTCATGCGGCGCGACGAGGTCGAGGCGGCCTGGCGGTGGATCGATCCGATCCTTGCGGCCTGGAAGGCCGACCCGGCGCTGCCGGAGCCGTACCCGGCCGGGAGCACGGGCCCCGCGGCCGCCCACGAGCTGCTCGGCCGCAGCGGCCGTACCTGGCACGACGGGGAGGACGCATGATCACACGGAGCGACCTCGGGTTCGCGGACCCGGCGAAGGAGGGTTCATGAACACCGTCATCCAGGAGATCACCGACCGGATCGCCGAGCGCAGCGCCGCGAGCCGGGCCGCGTACCTGGAGCGGATCCGGCGTGACGGCGAGGCCGCGCGGGCGAAGGGCCCGGCGCGCGCCCACCTCGGCTGCGCCAACCTCGCGCACGGCTTCGCGGGCGCCTCCGCCGAGGACAAGCCGGCCCTGCGCGGCAGCGCCAAGCCGGGCGTGGCCATCGTGACGAGCTACAACGACATGCTCTCGGCGCACCAGCCGTACGAGACGTACCCGCCGGAGCTGAAGGCGGCCGTGCGCGCGGCCGGGGGCGTGGCGCAGGTGGCGGGCGGCGTGCCGGCCATGTGCGACGGCATCACGCAGGGGCGGGCCGGCATGCAGCTGTCCCTCTACAGCCGCGACGTGATCGCCATGGCGACCGCGATCGCGCTGTCGCACGACATGTTCGATTCCACGCTGCTGCTGGGCGTCTGCGACAAGATCGTGCCGGGGCTGTTCATCGGGGCGCTGCACTTCGGGCACCTGCCCGCGATCTTCGTGCCGGCCGGGCCGATGACCTCTGGCCTGCCGAACAAGGTCAAGGCGCGCACCCGCCAGCTCTTCGCCGAGGGCAAGGTCGGCCGGGACGAGCTGCTGGACGCCGAGGCGAAGTCGTACCACTCCCCCGGCACCTGCACCTTCTACGGCACCGCCAACTCCAACCAGGCGCTGATGGAGGTCATGGGCCTGCACCTGCCGGGCTCGACGTTCGTCAACCCGCACACGGAGCTGCGCCACGCCCTCACGGCGGCCGCGGGCCGCCGCGCGGTGGAGATCACCGCGCACGGCGCGGAGTACACGCCGATCGGCGAGCTGGTCGACGAGAAGTCCATCGTGAACGCCTGCGTCGCGCTGCTGGCCACCGGCGGGTCCACGAACCACACGATCCACCTGGTGGCCATGGCGGCCGCCGCGGGGATCGAGCTGACCTGGGACGACCTGGCCTGCCTGTCGAAGGTCGTGCCGTCGCTGACCAAGATCTACCCGAACGGCCAGGCGGACGTGAACCACTTCCGCGACGCCGGCGGCATGCAGGTGCTCATCGGCGACCTGCTGGACGAGGGTCTGCTGCACGCCGACGTGATGACCGTCGCCGGGCCGGGCCTCGACCGCTACCGGCAGGCGCCGGAGCTGGTGGACGGCGAGCTGGTCTGGGCGCCGGTCACCGGCGGCAGCGCCGACCTCGACGTGCTGCGCCCGGTCGCGGACCCGTTCGCCGCCGACGGCGGCATCCACATGCTGGAGGGCAACCTCGGCCGCGCGGTCAGCAAGGTCTCGGCGGTCAAGCCCGAGCACCTGGTGATCGAGGCGCCGGCCAAGGTCTTCGACGACCAGGCCGACTTGCTGGCCGCGTTCGAGGCGGGCGAGCTGGACGGGCAGGACTTCGTGGCGGTCATCCGCTACCAGGGGCCCAGCGCGAACGGCATGCCCGAGCTGCACAAGCTGACGCCGCCGCTGGCCGTGCTGCTGGACCGGGGACAGCGGGTGGCGATCGTGACCGACGGCCGCATGTCGGGCGCGTCCGGCAAGGTGCCGGCGGCCATCCACCTGTCGCCCGAGGCGGCCGACGGCGGGCCGATCGCGCTGGTGCGCGACGGCGACGTGATCAGGCTCGACTCGGCGGCGGGCACGCTGGAGCTGCTGGTGCCCGCCGAGGAGCTGGCCCGGCGCACGCCGGAGGGCCGGCCGCTGAGCGACGCGCAGTGGGTCGGCACCGGGCGCGAGTTGTTCGCCGCCTTCCGCCGCATGGCGGGGCCGGCCGAGCGCGGCGCGGGCGTGTTCGGGGTGAGCGGCGCCGAGTCGGCGCAGCACGGCCCCGGGCTGGGCTTCCCGGCCGAGGCGGGCTTCTCGCACCTGGAGACGGGCACGCCGGCGGGCGTGCGTCCCGCCGGATTGGCGCGGTGAGCGCCGCCGCCTGCGCGCGTGGCATCATCCTTCGGTGTACGGCGGATCTTGTCGCCGTCCCGGACGCCGGAGGTATGCGTGAACGCCTTTGACCTGCCCTGGCTCGTCGCCGACATCGGCGGCACCAACGCGCGGTTCGGTCTGGTCACCTCGCCGGAGGCCAGACCGTCGAACGTGGCCGTGCTGGCCGGGGCCGACTACCCGACCCTTCCCGAAGCCGTAGCCGCCTATCTCGCCGAACACGCGGGCGGAGTGCGACCGGGGGCGGCGTGTCTGGCCCTGGCGGGACCCGTCGAAGGCGACCGCTACCGGCTCACGAACTCGTCGTGGGCCGGGTCCGTGCGCGATCTCGGCGTGCCGTACGCCGTGCCGCTCAACGACTTCGAGGCGCTGGCACTGTCGCTGCCGCATCTGGACGGCGACGACCTGGTCTCGCTGGGCGGGCCGCCGCCCGGCGCGGGGGCCAAGGCGGTGCTGGGCCCGGGCACCGGGCTCGGCGTCGGCGGGCTGGTGCCGACGCGCGACGGCTGGACGCCGGTGCCCGGCGAGGGCGGCCACGTCACGGTGCCGGTGAGGGAACCGCGCGAGTTCGAGGTCGTCCGCGCGCTGCGCGCGCAGGGGCTGGAGCACGTGGTGGCCGAGCACCTGCTGTCCGGGCCCGGCCTGGTGCGGCTGCACCGGGCGCTGGCCGAGGTGCACGGCGTCGGCGCGCCCGGCCTGACGGCCTCGGAGATCGTGTCCCGGGAGGACGACCCGTTGTGCGCGGAGACCGTCGAGGTGTTCTGCGGGATGCTGGGCGGCTTCGCCGGGAACGTGGCGCTGACGCTCGGGGCCAGGGGCGGGGTGTATCTGGGCGGCGGAGTGCTGCCCCGTATGGTGGAACGCGTGCGTACCAGTGCCTTCCGCACTCGATTCACTGACAATCCCGATATGGCCGACTATCTGACGGCCATCGGCACCGTGCTGATCGTCGCCTCCCAGCCCGCGCTGACCGGCGCCGCCGCCTGGCTGCGCCAGCGCGCCCGCACGGAGGGCGCGGGGTGAACCCCCGCCGTCTCGGCCCGCCCCGGCCGGCGTTTCCGCCGGGAGCGGGAGGAGCGGCGCGCCCGATGGGGCCGGGGCGTTTCACCCGGGAACGGCCGGGCAGTCTCGCCCGGTGGCGACCCGGGTGCTTTGTTCGAAGACCAGACGGCCCTGACGCGGCCGACGAGGAGAGAAACCCATGAGCCTGCTCGATCTCGCCCCAGTGATCCCCGTCGTGGTGATCGACGACGCCGAGACCGCCGTCCCGCTGGCGCGGGCGCTGGTGGCCGGGGGGCTGCCGGTCATCGAGGTGACCCTGCGCACGCCGGCCGCCCGGGACGCCATCGCCCGCATCACCGACGAGGTCCCCGAGGCCACCGTGGGCGCGGGCACCGTACGGACGACGGACGACATCGCGGCGTCGGTGGCGGCGGGCGCGAAGTTCCTCGTCTCCCCCGGCACGACTCTCTCGCTGGTCGAGGCGATGGACGCGAGCGGCGTCGCGTACCTGCCGGGCGCGGCCACCGTGTCCGAGGTGATGGCGCTGGTCGAACGCGGGATCAAGGAGCTGAAGTTCTTCCCCGCCGAGGCGGCGGGCGGCGTCCCCTACCTGAAGTCGCTGGCCGGCCCGCTGCCGGACGTGCGCTTCTGCCCGACCGGCGGCATCCGGGTGAACACCGCCCCCGACTACCTCGCGCTGCCGAACGTCGGCTGCGTCGGCGGCACCTGGCTCACCCCGGCCGACGCCCTGGCCGCCAGGGACTGGAGCCGCATCGAGAAGCTCGCCGCCGAGGCCGCCGCACTCGGCTGATCCCGGGGGCTGCCCGCACAGCTTCAGCACCCGCGCCGCCACCGCGTCGGCGATGTCGTCGAGCTGGCGTCCGGCCTTGCGGCGGACGAACTGGTCGGGGAAGCGGACCCGCATCAGCTCGACGAGCGGCCTGCGGGCGCTCTCATCGGTCGAACGGGCGGTCAGCCACGTGCGTAACGCACGCTCGCCAACCGCCGTGCCCACCTTCAGGGCGGCGGTCTCCAGAGCCACCGGCCCATTATCGCCGCCGCGGCGAGTTCCCCGGCCTCGGCGACGACGACCGCCTGGTGGTGCTCGCCGAGGTCCGCGACACCCTGGCCCGCGCGGACCTCTCCGACCGCGCCCTGCTGGCCGCCGACGCCGATCCGGTACGCCTCGCGCGGGCGATCCGCGCGACCCTGCCCGCCCCCAAGGACCTCGGTGAGGCGCAGTCCCGGCTCTACGAGGTCGTGCTGGACGAATGCTGCGATCCTGGGCATGCTGATCTACGAGGGCTCCCCGCAGGCCGTTCAGGAGGCCGTCGGCACGCTGCCGCCGGACCAGCGCGACTTCGTCAAGGAGACGGCGCCGAAGGCGTACGCGGCCCACGCCGAGCAGGTGTACGGCACGCCGAACCCGCCGCGCGGCGACATCCTCCACGGCTGACGCCGGCGTTCAGCTCCAGATCGACACGTGCACCGGGGGACGGAAGCGGCTGCGGGGGATGCCGTCGTCCGGGGTGCGCATGACCTGGGTGGCCGCCGGGGTCGTGAGGAAGTCGAGGAACGCGTCCGCGGCGGCCGAGCGGTGCGGCGGCTCCAGCGTGGTGGCGTACCAGTAGGCGGGCAGCGGGGTGGCCGCCGTGTCGATCGGCACCAGGTCGCCGCGGCGGACCTGGGAGGCGACCAGGTGGGCGGTGGCGGGGGCGACGCCCGCGCCCTCGGCCGCCGCCTTCCAGGCCGCCGTCTGGTTGGCGAAGACCCGTACGTGCGACTCCGGCACCCGCAGCAGCCGCAGCAGGCGGCTGGTGTCGCTGGCCGGGTCGGTGCCCGAGGGGCCGACGAGCCAGTGGTCGCGGCGGCCACGGGGTGAGCCGACCACGATGAGGCGGCAGCGCAGCACCGGCCGGCTCGCCAGCCCCTCCCCCGCCACCTGGGCGCCGAGCGCGACGTCGGCCAGCCGGCTGGACAGCAGCACGGGCAGCTCGGCCGTCGCCGCCACGCCGCTGGAGGCGTCCATGGGGCGGCGCTGGGTGAACAGGCAGAGCAGCGGGCCGGCGACGTACTCGGCCAGTCCGGCGTCCATCACCACGTGCAGGCGCGCCGGGCGGCCCGGCTGGACGGCGGTGACGGCCTCCGCGCCCAGGGCGACGATCTGGGCGGCGATGCCGAGCAGCCGCCGGCCGCCCTCGGTCAGCACCATGCGGTCACCGGAACGGGTCACCAGCGGGTCGCCGAGGTGCCTGCGGAGCTGGGCCAGCGACTGGGAGACCGCGGGCTCGCTGACGCCGAGCGCCCTTGCCGCGGCCTTGACGGAACCGAGACGCGCCACGAAAACGAACGCGCCGAGCTGGCTGAGCGTCACCTTCTCTTCTTAATGCGGCGCATCGCGATAAGGAATCCCTTATTTGCCGATTGTCGCGACAAATCGGTGACAGCAATGTGCTGTCATGCAGGTTCCCGCGAAGTTCGCGTACGAGAGAGCCGACAGCGTGCCGCACGCGCTCGAACTCCTGGAGCGCTACGGCCCCGAGGCCCGGGTCGTCGCGGGCGGGCACAGCCTCATCCCCATGATGAAGCTGCGCCTGGCTCAGCCCGAGGCGTTGATCGACATCAACGGCCTGACCGAGCTCGGGCGGCTGGCCGTCGAGGACGACGAGCTGGTGATCGGCGCACTGGTACGGCACGCAGAACTGCTCGCCAGCACCATTGCGACCGACCTTTTCCCGATATTTCGGGATGCGGAGCGGGTGATCGCCGATCCGATAGTCCGAAATCGGGGGACCATCGGCGGATCGTTGTGCCAGGCCGACCCTTCTGAGGATTTGTCCGCCGTCTTCTCGGCATTACGCGCCACGGCCGTCATCCAGGGCCGGAACGGGACGAGAACCGTGCCGATCCGGGACTTCCACCAGGGCCCGTACGAGACCGCGGTCGAGCCGGACGAGCTGCTCGTCCGGCTGCGCGTGCCGATCAGCTCCGGCACCGGCAGCGCGTACGTGAAGGTCGAGCGGCGCGTCGGCGACTGGCCGGTGGCGGCGGCCGGGGCCGTCCTGCGCGTCGAGGACGGCGTGATCGCGCAGGCCGGCGTCGGCCTGACCGCGGTCGGGGCCGAGCACTTCTGCGCCCCCGAGGCCGAGACGTACCTGGCGGGCAGGCCGCCGTCGCCGGAGGCGTTCGCGGCGGCGGGCCGGATCGCCGCCGAGCACTGCGAGCCGCACACCGACCAGCGCGGCCCGGCCGACTACAAGCGCCACCTGGCCGCCGAGCTGACCCGGCGCGCGCTGGCCGCGGCGGCGGAGAGGATCTGACATGCGCATCACGGTCTCCGTGAACGGGCAGCCGCACACCAGGGACGTCGAGCCGAGGCTGCTGCTCGTCCACTTCCTGCGCGACGAGCTGGGCCTGACGGGCACCCACTGGGGCTGCGACACCTCCAACTGCGGCGTGTGCACGGTTCAGCTCGACGGCGTGCCGGTCAAGTCGTGCACGGTGCTGGCCGTCATGGCCGACGGCCACGAGGTGACCACGGTGGAGGGCCTGGAACGCGACGGCGAGCTGGACGCCGTGCAGAAGGGCTTCGTGGAGTGCCACGGTCTGCAGTGCGGCTTCTGCACGCCCGGGATGTTGCTGACCGCGCGCCGGCTGCTGGACACCGTCCCCGATCCCGACGAGGGGCAGATCCGGGAGGCGATCTCGGGCCAGCTGTGCCGGTGCACGGGCTACGAGAACATCGTGCGCTCGATCCGCTGGGCGGCGGCGGCGGAAGGGGAGGCCAGGCGATGAGCCACGGACGCATGCACCGCAAGGAGGACGCCCGCTTCATCAGGGGCCGCGGGAACTACACCGACGACGTACGCCTGCCCGGCATGTTGTACGGCGCGATCCTGCGCAGCCCGTACGCCCACGCCAGGATCGTCTCGGTCGACGCCTCGGCCGCCGAGGCCCATCCGAAGGTCAGGGCCGTCATCATCGGTCAGACCCTCGCCGGGCTGGGCCTGGCCTGGATGCCGACCCTGTCGCGCGACACCCAGGCGGTGCTGGCCACGGACAAGGTGCGCTTCCAGGGCCAGGAGGTCGCGTTCGTGGTGGCCGAGGACGCCTACTCGGCGCGCGACGCCCTGGAGCTGATCGACGTCGAGTACGAGCCTCTCGACGCCGTCATCGACGCCAGGAAGGCCCTCGACCCGGACGCCCCGGTGATCAGGGACGACCTGGAGGGGCGGACGGACAACCACGTCTTCGACTGGGAGGCCGGCGACGGGGAGCGTGCCGACGCCCTGTTCGCGCAGGCGGAGGTGACGGTCGCGCAGGACATGCTCTACCCGCGGGTGCACCCGGCGCCGCTGGAGACGTGCGGCGCGGTCGCCGACTTCGACAAGGTCACGGGGAAGCTGACCGTCTGGTGTCCGACGCAGGCGCCGCACGCCCACCGGACGCTGTACGCGATGGTGGCCGGCCTGCCCGAGCACAAGATCCGGGTGATCTCGCCGGACATCGGCGGAGGTTTCGGCGGAAAAGTCGGGATCTATCCCGGGTACGTGTGCGCGATCGTCGGCTCGATCGTCACCGGCAGGCCGGTCAAGTGGATGGAGGACCGCTCGGAGAACCTCATGAGCACGTCCTTCGCCCGCGACTACCACATGCGCGGCGAGATCGCCGCGACCCGCGACGGCAGGATCCGGGCGATCCGCGTGAAGGTGCTGGCCGACCACGGCGCGTTCAACGGCACCGCGCAGCCGACGAAGTTCCCGGCCGGCTTCTTCCACGTCTTCTCCGGCTCGTACGACATCGAGGCCGCGCACTGCGCGGTCACCGGCGTCTACACCAACAAGGCACCGGGCGGCGTCGCCTACGCCTGCTCGTTCCGGATCACCGAGGCCGTCTACCTGGTCGAGCGCATGGTCGACGTGCTGGCGGCGGAGCTCGGCATGGACCCGGCCGAGCTGCGGCTGCGCAACCTGATCAGGCCGGAGCAGTTCCCGTACCGCTCCCCCACCGGCTGGGAGTACGACTCCGGCGACTACCCGAGGGCGCTGCGGCTGGCCATGGACCTGGCCGGTTACGACAAGCTGCGCGCCGAGCAGGCCGACCGGCGGGCCAGGGGCGAGCTGATGGGCATCGGCGTCAGCTTCTTCACCGAGGCGGTCGGCGCGGGCCCGCGCAAGCACATGGACATCCTCGGCCTCGGCATGGCCGACGGCGCCGAACTGCGGGTGCACCCGACGGGCAAGGCGGTGCTGCGGGTGTCCTGCCAGACGCAGGGGCAGGGTCACGAGACCACGTTCGCCCAGATCGTCGGGCAGGAGCTGGGCATCCCGGCCGACGACGTGGAGGTGGTGCACGGCGACACCGACCAGACGCCGTTCGGCCTCGGCACGTACGGCTCCCGCTCCACCCCCGTCTCCGGCGCGGCGGCGGCGATCGTGTCCAGGAAGGTGCGCGAGCGGGCCAGGATCGTGGCGGCGGCCATGCTGGAGGCCTCACCCGACGACCTGGAGTGGGCCGACGGCAGGTGGGCGGTGGTGGGCGACCCGGCCACCGGCAGGTCGATGGCCGAGATCGCGCTCGCCGCCCACTCCGACCTGGAGCTGCCGGAGGGGGTGGAGGGCCATCTGGACGCGGTCACCGTCTACAACCCGCCCAACCTCACCTATCCCTTCGGCGCCTACATCTGCGTCGTGGACGTCGACCCCGGCACCGGGCAGGTGAAGGTGCGCAGGTTCGTGGCGGTGGACGACTGCGGCGTGCGGATCAACCCGATGATCGTCGAGGGTCAGATCCACGGCGGGCTGGCCGACGGCATCGGGATGGCGCTCATGCAGGTGATGGCGTTCGACGAGGACGGCAACCATCTCGGGGCGTCGTTCATGGACTACCTGCTGCCGACCGCGATGGAGTGCCCGTCGTGGGAGCTGGGCGAGACCGTGACGCCGTCGCCGACGCACCCGATCGGCGCCAAGGGCGTCGGCGAGTCGGCCACCGTCGGCTCGCCCGCGGCGGTGGTCAACGCCGTGGTGGACGCGCTGGCGCCGTACGGGGTCCGGCACGCGGACATGCCGCTCACCCCGGCGAACGTGTGGCGCGTGATCAACGGGAACCCCTTCCGCACGGATCTGGCGATCCCGTGAGCGAGTTCCTCGGCATGCCGGCGCCCCGTCCCCGCGGCGGGGCGCCCGGCTCCCCCACGCCGGACAGCCCGGACGGCCTGGACGGCCGGCTGGCGCGGCTGCGGTCGGGGCGGGGGGCGTACGTGCTGGCCACGGTGGTGCGGGTGCGGCGGCCGGCCAGTGCCAGGGCGGGCGACCGCGCGCTGGTGCTGCCCGACGGGACGGTCGAGGGGTTCGTGGGCGGCGTGTGCGCGGCCGGCACCGTGCGCGACCAGGGTCTGCGCCTGCTGCGCGGCGGGCCCGCGAGCGCGGCCACGCTGCTGCGCATCACGCCCGAGGCACGCGAGCCGTACGAGGAGGAGGGCCTGGTCGCGGTGGGCCAGCCCTGCCTGTCGGGCGGCACGCTGGAGATCTTCCTGGAGGCGGTGCTGCCGCCGTCGCTGGTGCGCGTGCACGGCGACGGTCCCATCGCCCGCGCCTTCGCCGAAGTCGGCCGGGCGCTCGGCTACGAGGTGGAGTCGGGCCCCGGCCCGATCGCGCCCGGCACCTCGGCCGTGCTGGTCGCCTCGCACGGCGTCGGCGAGGAGCCGGTGCTGCGCGAGGCGCTGGCGGCGGGCGTGCCGTACGTCGGGCTGATCGCCAGCCGCGGGCGCGGCGCGGCGGTGCTGGCCGGGGTGGCGGGCGGCGAGCGGGTGCATGTCCCAGCAGGTCTGGACATAGGGGCCAGAACGCCTGGTGAGGTGGCCGTTTCCGTCTACGCGGAGATCATCCAGCTGCGCTGATCGGGGTATCAGCGGCGGCGGCTCGGGTACGTCAGGAGATGTCAAACCGCGGCCCCCGGAAGCCCTTTCCGCTCTCCGGAGAGCGAAAGGGACATCCATGCCGACGCAAACGGTCAGTCAGGTCGTGCCGGGCGAGCGCCCCGCGTCACAGCCGGGCAGCCTCGAACGCGGGATCGACATCCTGCTCGCGCTCAGCGCCGCCGACCGGCCGGTGACCCTGGCGCAGCTCTGCCGCTCGACCGGGCTGCCCAAGTCGACCGCCCACCGCCTGCTCGGGGTGCTGTGCGGGCGCGGGCTGGCCCGGCGGGTGGGCAACGCGTACCTGCCGGGCGAGCTGCTGGAGTCGATGGCGGGCCTGGTCCGCCCGCGCATCCCGGGCACGCGCGCGGTCGTGCTGCCGTACCTCCTCTATGTGTACGAGACCACCCGGCAGACGGTGAACCTGGCGGTGCCCTCCGGCCTCGAGGCCCGCTACGTCGAGCGCCTCTACGGCCACAACCGGGTCGCCTCCCGCTCCGACGGGCTCGACCGGGCGCCGCTGCACTGCACCGCGGCCGGCAAGGCGCTGCTGGCCTTCGACCCGGCGCTGCGCCGGGAGGTGCTGGGGCGCGGCTCGTTCGAGCGGCTCACCCGCCGGACGATCACCGGCCTCGCGGCGCTGGAACGGGAGCTGGCCCAGGTCCGCCGGCACGGCGTGGCGTACGCCCGGGAGGAGTTCACCGAGGGCGTGGCGTGCGTGGCCGCGCCCGTGTTCGGGCCGGACGGCCGGATCCGCATGGCGGTCAGCGTGGCCGCGCCCGCCCACACCGCCTCGCTGGCCCGGCTCGGCATCTCCGTGCGCGGCGCCGCCCAGGCGATCTCGGCCGCGCTCGGCACCTGAACGTTCCGGCCACCGGAACACCGGCCGATCTTGGCGGCTGAAGCGTTCCACTGGCCGAAACCGCGGATTGCGCGGGCGGTGCCCGCGGCGATCACATCAAGGCATGAACGCCCCACCCGCCCCGGAGACGACCGGCAGGATCCGGCC
>NZ_POUD01000150.1 GCF_003236395.1 Nonomuraea aridisoli | reverse complement strand
ACCTCATGGGCCCCCACCGCATGGCCCCGTAGCCCGCGCCGGCCCGCACACCCCACGGCGGCCCGCGCCGCAGCCGGGCGCACGGATCCTCGGCGGCGTAGGGGATTGCGGCGCGATTCTGTCGGTGCCGTCGTCTACCTTCTCTTCTCGAACGCCTGTGCGACTGGAGGGGTGACGTGATTGCTTCTGAGCGCTTCGAGCGTGCCGCGGTGCTGGGGGTTGCCGTGGCGGAGGAGGCCAGACGGCTGCTCCGCCTCCACCTGGCCGAGGGCGAGACCGGCGACGACGGCACGGTCATGGTCGACGTGCCCTACCCCGACGCCGCCGTGGTGACGGCGCTGCTCGACGTGGCCGCCGACTGCTTCGGCGAGCGTGGCGCCTCGGTGGAGGAGACCCGGCAGGCCGCGCTGGAGGCGTTGTTACAGCTCGCCGGCTTCGACGAGGAGTCGCAGCTCAACTCGGGCGGGCCAGGCCATGACGGTAGGCGTACGTGACGGCCTGGGCCCGGTCCCTCAGGTGGGCCTTGGCGAAGAGGTTGTTGATGTGCGTCTTGACGGTGGCCTCCGTGACGTGGAGGCGGCCGGCGATCTCGGCGTTCGACAGGCCGTCCGCGATGAGGGCCAGCACCTCACCCTCGCGCGGGGTCAGGCCGTCGGGCAGGTCCGCGCCGCGTGCCGCCGGGGCGGGCTTCACCCGTACGGGCGCCATGGTCTCCAGCAGGCGGCGCTGCACGGACGGGTCGAGCTGGGCGTCACCGCGCACGACCGTGGCGACGGCCCGCGCGATGTCGTCCGCCTCGGCGTCCTTGGTGAGGAAACCGCGCGCGCCCGCCCGCAGCGCGGCGAAGACGGAGTCGTCGTCGGAATACGTGGTCAGCACCACGACCTGCGTCTCCGGGTACGCGGCGCGGATGTGCCGGGTGGCCTCGACGCCGTCCATGCGCGGCATGCGCAGGTCCATGAGCACCACGTCGGGTCGTTCGTCCTCGACCAGCCGCAACGCCGCCTCGCCATCGCCCGCCGACCCGACCACTTCGATGCCCGGCAACAGCCCGAGGAGCAACACCAGCCCTTCCCGCACCACGGCCTGGTCATCGACGACGACGACCCTGGTCACGACGCCACCTCCTGGTGTCCGGACAACTGGGCGGACCGGTGTTCGTCCGGCCGGGGCGGTGTCGGTATCTGTGTCGGTGTCATGCCGGGACTCGCAGGTGTACGAGGAAGGAGCCGTCGCGTTCGCCGGCCGTCAGGGTGCCGCCGAGGAGTTCGGCGCGTTCGCGCATGCCCATCAGGCCGTAACCGCCGCCGGGGGAGCCCCCGCCCTCCGGAAACGGGTTAGTGATGCGCAGGTCGCACCACGACGGATCGCACGACAGCTCGACCGTGGCCGGGCTGGAGGGGGCGTGGCGGCGTACGTTCGTGAGCGCTTCCTGGGCGGTGCGGATGAGGGTGAGCTCGGTCTCCGGCGAGAGCCGTCGCTCCAGCCCCCGCACGCGCAGCACACACCTCTGCTGCGCGGCGCTCTCGAACTCCACGGCCAGCGCGCGCAACGCCTCGGGCAGCGGGGGAGGGCTCTCGCGCAGCGCCGACACCGCCCGCCTGGCCTCGTCGAGCCCCGACCTGGCCAGGTCCCGGGCGCGGGTCACCCGGTCGAGGGCCTCGGCCGTACGCTCCGCGCGGAGCAGCAGCTTGGCGCCCTCCAGGTGGACGAGCTGAGCCGAGAGGGAGTGGGCGAGGATGTCGTGGAGCTCTCTGGCGATCCTGGCCCGCTCGGCGAGCACCGCCTCACGCGCCTCGGCCGCCCTGGCGGCCTTGCGCTGCCTGGCCGCGTACGCGATCAAAAAGATCATGCAGACGCTGAGCACGGCGGTGAGGTCCTGGGTGGGGAAGCCGGCGAGGACACTCACCAGCAGCAGCCCTCCGACGGCCAGGATCCCGACGGGTATCGACTGGCGCAGGGGGAAACGGCTCGCCGCGAGGGTGACGCAGACCAGCAGGGCCCCGATCGCCACCCCGTCCCGGCTGATGGCGAAAAGGATGACGGAGAGCACCATGGCCAGCCCCAACGCGACCAGCGTGAGCGACACACCGAACACCGACGGCGACGCCTTCCCCGCGCTCGTCGAGAGCCGGGCAGCCGAACGCGACACTCTCGCCGTACGCGGCGCGGCCTCAGTGCGCGACGTGTCCGTCGCGCACTGCCCGAGCTCCGGTACGGGACGCGTCGTCTCCTCTGAGTCTCGCAAGAGCTCTGCCGCAGCCTGAGACGCCGCCTTCGTGGGCTGCGGGGGCTCGGTCTTGCTGAGCTGTGGCGCCCCGGAGAGAGGCGAGCCGCCGAAGGGCTCTGGAGCGAGGTGCGAGGTGCTTCTCACGCCTTGCGAGGGCTCCGGGTGGTGCGAGGCGGCCTGCGCATCGTGCGAGAACTTCGGTGCGGATGGCGGGGTGCTCTCCACGGGTTGGGGGATCTCACTGGGATACGGGCTGCTCAGGGGATCTGGCGAGAGGGCGGCGGGGCTCACGGAGCCTTGGTGGGGTCTGCGGAGCTTGAGGGGCGGCAGACGGAGGCTGCGTGCCGGCAGGCGGAGCGCGATGGCGAGCAGGGTGGCGGCGAGCGCTGCGGTGACGACCGCGACGGCCAGGCCCGGCCCGGTCAGGGCAGGTGCGGGGGCGGAGCGCACCTGGGCGATGATCAGCAGAGCGACCGCCCCGCCCCGCAACACGAACGGGACGATCCTGGCAAGCGCGCGCATCACCTCTCGACGGTATCCGGTCGCTCGTTCATGGCGATGAGGGCACGTCCGCGACGGGCGACGAGGTACGCCTGGACGCCGATGGTGAGGCCGACGAAGATCAGGATGCCGCCCGCGGAGGGCGCCAGGCCGAGCCACTGCCCGGCGACGTACAGCCCGAGGCGGACCGCGATCGAGGCAACCCACGCGACCAGCGTCCAGCCCGTGCCCTTCGCCCAGGTGGCGCCCGAGCCGTCGAGCCACACGCGTACGGTCGTCGCGCGCCAGACGCCGAGCGCCACGGCGCCGAGGGCTTCGACGGCGAACAGGGCGAGGCCCAGCACGGGATGCACCGGGTCGAGGAGCCCGCCCATGATGACGCCCCCGGCGATCATGGCTCCGGCGGTGTAGAGCACGCCGAGCCTGCCCGTGGGGCGGGTCCTGAACTGGCGGTAGACGACGAACGCGACGGCGAGGAGGACGAGGAGGGAGATTTCTGTCGTTTGCACGGCATCGACGCTAGGGACGCATGGGCCGCACCGGATCGGCCCGCGGGTTGAGCTGACGAATCTCCACCCTCGGGTGGAGGCCGTTAAGGAGTCGCCCCGGGGGAGGGGCATCGGTTAGCGTCCAGGCATGCGCATTTTGTCGGTGAACGCCGGGAAATCGTTCGAGGCCGATTGGGCGGGGACGCTCGGGCGTACGGCGATCGACAAGCGCCCGGTCTCACATCGGGTCGAAGTGACGCGCGACGGATTGGCGGGCGACGAGCGGGCGGACAAGAAGCACCACGGCTCACCCGACCACGCCGTCTACTCGTACGCCAGCGAGGACTACGAGTGGTGGGAGTCCGAGCTGGGCAGGCCGCTGCGCGCGGGGCAGTTCGGCGAGAACCTCACCACGTCCGGCATCGACGTCAACGGCGCCCTGCTCGGCGAACGCTGGAGAGTGGGCACCGCCGTGCTGGAGGTGACCGGCCCCCGGATCCCGTGCGTGGTGTTCCGTAACTGGATGGACGAGCCAGGCTGGCTCAAACGCTTCACCGCGGCAGGCCGCACCGGCGCGTACCTCAGAGTGGTCGAACCGGGGGCGCTGGCCGAGGGTGACGAGGTGGAGATCGTCTTCCGCCCGGAGGACGACGTGACGGTGACGGACGCGTTCAGAGCCCGACACGGCGACAAGAACGCCTTAAGCCGCATCCTCGCCGCCCCAGACCACGACCCCAAGTGGGACGCCCTCGCCGCCCGCACCCGCCCCTGAGCCATCCCAGGCCCCGGCCGGACATCTAAACGCCGGCGTGCTCAAGGCAGGCGGTGCTGCGTTACTGGGCGCGGTGAACCGGCCGACGGTACGGCAACCCGGCTCGCCAGTCCCACACCACACCTGCCACCCGCATGCCGACGCCACCAAGCGACCCTGGCACGGCCGACACCGCCAAGGTGATGCAGCCGACACGACGCTGACGGGGCCGAAGCCGCCAAGTGATGCCAAGCGACGCTGGCCGGGCCGGGCCGGCGCGACTGAGGCCACGGGAGGGTCGGTGTTCGGGAAACCGGGGCGTATGCGGCGGACTGGCAGGCGATCACCCCAGAATGCCGAGCGCGGCACTGAGACGCCCCCGCCCGCCTTCTCGCCGCCATGGTCCCGAACGCCGGTGGACAGTGGGAGGGGGAGCAAGCCGTGGGTGCTCGGGTTGCTCCCCCGGTTCCCTGAAGGCCCGCGTCGTCAGAAGCGGCGGTTCAGCGGAGGACGGTGTAGAGGGCTGAGGTGAGGGAGGCGTTGGCGTCGTCCTGGTCGATGGACCAGAGCATGGAGCCGCCGAGGCCCTTCAGGCGGATGTACGCGGCCTTCTGCAACATGATCGCCGGGTCGTCGTACGACCAGAACTCGTTGCCGTCGTAGAGCCACATGGCGCCCGTCCGCAGGTCGCGGTGGCGCTTGCCGGGTTTGGCGACCAGGTCCTTGTAGTCCTCGGTGCCCGGGGCCCACTTGCCCGGCGCGGGGCCGGTGGCCGGCTGGTAGAGGCCGTCGGGGGAGCCGGTGACGCCGGTCCAGCCCTGGCCGTACGCGGGCACGCCGACGACGATCTTGCGTGCGGGCGCGCCACGGGCCAGGTAGTCGCGGACGGTCTGGTCGACGCTGTACTTCACCGGGTTCGGGTCGCGCCGGTCGGTGAACAGGTTGCTCTGGTGCCCGGTCTGCGGCTCCCAGGTGCCGTGCAGGTCGTACCCCTGGATGGTGGCGAAGTCGAGCTGCTTGAACACCCGGCGCACCTCGTACCCGGCGTCGATCTTCGCCGCCGCGGCCGGGAGGAAGGCCGTGAGCTCCGCCTTCTTCGAGAACCGCCGAAGCTGATCGCGCAGCTCCTCCACGAACAGGGTGAAGTTCCGCTTGTCCTCGGGCCTGATGACGTTGCCCTCGGCGCCGGACGACCCGGGCCACTCCCAGTCGAGGTCGATCCCGTCGAACACGCCGGCGCCCGCCCCCGGCTCCAGCCCCGGCAGGTTGCCGCGCAGCCACAGGTCGATGCACGAGGCGGCCAGCTTCGAGCGGGACTCGGGGGTGAGCACCGCGTCGGAGAACTGCGCCGACCCGGTCCAGCCGCCCAGCGAGATCATCACCTTGAGTTCGGGATGCCTGGCCTTGAGCTTGCGGAGCTGATTGAGGTTGCCGTTGAGCGCCTGTCCGGGCGCGTCGGCGACGCCGTCCACGCTCTGCTCGGCCGGGACCGGACGCTGCCAGTCGGCCCACGGGTCGGAGGAGTAGCACGTGGCGTCGGCGCCGACGAAGCCGAACGCGTAGTTGAGGTGGGTGAGCTTGGCCGCGGCGCCGCTGACGTCCACGTCCCTGACGTGGTAGTCGCGTCCGTAGACGCCCCATTGGATGAAGTACGCGACCCGTTTGAAGTCGGTCCGGGCCTCGGCGGGCACGGAGAACGCCGTGAGACCGAGTAAGAGGGACAGGGCTAACAGGATCTTCTTGTGCACGCGGGACTCCAGGGACTTATATAGGAAACTTTCCTATAAGTTAGACGGATCGTAGATCCCCGGCCTGCCACCGTCAACGACCCGGGCACCCTCCGGAGACGGGCACACTGGAAGCGTGCCTTCGACCCTGCCTGACGGAGATCCCGCGCCCGCCTCGGGCGAGCTGCCCGACAGCTCCCTGAGCGGCCTCGGCGAGCGTCCGTTCGGCTTCTACGTGCACGTGCCGTTCTGCGTGACGCGCTGCGGCTACTGCGACTTCAACACCTACACCGCCGCGGAGCTCGGCCCCGGCGCCTCGCAGCGCGACTACGCCGACACGGTGGTCGAGGAGATCCGCCTGGCCCGCCGGGTCCTCGGCACGGCCGACGTGCCGGTGGAGACGGTGTTCTTCGGCGGCGGCACGCCCACCCTGCTGCCCCCCGAAGACCTCGCCCGCGTCCTGGCCGCCATCGACTCCGAGTTCGGGCTCAAGCCGGGCGCGGAGGTCACCACGGAGGCCAACCCCGAGTCGGTCGACCCGTCATACCTGGAGAAGTTGCGCCAGGGCGGGTTCAACCGCATCAGCTTCGGCATGCAGAGCGCCCGCGAGCACGTCCTTGCGGTCCTCGACCGCCGTCACACGTCCGGCAGGCCCGCGGCGGCCGTGCGCGAGGCCAGGCAGGCCGGGTTCGAGCACGTCAACCTCGACCTGATCTACGGCACGCCCGGCGAGACCGACGACGACTGGCGGGCCTCGCTGACCGCGGCGATCGAGGCCGGGCCCGACCACGTGTCGGCGTACTCGCTGATCGTCGAGGAGGGCACCCGGCTGGCGGTCAGGATCAGGCGCGGCGAGCTGCCGATGCCCGACGACGACGTGGCCGCCGACCGCTACCTCCTCGCCGACGAGCTGCTCGCCGAGGCCGGATTCCGCTGGTACGAGGTGTCCAACTGGGCCACCTCCGACGCCGCCCGCTGCCGGCACAACCTGCTCTACTGGACCGGGGGCGACTGGTGGGCGGCCGGCCCGGGCGCCCACAGCCACGTCGGCGGCACCCGCTGGTGGAACGTCAAACACCCGGCCGCCTACGCACGACGCCTGGCCGCCGGCGACTCACCCGCCCACGCCCGCGAGGTGCTCGAAGCCGACGACCGCGCGGCCGAGCGGCTCATGCTGGAGCTGAGGCTGTCGTCCGGCTACCCGCTCGCCGACGTGGCGCCCGAGGCGCGCGCGGTCGTGGCGAGCGCCCTGGCGCGCGGCCTGCTGGAGCCGGAGCCGTTCAAGGCCGGCCTGATGGTGCTCACGCTGCAGGGACGGCTGCTGGCCGACGCCCTCGTCAGGGACCTGCTGGTCTAGGTGATCAGGCGCAGGGCGATCGGATAACGGTACTTCTCGCCCCTGTTGGCCGCGATGGCCGCCTGGATCTGGAAGATCAGCGACACTATCCAGACGACCGGGAGCACCAGGAACCCGATGAAGACGAGCATCAGGGCGCCGGCCACCATGTAGCCGATGAACATCGTGATCTGGAAGTTGAGCGCCTCGGCGGCCTGATCCCTGACGTAGGGGGCCTCGTCCTTCTTCATCAGGTAGATGATCAGCGGGCCGAGCCAGGACACCAGGAGGCCCAGCAGGTGGGAGAGCATCGCCATGTTCGTGTCGTCGGTGCCGGGGCGCGGCCCGAACCGTCCCGGAACGTACGGCTCGCCGTAGCCGTAACCCGGCGGAGGCCCGTATCCGGGCGGAGGCCCGCCGTACCCCTGCTGACCGTAGCCCTGCTGGCCATATCCGGGCTGGCCATATCCGGGCTGGCCATATCCGGGCTGGCCATATCCGGGCTGGCCATATCCGGGCTGGCCATATCCGGGCTGGCCGTACCCCTGCTGGCCGTACCCGTCGTGGCCGCCGGCCTGGCCGTGGTCATAGGGCTGTCCATATCCACCTGGTTGCCCGTAACCGCCGGAGGGCTGTCCGTATCCGCCGGAGGCGCCGTAGCCGGGCTGCTGTCCGTATCCCGGCGCGGAGCCGGGCTGCTGTCCGTAAGGAAGCGACTGCCCGTATCCGGACTCGGGCTGCTGCCCGTACGCCGGCTGAGAGCCAGGCTGCTGCCCGTACGCGGGCTGGGAGCCGGGTCGAGCCCCGTACGCGGGCTGGGAGCCCGGCTGAGGACCGTAGCCGGGGGGAATGTCGGCGGGGGTGACACGGCGCGTGGCGTCGTCGTCGGGCGGCTGCGGCGGTTCCTGGCTCATGGGGTCTCCGTAACGAAATCGATCAGTTCTTCGACCCGGCCGAGCAACTCCGGCTCCAGGTCCGTGTACGTCGAGACGGCCCCGAGGATCCGGCGCCACGCCTCGGCGGGCTCCATCCGCCAGCCCAGGGCGGCGATCACGCCCTCCTTCCAGGGCACCCCGCGCGGCACGTCCGGCCAGGCGGGGATCCGCAGCACGGACGGTTTGACCGCCTGCCAGATGTCGATGTACGGGTGTCCCACCACGAGCACGTCCGGCGAGGTGATCTCGGCGGCGATCCTGCTCTCCTTGGAGCCGGGCACCAGGTGGTCGACCAGCACGCCGAGCCGCCGCCCCGGCTCGGGCCCGAACTCCGCCACGATGGCCGGCAGGTCGTCCACGCCTTCGAGGTATTCGACGACCACTCCCTCGACCCGCAGGTCGTGCCCCCAGATCTTCTCCACGAGGGCGGCGTCGTGCACGCCCTCCACGTAGATGCGGCTCTCTCGGGCCACCCTGGCCCGCAGCCCCTCCACGGCGATGGAGCCGGAGGCGCTGCGCCTCGGGCCCTCGGGGGCGGCCGCCGTGGGGCGTACCAGGGTCACGGGTTTGCCCTCCAGCAGGAAGGCGGCGGGAGCGAGCGGGAACAGGCGGCGTCGGCCGAAGCGGTCCTCGAGCGTGACGGCCTCCTTGTCGCAGCTCACCACCGCGCCGCAGAAGCCGCTGTCGGCGTCCTCCACGACGAGGTCACGCTCGGCGGGCACCTTGGGGATCTTGCCCTTGCCCGGCCGCCGCCAATTTCCCGCCAGCACATCGCCCTCGTACACACGGGGGACCGTAGCAAATCACCCCGCCACCGCAAGGTGCTTACGGGCGATGTTCCGGCGTATCAGGACGAAGACGGTGCCGCCGACGGCGACGACCAGGCCGGCGGCGGGCACGAGCACCGGCACCAGGCCGGGGACGCCGCCCGGAGCGGAGAGCAGGTCGCGGCCGACGCCGTACCGTACGGCGGCCTGCTCCTCGTTGACGCAGGTGAGCCGGTACTCGCCCCCGGCCGGCGCGTTGATCACCAGGAACTGCTCCCACACGACGCCGTCCGAGGTGACCGCCTCGGTGCCGGTGGTCCTGGCGAGCCGGGCCTGGCCGGTGATGGAGCATTCGTAGGTGACCGGCGTGTCGCTGGCGATGTACACGGCGGGTTTGCCGGCCGGGTCGACCGGGACCGTCACGCTCTCCCCTGGCGCGAACGTCCGCGTCGGCGCCGCGCCTGCCACGCCGCCGCCCGGCAGGACGAACACCCCGGCCGCCGCGCACAGCACGAACACGCCCCAGACGATCGCAAGCCACCACAATGCAGGCTTTATCTCTTTGGAGTTGATTCGTGGCGGAATTTGGGGTTGTTGGCCGTATTGTCCGTACGGAAATGACGGGCCGAACGGCGTGGGCTGCCCGACCTGCGGCTGCTGTTCGTACGGCGGTTGCCACGGCTGCCCCTGAGCGGGCCGCGCGCCGTGCTGAGGAGGCGATTGACCGTGGTGCCCTGGCGGACGGCCGTACGACGGAGGCCGGGATTCTTCGGTCATGTGCGCAAGTGTGAGGCCTGTCGCGTCAAGGAAGCCAGCAGCAGTTGGGGACGCGGTGTTATCGCACCCTGTGGGCGAGAGCCGTACACTTGGCACTCGGGAACACAGAGTGCTAGGCGCCGCGTTTCCCGAAGAGACAGAGGCAGGAGGTGAGCACGTGCTCGACGATCGGAAACTGGCGGTGCTCCGCGCCATTGTCGAAGACTACGTGTCCACCAACGAACCGGTGGGCTCCAAGGCGCTCGCCGAGCGTCACAATCTGAAGGTCTCCCCGGCGACGGTCAGGAACGACATGGCCGCGCTGGAGGAGGAGGGCTACATCACCCAGCCGCACACCAGCGCCGGGCGCGTGCCGACCGACAAGGGCTACCGGCTCTTCGTCGACCGGCTCTCGCAGATCAAGCCGTTGTCGGGGGCCGAGCGCAGGGCCATCGAGACGTTCCTGGCCGGCGCGGTCGACCTCGACGACGTGGTCACGCGCACGGTCCGGCTGCTCGCCCAGCTGACCCGGCAGGTGGCGGTCGTGCAGTACCCGACGCTGACCCGCTCGACCGTCCGGCACGTCGAGCTCGTCCCCCTCAACGAGCGCCGGGTCATGCTCGTGCTCATCACCAACACCGGCCGCGTCGAGCAGCGCGTCATCGAGCTGCCCGAGGAGGTGGAGGACACCCGCATCGCCCACATGCGGGCCGTGCTCAACTCCTGCCTCGACGGCTGCGGCCTGAGCAGTGTTCCGGAGCTGGTCTCCGACCTGCCCGAACGCCTCCCCGTCGAAGACCGGCCCGCCGCGGCCACGATCCTGTCGGTGCTCCTTGAGACACTGGTCGAGCGGCACGACGAGAAGATCGTGTTCGCCGGCGCGGCCAACCTCGCCGGCGCCGACTTCTCCACGGGCCTGCGCGACGTCCTGGAGGCCCTGGAGGAGCAGGTGGTGCTGATGCGACTGCTCGGCGAGACCACCTCAGACACCCCGTCCGCACTCACCGTCCGCATCGGCTCGGAAAACCCCTACCTGCGGGGCACGTCCGTCGTCGCGACGGGATACGGTTCTGGCGACAACCAACTGGCCCGGCTCGGCGTGCTGGGACCGACCAGGATGGACTATCCCGTGACAATGGGCGCCGTACGCGCGGTGGCACGCTACGTCAGCCAGATCCTGGCTGCATCTTAAGAGGTCGATAAGTGGCAAACAGCGACTACTACGCCACCCTCGGGGTGCGCCGTGACGCAAGTCAGGACGAGATCAAGAAGGCGTATCGCCGTCTCGCCCGCGAGCTGCACCCTGACGTGAACCCCGATCCTGCGACACAGGAGCGGTTCAAGGAGATCACGCAGGCCTACGAGGTGCTGTCCGACCCGAACAAGCGCCAGATGTACGACCTGGGTGGCGACCCGTTCGGCGGTGCGGGAGCGGGTGCGGGAGCCGGCGGCTTCGGCGCGGGCTTCCCCTTCAGCGACATCATGGACGCCTTCTTCGGCACGGCCGCGGGCGCCCGAGGCCCCCGCTCGCGCGCCCGCCGGGGTCGCAACGCCACCATCCGGGTCGAGCTCGACCTGCGCGAGACGGCGTTCGGCACCACCCGCGAGCTGGTGGTCGACACCGCCGTGCTGTGCGAGGTCTGCCACGGCGCCGGCGCCGCGCCCGGCACCCACCCCGACACCTGCGACATGTGCAGCGGGCGCGGCGAGATCTCCCAGGTCACCCGGTCGTTCCTGGGCCAGGTCATGACCTCGCGCCCGTGCCCGCAGTGCGGCGGCTTCGGCACGATCATCCGCCACCCCTGCCAGGAGTGCTCCGGCGACGGCCGCGTCCGCACCCGCCGTACGATCAAGGTCCGCATCCCCGCGGGCGTCGAGGACGGCACCCACATCCAGCTCGCCGGCGAGGGCGAGGTCGGCCCCGGCGGCGGCCCGCCCGGAGACCTCTTCCTCGAGATCGTCGAGCGGGCGCACGAGATCTTCGAACGGCGCGGTGACGACCTCCACTGCACCGTCCAGATCCCGATGACGGCCGCCGCGCTCGGCACCGTGCTCACCGTCGAGACCCTCGACGGCGCCGAGGAGATCGACGTCCGGCCCGGCACACAGTCCGGCCAGGTCATCACCATGTTCGGGCGCGGCGTGCAGCGGCTCAACGAGTCCGGCCGCGGCGACCTGCTCATCCACGTCAACGTCGAGACCCCGAGCCGCCTCGACGCCGCCCAGGAGGAGCTCATGCGCGAGCTGGCCAAGCTGCGCGGCGAGGAGCGGCCGCCGGGCAAGTTCGCGCCGGGGCAGCAGGGCTTCTTCTCCCGGCTGCGCGACGCCTTCAACGGCAGGTGACGTGACCGTCCCGGTCTTCCTTGCGGAGGAGCTCGACGGGCCGGAGCTGACGCTCACCGGCCCGGAAGGACGCCACGCGGCCTCCGTACGCCGCCTGCGGGCCGGTGAACGGGTCGACCTGACCGACGGCGCGGGTGCGGTCGCCGAATGCGTCGTGCGCGAGACGCTCAAGGACGCCCTGCGCCTGGAGGTGCTCCGCCGCTACGACGTCGAGCCGCCCCGCCCCCGCCTGGTCGTCGTCCAGGGTCTGCCCAAGGGCGACCGGGGCGAGCTCGCCGTCGAGATGATGACCGAGGCCGGCGTCGACGTGATCGTGCCCTGGTCCGCCTCACGCAGCATCACCCAGTGGAAGGGCGACAAGGTCGCCAAGGCGCTGGGCCGCTGGCGTTCCACCGCGCGCGAGGCGGGCAAGCAGGCCCGCAGGTTCCACCTGCCGGAGGTCGCCGACCTCCACTCGACCGCGCAGGTCGAACACCTGCTGGCGGAGGCCGCGCTGGGGCTGGTGCTGCACGAGGAGGCGGCCGAGCCGCTGTCAGGGGTGGCGCTGCCCGCCGGCGGCGACATCGTCGTGGTCGTGGGGCCCGAGGGCGGCGTGTCGGAGCAGGAGCTGGCCGCGTTCCGGGCGGCGAAGGCGCTGACGGTGCTGCTGGGGCCGACGATTCTGCGGACGTCCACGGCGGGCGTGGCGGCGGCGGCCGTACTGCTCAGCCGCACGGGGCGCTGGTAGCGCATCCGGCCCGTAAGGGCGTCAGGGCGTGGTCTGGGGCTCGTCCGCGAGAGGGCTCGCGACCTCGGTGGGGGTCTCGGTCAGCGGGTCTTCCGGAGGGCACTGCTCGGCGGGACACTCCGACGGCGGCACGCTCGGGTCGAGGGCGGTGGGCGTCGATGAGGGCGAGATCGTGGGACAGTCGGACTGCTCGGCGGCCTGCGGAGACGGACATTCGGACGTGGTCGGGGTCGGCGAGGGCGACGGCGGCCTGTTGGTGGACTCCGCCCTCCTGCTCGCTTTCGGCGTCGGCGGCCGGGACGTCTCGGGCACCACGGCAGGAAACGACGGGGCTGTCCGCTCCGGCGGTGGCGGCTGCGACCGCTTGGTGGAGGAGTTGGACGGAACCTCGTCCGTCGTCTCCTCCCCGGCCGGCAGGACGAACTGCGGGCCGACGACCTGAGAGCGCAGCTGCGGTACGGCCATCACGATCGTCCCCGCCACCAGGACGGCGCTGCCGACGGCCGCTCCCGCCCGCCACCAGAACAGACTGCGGGCGCCGCGCCGCTGGATGCGGGAACGGATGATCTCCAGTCCGTCCGGTGAGGGCACGACCGCGTCCGCCTCCGCTCGGAGCGCACGGCGCAACAGGTCGCCGTGCTCGTCGGGGGGCTGGGTCATGACATTTTCTCCAGGACCGATCTCAAAGCGGCCATGCCACGCGCGGTGTGGCTCTTGACCGCGCCCTTGCTGATGCCCATGGCATGGGCGATCTCAGCTTCGGACAGATCACCGTAGTACCGTAGAACAAGTGCTTCTCGCTGCCGAGTCGGCAAGGCCCGTAACGCCTCGATCACCGCGGAGCGTTCCAACTCACCGATGGCGCCGTTCTCGGCGCTCGGCGCGTCGGGCAGGCCCTTCGGAGCGTACTTCTCGACGACCGCACGGTGACGCAGCACGGACCTGGATCGGTTGACGACGGACTGACGCAGGTAGGCGAGTGCTTTGTCGGGGTCACGCAGCCTACGCCAGGCACCATGGATGGCGACGAACGCATCCTGCACGACTTCCTCAGCGGTTGCTATGTCGCGCACCAGCAACACAGCGAGACGCACCAACGACCGGAAGTGAGCGCTGTAGAGCGCGGTCACGGCCATGTCGGCATCCCACCCGACCGGCACCGCCCCCATCGACCTGTCGGCCAGAAGGGTTTCGGTGGTCACATCAGTGGGACGCGCGGCCTTCCCAGAGGGTTTACGCTCTTCCGGTTCTGGAGGTTTCCCCGGTTCGTTAGGGTGCATTACCCAGTCGTGTCCTCGCCAGGTGGCGCTCGCCCGACCCTGAATCGTCTTATTGTGCTGAAGTCTCGCACACTCACCCTAACCGCGAGGATCTTCCCGCGCACGACACAGCTGATTACCGATTCGCAACGGAACCGGCCCGCGGGCGCGGTCTCGATAGGCTGATCAGGTGAGTGATTGCCTCTTCTGCAAAATTGTCGCCAAGGAGATTCCCGCCGAGATCGTTCATGAAACCGGCAGGACGCTGGCGTTCCGTGACGTCAACCCGCAGGCCCCGACCCACGTGCTGGTCGTGCCCAAACAGCACCACCCCGACGCCGCCGCGCTGGCCCGGGCCGACGACGGCCTGGCCGACGACGTGCTCGTGGCCGCCCACGCGGTCGCCGTCCAGGAGGGCGTGGCCGAGGGCGGCTACCGCGTCGTCTTCAACACCGGCCCCGGCGCGGGCCAGACCGTCTTCCACGTCCACGCCCACGTGCTCGGAGGCCGCCCGCTGACCTGGCCGCCCGGCTGAACCACCCGCCGGCCGCCGGACCGGGCGATATTGACGAGAGCAATCCTCCTGGTCCCGGATACGATGGGCGGAGAAGCACACTGCAAGAGACCGGGAGGCATCAGGCCACTGGCCTGCCCATGTCCGAACTACACGAATCCCGACGCACGGCACCTCCCTCGCGCACCCAAGCCAAGGTGCTGATTCCGGACGAATACTCGATGGTCAGCCTCCTCGGCTCCCGAGACGAGTTGCTACGCGTCATCGAGGGCGCCTTCAGGGCCGACATCCACGTACGCGGCAACGAGATCACCGTCACCGGCAGCCCCGACGAGAGCGGCGCCGTGGTGCGGCTCTTCGAAGAGCTGGTGGAGGTGCTGCGCAGCGGCGGAGAGCTCACGCCCGACGCGGTCGAGCGGAGCATCGCGATGCTGCGCATGACCTCCGACCGGCCAGCCGAGGTGCTCTCGCTCGACATCCTCTCCTCGCGCGGCCGCACCATCCGCCCCAAGACGGTCAACCAGAAGCGCTACGTCGACGCGATCGACCAGCACACGATCGTCTTCGGCATCGGCCCGGCCGGCACCGGCAAGACCTACCTCGCGATGGCCAAGGCCGTGCGGGCGCTGCAGGAGAAGCGGGTCAACCGCATCATCCTGACCCGTCCCGCGGTGGAGGCGGGCGAGCGGCTCGGCTTCCTGCCCGGCACGCTCTACGAGAAGATCGACCCCTACCTGCGGCCGCTCTACGACGCGCTGCACGACATGGTCGACCCCGACTCGATCCCGAAACTCATGGCCGCCGGCACGATCGAGGTCGCGCCCCTCGCGTACATGCGGGGTAGAGCCCAACCGCTCGGCACCGGGGTGCTGACCCCGGACGGGTGGCGTTCCATCGGAGAGCTGCAGGTCGGCGACCTTGTCATCGGGTCGAACGGCGAGCCGACACCGGTGCTGGGCGTGTACCCGCAGGGAGAGAAGAAGATCTACCGTCTCTACAGCCAGGACGGTGCTTCGGTGCTCGCCTCCGAAGACCACCTCTGGACTGTCCGCACCCGCGACGACGCCAACCGAGGCAAGCCGTGGCGTGTGCTGGAGACCAAGGAGATGATCGGTGATCTCCGCACGGCCCACTACCGCAAGTGGGAGTTGCCGTTGCTGAGCGCGCCGGTACGTTTCCCGGAGCGCGAGGTCCCCATGGATCCGTACGCGCTCGGTCTGCTCCTCGGCGATGGGTGCGTCACCGGCAGCACGACCCCGAGCTTCGCGACGAACGATCCCGAGCTGGCCGAGGAGCTCGAGCGTCTGCTGCCCGACATTCGGGTGCGCAGGAAGAGCGGGCCCGACTACGTCCTCAACCGTGTGAGCCGGCCCGGGGATGTGATGACGATCGCCAATCCGGTGACCGCGGTCATGCGGGAGCTCGGACTGGACGGCTGCACGTCGCACACGAAGTTCGTGCCGGACGTCTATCTTCGCAACACTCCGGAGGTCAGGACGGCGGTTCTGCAAGGGCTGCTCGACTCCGACGGAGGGCCTGTCGTCCAAGACGGCCGGACGTGCAGGATCGAGTTCAGCACGGTCTCACCGCGGCTGCGGGACGACGTCGTGTCCCTGGTTCAGTCGCTGGGAGGCGTCGTCTACTGGCGTACGCGGCCGGCCGAGGGGCGCGCACCGGGGCTGGCACGCGGCCGAGAGGTTCGCCACCGCCATGACTCCTACGTCCTCGACGTGCGGCTTCCTGCGGGCATCGAGCCGTTCCGGCTCCAGCGGAAGGCGGACAAGTACCGCGCCGCGGGAGGCGGGCGCCCGATGCGCTATGTGGACCGCATCGAGCCGCGCGGCACCGCGGAGTGCGTGTGCATCCAGGTGGCGGCGGAAGACTCCCTCTACGTCACCGAAGACTTCCTACTGACGCACAACACGCTCAATGACGCGTTCATCATCCTCGACGAGGCGCAGAACTCCTCGGCCGAGCAGATGAAGATGTTCCTCACCCGGCTCGGGTTCAACTCGAAGATCGTGGTGACGGGTGACGTCACGCAGGTCGACCTGCCCTCGGGCACGGTGAGCGGGCTGCGGGTCGTGCAGGAGATCCTCGAAGGCATCCCCGACATCCACTTCGCCCGCCTGTCCAGCGCCGACGTGGTCCGCCACAAGCTGGTCAGCGACATCGTGGACGCGTACGGGCGTTACGACGCCCTGCAGGAGCCCAAGCGCCTGCAGCAGCAACGGGGAAGGCGACGGGTGAGCGACCGTGAGCATTGAGATCAACAACGAGTCGGGCGTCGGGGTCGACGAGGAGAGCCTGGCCGCCCTGGCCGCCCACGTGCTGGCCGAGATGGGCATCAATCCGCTGGCCGAGCTGTCGATCGTGGTGGTCGACGAGGAGGCCATGGCCGAGCTGCACGAGAAGTGGATGGGCGAGCCGGGCCCGACCGACGTGCTGGCGTTCCCGATGGACGAGTTGCGTCCCGGGGGCGGGGCGCGCGGTGAGTCCGACAGCCCGGCCGATCCGGCGTTGCTCGGTGACGTGGTGCTCTGCCCGCAGGTGGCCGCCCGGCAGGCCGAGGAGGCCGGTCACAGCGCCGCCGACGAGCTCGAGCTCCTGTGCACGCACGGCATCCTTCACCTGCTCGGTTACGACCACGCCGAGCCGGAGGAGCACAAGGAGATGTTCGGGCTGCAGGGCCGGCTTCTCGAGTCGTGGCAGGAGGTGCGCAACTCGCGGTGAACGCCTGGTTGTTGTCGGCCATCGCGCTGGTGATCGTCGGTGGTCTGATCGCCAGTGCGGAGACGGCGCTGACGCGCATCTCCCGGGTGCGCGCCGAGGAGTTCGTGCGCGAGGCGAGGCGGGGGGCGGCGCGGCTGCGGGCCATCGTGGTCGACCCGCCCCGTTACCTCAACCTGCTCCTGCTGCTGCGGCTGAGCTGTGAGCTGGTCGCGACGGTCATCGCGACGCTGCTGTTCATCGACCTGATGCACGACCAGGGCTGGGCGTACGTGAGCGCCGCGGCCGTGATGATCGTGATCAGCTACGTGGTGGTCGGGGTGATGCCGCGCACGCTGGGCCGTCAGCACGCCGAGCCGGTCGCGCTGGCGAGCGCCCCGATCGTGTACGGCCTGACCCGCATCTTCGGCCCCCTGCCCAAGCTGCTCATCCTGCTGGGCAACGCGCTGACGCCGGGCAAGGGGTTCCGCGACGGGCCGTTCACCTCGGAGGCGGAGCTGCGCGACCTGGTCGACCTGGCCGAGGAGCGCCGGGTGATCGAGCCGGACGAGCGCGAGATGATCCACTCGGTGTTCGAGCTGGGTGACACGCTGGTGCGCGAGGTGATGGTGCCGCGTACCGACATGGTCTACATCGAGCGCGGCAAGACCCTCAACCAGGCGTTGTCGCTGGCGTTGCGCAGCGGTTTCTCCCGCATCCCGGTGGTGGGGGAGAACGAGGACGACGTCGTCGGGATGGCGTATCTGAAGGACATCGCCCGCAAGATCCACGAGTCCGGTGAGGGCGGGGGCAAGGATACGGTCGAGTCGGTCATGCGGCCGGCGGCGTACGTGCCGGAGAGCAAGCCGATCGACCAGCTGATGCGGGAGATGCAGGCCCGGCAGATCCACATCGCCGTCGTCATCGACGAGTACGGCGGCACCGCGGGTCTCGTGACGATCGAGGACGTCCTGGAGGAGATCGTCGGGGAGATCACCGACGAGTACGACCAGGAGGCCCCTCGTGTGGAGCCCATGTCCGACGGCGGCATGCGGGTGACCGCCCGGATGCCGGTGGACGAGCTGGGCGAGCTGTTCGACACCGAGATCGAGGTCGACGACGTCGAGACGGTGGGCGGGCTGCTGGCGCACGCGCTGGGGCGGGTCCCGATCGCGGGCTCGCACGCGCAGGTGGCCGGGTTGTCGCTGACCGCCGAGAGCCTGGCGGGGCGCCGTAACCGCATCAGCACGGTGGTGGTCCGCCGTGCCGAGCCGCCGGCGGGTGACGTCGTGCCGGCCGCGGCCGAACGCGAGTGACAGGCGGCAAATCGGGGCAGATGCCGCAAGCGTTCTACAAGTCTTCTGCAAGCCGGGTCCGGCACTCTGAATTCACGGCATCCAGTGCGGTGGGTGCCCGAGGGGGAGCGTCCGAGGGCCGGGTGGGGTTCGCGGCCCGAGGACGCGCCTGGGGGGACGACAGCGTCCTGGCCGGTTGACCGGCTGCGGCGCTGATCGGCGTAAAGGGTGCTCTCGTCCGAAATAGTCGGACGGGGGCGCCCTTTTTGCGTATTCGGTGGGTTGTCGCATTCGTCGCTAGGGGAGGTTGTCGGGCAAAAGGGGGGATCATGAGGCGAAAACGGGGGATCTTCGCCGGAGTGCTGGTGACCGGCGTTCTGGCGGCATGCGGGGGAGCCGAGAAAGCCCACGACCCGCGCGCCATGGCGCAGCTGCACGAGGTGGTCAGCAAGGGGCCGCAGCTGCCCGAGGGCTTCACGGTCAGGCCGGAGCCCGCGTGGCGGCTGCCGTTCGTGAAGGGCGACAAGGACTGCCGGGCGCTGCTGGAGCCCGCCGGGGGCAGGGCGCCGGACGAGGCGCTGACCGCTCAGGTGGCCGTCAGCTACCGCGGTTACGAGCTGGGCGAGCAGGCCGGGGTGGGGCTGGCCCGGTACGCCGACGCGCAGGCCGGCGGACATCTCGACGAGCTGGCCGGGGCGATGCGGGACTGCCGGACCGTGCGGACCGCCACGGGGACGCACCTGCGGCTGCTGGAGCTGCCGATCGGGAACGTCGGCGACGAAAGCGTGGGGGCGCGGCTGCGCGGACGCCTCAACGGCTACCCGTACGCGCTGGACGTCGTGGTGACGCGGGTGGGGGACACGCTGGTGTCGGTGGTGCACACGGGCCTGGACGACGTGGACGCCGGGCGTACCCGGCAGGTGGTGGATGCGGCCATCTCCATGGCGAGCGCCTAACCTGTTCCCGTGACTCTCGATCCTGAAGACAGCAAGATCATCACGTTGGCGCGGTCGGCCAGGGCGCGCAACGGCTCGGCCGAGGGGGCCGCCGTGCGCGACGAGACCGGCCGCACGTACGCGGCCACGAACGTGGCGCTGGACGCCCTGACCCTGTCGGCGGTGCAGGTGGCGGTGGCCATGGCGATCTCCAGCGGGGCGCGGTCGCTGGAGGCCGTCGCGCTGGTGAGCGAGGGAGCGCCGAGCCCGGGCGACGAGGCGGTGGCCGCCGAGCTGGGCGTCAAGTCGCTGCTCGTGGCCGGTCCCGACGGCACCCTGCGGGGCTGACATGCCGATGTCCCCGTTCCTCGCGCGGCTGCGCGAGAAGGTCGGCACTGACCTGATCATGCTGCCGTCGGTGTCCGGTTTCGTGTTCGACGACGCGGGCCGGCTGCTGCTCGCCCGGCACGGCGACGTACGGCTCTGGGCGGCGCCCGGCGGCGGCGTCGACCCCGGCGAGCGGCCGGAGGAGTCCGTGGTCAGGGAGCTGAAGGAGGAGCTCGGCATCGCCGTCGAGGTGCGCGGCCTGATCGGCGTGTACGGCGGCCCCGAGTTCCACACCGTCTACCCCAACGGCCACGAGGTCGGCTACGTCATCGCCGCGTACGGCTGCACGATCGTCTCCGGTGAGCCCGAGCCGGACGGCGTGGAGATCGACGACTTCCGGTGGGCGGCCGAGCACGAGGTGTCCGGGCTCGACACGACCCCCTGGATGCCGCTGGTGTCCCCCCAGGCGTTCGCCTGGTGGCGTGAACACGCCCGCTGATGGGACACAATGCACATGTGACTTCGCCAGACAGCCATCGCGCCGGATTCGCCTGCTTCGTGGGGAGGCCGAACGTCGGCAAGTCGACGCTGATGAACGCCCTGGTCGGGACGAAAGTGGCGATCACCTCGTCCAAGCCGCAGACGACCAGGCGGGTCATCAGGGGCATCGTGCACCGCCCTGACGCCCAGCTCATCGTCGTCGACACCCCCGGCCTGCACCGCCCCCGCACACTGCTCGGGGAGCGGCTCGACAGCCTGGTGCTGTCCACGCTGACGGAGGTCGACGCGATCGGTTTCTGCGTGCCGGCCAACGAGCCGATCGGCAAGGGCGACCGGTTCATCGCCGACAAGCTGTCGGCCGTGAAGAAGACACCGGTCATCGCGGTGGTGACCAAGTGCGACCTGGCGAGCAAGGAGCAGATCGCCGAGCAGCTGCTCGCGGTGTCGCAGGTGGCGGAGTTCGCGGCGATCGTGCCGGTCTCGGCGCAGTCGGGGGAGCAGCTCGACGTGCTGGCCGACGTGCTGATCGAGCACATGCCGGAGTCGCCGCCGCTCTACGAGGGCGGCCGGCTGACCGACGAGCCGGAGCAGGTCCTGGTCGGGGAGCTGATCCGGGAGGCGGCGCTGGAGGGCGTGCGCGACGAGCTGCCCCACTCGATCGCGGTGGTCGTCGACGAGATGTTGCCCCGCGAGGGGCGTGACGACCTGCTCGACATCTACGCCCACATGTTCGTCGAACGGCCCTCGCAGAAGGCGATCGTCATCGGGCACAAGGGCGAGCGGCTGCGCGACGTCGGCACCAGGGCCCGCAAGCAGATCGAGGCGCTGCTCGGCACCCGCGTCTACCTCGACCTGCGCATCAGCGTGGCGAAAGACTGGCAGCGCGACCCCAAGCAGCTGCGCCGCCTCGGCTTCTACGACTGAGCCCCCGCGCCGCGGGGCCATGGGCGCCGGCGGTGGAAGAGGGTCAGCAGCGCGAGGACGACGACCGCCGTCGCGCTCGCCAGCGCGGCGAACCAGCCGAACCTGATCACCGGCTCGATCGACAGCAGGTCGCCGAGGTGGATCGAGACGCGGTCGCGCAGGCCGCTGCCCTGGCTCACGAACAGCACCAGCAGCAGCACCGCCACGCCGCCGGGCACCACGGCCAGGGCGGCCAGCCGCGGGTGACCGCGCAGGCCGGCCACCCCGCAGGCCACCGCCGCCAGGCCGGTGACCAGGGTGTAGACGCCGTACACGTCGTCGACACCGCGGACGTCGCCGGTCACGCTGCCGCCGATGAGGCTGCTGGTCGCCTGCAACCCGGCCCACGGCAGGACCGCGCAGCACATCAGGAGCGCTCCCGCCACCGTCACGGCCAGCGGGTAGCCACGGCCGGTGCGCGGCGAGGCGGACGTGGGCATGAGGTCATCCACAGGCTCACTGTAAGCCGGGCCGGGTCGGCTGACCACCGTACGCGACGCAGCCGTCACCAAGAAGCTGCAGGTCCGCACGGCGCGAACGCCTTTGGGCGGGTGGGGGTCCTGCGCGGGCTGGGCGCCTGTGGGG
>NZ_POUD01000014.1 GCF_003236395.1 Nonomuraea aridisoli | reverse complement strand
ATCTACACGCGTAAGATCGTCGGCAGCGTCAGACGTGTATAACAGACAGCGGGCACCCAGCCGCGGTTGACGATCACGGCCGTGCCGGCGCCGGTGACCAGCGGGGTGAGGACGTAGAAGCCGTTGCGCCCCTCCTGGGGGCGGCGGCGTACGACGAGGGCGTGCGCCGGGTCGTACGTGCCGGCGACCGTGACCTTCCTGAACCGGTCGTCCTGCCGGACCGGCCGCCCGGGGGCCGCCAGGCGCTCCAGCGGCACGGGCGGGGCCTCGATGTTGGCGGTCACCCGCTCGCTGTTGGCCGAACGTTCCTCGAAGCGCCCGAACTGCCACTGCCCGAGCAGCACGAAGGCGGGGATGACCAGCAGCACCACGACGTGCAGGGCGAGCCATCGGGGCGTCAGCAGGAACCGGTACACGCCTTCCAGGGTAGGCACCGGCATGGGTGCCCCCGTACGCGACCGCCCTGCTCAGGCGCTCTTGGGGACGGCGCCGGGGCCGGGCAGGCGCGTAACCTCGCGCGGGCCGCCGACCTCGTGGCCCTCGGCGCAGCGGGTGTGCAGCTCGATGGGGGCGCCGCAGTCGCGGTGGGTGAGCATCACGGGCGGGCCGTCGGCGCCGGCGAGGTGCTTGTCGCCCCAGTGCATGAGCGCGACGAGAAGCGGAAAGAGCTCGAGCCCCTTCTCTGTGAGCCGGTATTCGTCGCGCTGGCGCTGCCCCGGCTCGCGGTAGGGCTCCTTGCGGAGCAGGCCCTCGTCGACCAGCCGGGCGAGGCGGGCGCTGAGCACCTGCCGGGGGGCGCCGGTGTTGGCCTGCATGTCGGCGAACCTGCGTACGCCGTTGAACGCCTCGCGTAGCACGAGGAAGGTCCACTTCTCCCCGACGATGCCCAGGGTGCGCTCGATCGAGCAGTTGGCCACCCGGAAGGGAACGTTCATCCCTCAATCATACCTGAGTTCATTTGACAGACCCAGGATTCGGCGTTCAGGCTGAGTCCATGGAACGAACTCAGATCCGTCCGGCACGTCCCGACGACGAGGAACGGATCGGGCACTTCCTCGCCGGGCTGTCCCCGCGCACGCAGACCTTCCGCTTCTTCACCGGCGGCAGGATCCCCGGCCTGGCGCGCACGCTGCTCGCCGTGGACGAGCGCCGCGACGCGCTCGTCGCCATCACCGACGCCGGCGAGATCGTCGGCCACGCCATGAGCTACCGGGGCGGCTGCGCCGACGTGGAGATCGCGGTCGTGGTCACCGACGCCTGGCAGGGGTGCGGCATCGGCCGCCGGCTGATCGACACCCTGCTGGTGCGGGCGTCCGTACGGGGCGCGAGGACCGTGGGCATGGACGTCATGGGCGAGAACCGGCGTGCGCTCCGGCTCATCCGCAGGCGCTGGCCGGACGCGGAGATGAGGGTGAGTTCCGGTTCGGTGGAAGTCCTCGCTATGCTCGACCAGGCCCATGCATTTGCGGAACAAGGTTCTGGTGGCACACCATTGACAGTGTGAAGAGTGTCAAGAACGGACGCGACGGCCGGACCCGCATCATCGAGGGCGCCCTCCGCCGCTTCAGCCAGGACGGCGTCTCCGCCACCACCCTGGCCAGCCTGCGTGAGGAAAGCGGCGTCAGCGTCGGCAGTTTCTACCACCACTTCGCCAGCAAAGAGCACGTCTTCGGGGTCCTGTACGCCGAGATCCTCACCGCCTACCAGGAAGCCTTCCTGGCCGAGCTGGTGAGCCACGACGACGCCCGCGCCGGCATCGAGGCCGTGGTGGCCTTCCACATGCGCTGGGCGGGCGAGCACCCCGAGCGCGCCAGGCTGCTGATCAGCGAGCGACCCCCGCGCAAGCACGAGCCGGGCGGCGCCGAGGTGGCCGAGGCGCGGCGCGGGTTCTTCAAGAAGGTCTCCGACTGGTGGCGGCCGCACATGAAGAACGGCCTGCTCCAGCCCGTCCACGCCACGATGTGCTACGTGCTCTGGCTCGGCCCGGCGCAGGAGATGTGCCGGCTCTGGTTCGCCGGCGCCCACACGCCCACCGACGAGGAGATCAAGGGCCTCGGCGAGGCGGCCTGGCAGAGCCTGCGCCAGCCCCCGGCCTGATTTTTCCCGGCCCTGTCAGACGTGCTGCCGGACCCTCGTGGGAACGTGCCAACTCGCGTGGTCGAGCGAGATGTCGAGCCGCAGGTCCCCCCGATGCCTGCGCAGACCGGGCACGCGCAGCCGGTCGTGCACGTCGAACCTGCCCCGGTGGGGGTAGCCGAACCCCAGCTCCCCGGGCAGCACACGCAGGTCGTCGCGGTTGCCGCACGTCGGGCACGTCCAGGACACCAGGTCCAGGCCGCGGTTGTAGTCGGAGCAGGCGCTGAAGTACTCGTCGGGGCCGAACCTGGACTCACAGGCCAAGCACGGGATCAGCATGGTCCGCTCCTCGTGTGACGTGGTGACCTCACTAGAGATATCCTGCGCGACTTGTTCTCCGCTTGCAGAACTCTTGGGTACGCGGGTAACAGTCTGAGCACTGCCGGTATCGGATCATCCGTACGGGTCCGCGGTGAAAGGATGGACTCGTGGAACGACTGCGCGATCATCTCCTTCGGTCCGGTTACACGATCGACGGCGTACGCGAGCGGCTCGGCACCGTGGCCGCCTCGGCGCTGGCCCGTGAGGAGCTGGTGCCGGCGTTGCGCGCCACCGCCGACGGCGACCCGCTGGCCACGCTGATCCGGCTGTGGTGGCTGGGCGTCGCGGTGCCGGTCAAGGGCGTCGCGCCGGAGGTGCTGGAGTCGGGGCTGGTCACGGTGGACGGCGACCAGGTGAGCGCGACCGTGCATCTGCAGCCGTGGGAGACGGGCGGCTACGTCGTCTCCGACCGGAAAGTACGCCCCGGCGACCCCGCGCTCCGCCCCGACCACGTCGTGGGGGCCGGCGGGGCCTCGGCCAACCTCGCCCAGCTCGTCACCCGCCGCCCCGTGGGCCGCGCGCTCGACCTCGGCACGGGCTGCGGCGTGCAGGTGCTTCACCTGGCCGGGCGCGCCGAGCGGATCGTCGCCACCGACGTCAACCCGCGGGCCCTGGAGCTGGCCCGGCTGAGCTGGGCGTTGTCCGGCGTCTCGGGCGTCGACGCGCGCGCCGGCTCGATGTACGAACCCGTCGAGGGCGAGCTGTTCGACCTGGTCGTGAGCAATCCGCCGTTCGTCGTCGCACCTCCCGGCGAGCGGACGCTGACCTACCGCGAGACGGGCGCCGACGGCGACGCCTTCTGCCGCGACCTCATCAAGCGCACGCCGGCCCGCCTCGCCCCCGGCGGCCAGGCGCACTTCCTGGCCAACTGGCTGCACGTCGAGGGCGAGGACTGGCACGACCGGGTGGGCGGCTGGCTGAGCGAGACCGGCTGCGACGCCTGGATCGTCCAGCGCGACGTGCAGGACCCGGCCGAATACGTCGAGCTGTGGCTCAGGGACGCCGCCGAGCAGGGCACCCGCGCCTACGCCGACCACTACGACCGCTGGCTGGCCTGGTTCGACGAGCAGCGGGTCGAGGGCGTCGGCTTCGGCTGGATCACCATGCGCAACTCCGGGACCCTCGACCCGGTCGTCCGCGTCGAGCACCTCGACCACCAGGTCGTGCTCCCGGTCGGCGACTACGTCGACTCCGTGCTCGACGCCGTCGCGACCGCGCACCGGGCGACCGGGCTGGAGTCGGCGCTGCTGCGCACCGCCGACGGGCTGCTCGACGAGCGCATCGGGCTGCCGGGCGCGGAGGACCCGATCCGCATCGTCCTCCGCCAGACGCAGGGCCTGCGCCGCAGCCGGGAGGTCGGCACGGTGGAGGCCGCGCTGGCGGGCGTGTGCGACGGCCAGCTGGCGCTCGGGCCCCTGCTCAACGTGATCGCCGAGCTGGTCGGCGGTGGCGAGATCCCCGACGCCGACGCGGTCAGGCCGCTCATCGCCGAGGGATTCTTCCTGCTTTGATCCGGCGTTGATTCGACGTTGACTCCGCGGGTGGAGGGTGTGGGGCACGGCACGGCCCTGGGGGGTTCGAGGGCCGTGTCAGGTCCGGCCGGTCGTCTGTGTGAGGCGGCTAGCCGCCGCGCGGAGCATCCGGATGACCGGGCCCCCTGGCGACGCGCGGCGGTAAGGATGGCCGGCCGGGCTGACGACCGTCGACCAGGAACTCGAGGGAAACGCGAGGGACATCGTGACTCCCCAAGGACAGCCTTGATCAACCATGTGTGGATGACACGTCTGGACGACGAGCTGTACTCAGGACTCGACGACGGGCTCGCCGACGGCGCTGACGGTGTCGTCGGCGGTGGTGTCGGCGGTGTCGTCGGCGGTGGGGACGCCGTCGAGCAGGACCTTGAGGTCGCCGGCCTCGGGAGCGCCGAGCCGGGAGAAGATCTCGAAGGCCTGCCGTAGGCAGTCGAGGCTCCTCGTCGTGTTGCCGAGACCGCTCAGCGCCTTGCCGAGCACGGTGAGGGACAACGCCTCGCCGTACGGGTGGCCGATCTCGCGCGAGACCACGAGGGCCTGCTCGGCGTGGCGCACGGCGTCGGGGTAGCGCTCGGCGGCGATGAACGTCTCGGCCAGCCGCGAGCACACCCGCTGCTCCCAGACGCGCTGCTTGCTCGCCCGGAAGAACGCCAGGCACTCGGCGTGGTGGTGGACGGCCTCGGTGAGCCGGCCGACGCGCGACAGGACGATGCCGAGGTGGTAGCGGGCCCGGGCGGTGCCGGCGCCGCTGCCGATCTCGGTGAAGATGGCCAGGCCCTTCTCCGCGGCGGCGATGGCGTCCTCGGGGCGGCCGAGGCCCAGGTGCTCGCGGGCGGAGTAGCTGAGCACCAGCGCCTCGCCGGCGGGCACGTCGTTGTCGCGGTAGAAGCCCATGGCCGAGTCGAACAGGGCCAGGGCCTCGGTGTGGCGGCGCTGCCGGCCCACGACGACGGCCAGGGCGTTCAGCACCTCGCCGGTGACGATCTTCTCGCCGCGGGCCAGCGACAGCTCGTACGCGGTCCTGAAGTGCTCCTCGGCCTCCTTGAGCCGGTTGCCGGCGAACATGACGCGGCCCAGCACGTAGCCGGCGCGCAGCTCGGCGGCCTGGTCGCCGATCCGCCGGGCGGCGGCCAGCACGGCGCGGGTGCCCTGGTCGAACTCGCGCGTGTGGGTGCCCGACTCCAGCAGCGGCTCCATGGCCAGCAGCAGGTCGGCGGCGGGCAGCAGCTGCTCGGCGGTACGCGCCGCCACGGCGGCCTGGTTGATGGCGGCGAACAAGGAGTCGCCCTCGGCCAGCAGCCAGGCCACGGCCTCGTCGGCGGAGTGGAAGGTCCGGCCGCTGCCGACCACCACCAGGTTGCCGGGGATCATGCTGCCCTCGTAGGCCAGGCGGTGCGCCGACTGGGCGGAGGCCAGGTAGAAGCCGAGCAGGCGGCGCAGCGCCATCGTCTTGGCCTGGGGGCGTTCGGTGCGGTCGAGCACCCGCCGGGCGAAGAGCTTGAGCAGGTCGTGGAAGCGGTAGCGGCCGGGCCCTGGGGCCTCCAGGAGGCTCGCGTCCACGAGCGACTCCAGCACCTCCTCGGCCTCGAACGCGCTCATCGACAACACCGCCGCCGCCGCGCCCGCGGAGATGTCGGGCCCGTTGGGCAGCGACAGCAGCCGGAACGCGCGCGCCTGCGCGGCCTCCAGCTGGCCGTAGCCGAGGGCGAAGGTGGCCTCGACGGCCATGGTGCCGACCTTGAGCTCGTCGAGGCGGCGCTGCTCGTCGGCCAGCCGCGGCACCAGCGAGGCGACCGTCCACGAGGGCCGCGCGGCCAGCCGGGCGGCCACGATGCGGACGGCCAGCGGCAGGAAGCCGCAGGCGGCGACCACGTCCATGGCCGCGCCGTGCTCGGCCGAGACGCGCTCGGCCCCGGCCACCGCGGCGAACAGCGACAGGGCCTCGTCCGGCTCCATCACGTCGAGGTCGACGAGCCGCGCCGAGGGCAGGTCGGCCAGCTTGACGCGGCTGGTCACGATGGCCGCGCACCCGGGGGAGCCGGGCAGCAGCGGGCTGACCTGCTCGGCGTCGCGGGCGTTGTCCAGCAGCACGAGGATGCGCCGGTCGGCCAGGATCGAGCGGTAGAGGGCGGAGCGCTCGGCGAGGCCCTCGGGGATCACGTCGGGCGGGATGCCGAGCGCGCGCAGGAAGCCGCCGAGCGCCGACTCGGGCGCGGTGGCCTCGTCGCTGTAGCCGCGCAGGTCGGCGTAGAGCTGGCCGTCGGGGAAGGCGTCGTCGAGCAGGTGGGCGACGTGCACGGCGAGCGCGGTCTTGCCGACGCCGCCGATGCCGGAGATCGCCACCAGCGGCACGCCCTCCGACGAGAGCGCCGACGACTGGGCCGACAGCAGCGTGCGCAGGCGTACGGCGAGCTCCTTGCGGCCGGTGAAGTCGCTGACGGCGGCGGGCAGCTGGGCGGGGCGGGGCAGCTCGCGCGCGGGCGCCGGCTGCTCCTCCTCGTCGGTGGCCGGCTCGGCCGGCAGCTCGGCGGACTGCTCGGCGGGCTGCTCGGGCAGGGCGAGCGTCGGGTCGGCGGCCAGGATGCGCTGGTGCAGGGCGCTCAGCTCGCGGCCCGGCTCGATGCCGAGCTCCTCGATCAGGGCCTCGCGCGTCTCGGTGAACACGTTGAGGGCGTCGCCCTGCCGGCCGCAGCGGTAGTAGGCCAGCATGAGCTGGGCGCGCAGGCGTTCGCGCAGCGGGTGGTCGGCGGTCAGGGCGATCAGCTCGGAGACGACCTTGGCGTGGTTGCCCAGCTCCAGGTCGACGTCCATGAGCGTCTCGATGACGCTGATGCGCCGCTCGACCAGCCGGTCGCGCTGGTGCTCGGCGTACGGGCCGACTGCGCCGGCCAGCGGCTCGCCCTCGAAGAGCGCGAGCGCGGCCCGCAGGCACCGGGCGGCCTCGCCCAGGCGGCCGGCCTTCCTGGCGGACTCGGCCTCGGCGACGCTGCGTTCGAAGCGGGTCAGGTCGAGGGCGTCGGCGGGCAGGCGCAGCGCGTAGCCGCGGCCGATGGAGGTGAGCAGCTCGGGACGCGAGCGCGCGGGCCGGTCGGGCTCGAGGACCGTGCGCAGCCTGGAGACGTACGTGCGCAGCGCGCCGAGGGCCCGCGGCGGGGCCTCCTCGCCCCAGACCGCGTCGATCATCTCGTTGGGGGTGACCGCGTGGCCTTCGCGCAGGAGCAGCATGCCGAGGATGGAGCGCTGCAGCGGGGTGCCGAGGTCGAGCTCCCCGCCGTCTCGCCACGCGCGGACAGGACCGAGCACGGCGAACCTCAGCCCGCCCTCACCGCTCTGACCAGCCATGCCGTATGTCTCCAAGCCAATGGAACGATTTGTTACCAAATGATAGATCTATCACTACATGTCACCTAGATCGCCGGATGATCGTTCATCGAAGCGTTGATCCGCCGTTGATCCGCTGTTGAGCTCGCCCTCGGATGCTGGTGTCGCCGGTCGTGACACGCATCGCGGGGGCGTGTGTCATGTAGAGCGCGCGAAGGCGGGAAAAAATACCGGCCCCGCCCTGAAATCAGGGCGGGGCCTCGTGGACGTTTTCTCAGGCTGCCTCGACCAGTCCGAGCCGCAGGGCCAGCCGCTCACGCACGGCCGGCCATTCGGAGTTCAGGATCGAGTAGAACGCGGTATCTCGGACCGTGTTGTCGGCGCCTCGGCTGTCCGCTCGCCGCACCCCGTCGAAGTGTGCGCCGAGGGCCTCGATGGCGGCCCGGGATCTGGTGTTGCGTACGTCTGCCTTCAGGGTGATGCGGTGGACGTCCCACGTGTCGAAAGCATGTGAGAGCAGGAGGAACTTGCTCTCCCGGTTGACCCCCGTGCCCTGGGCGCTCGCGCCCAGCCAGGTGTAACCGATGTCCGCCACGGACGGGATGTCGCCCACCGCACCGCGAGTACCCGGCGGCCAGGGCATGGGGCCCTGCCAGTACTCCAGGTGCATGAGACGGGTGGCACCGACCACGCGGTCGGTGTTCAGCCACCGGATGGCGAAGGGCAAAGTGCGTCCCTCCGCCTGCTCAGCCAGGGCGGCCTCCACGTAGGAGACCACCTCGTCCCGGCCATCCGGGACCCGAGTGAAGGCATAGGTGGAGCGGTCTTCACTCGCCGCGGCGACGAGGTCATCGACCGCCGCGAGGCTGAGAGGTTCCAGGCGCACGGAGCGCCCGGACAGGGTGACGAGTGCGGGCATGTGCACATGATGGAGGGAGGTGGGGGTGCGCGTAACCATGCAGTTCGGGAGATCTTTTACCTAGTTACGCGGGCCGGGTGTTTCCGCAGGTCAGAGGCCCCTTTTGGGGAACGGTAAACCTGCTCTTGGGAAAAGATTCGCCTAACCGTGACTTGGCGTCGCGGCCAGCGCTCCGGCGGTGCCGCGCCGGGTCAGCGACAGCTCCCTCAGACCGGTCGTGAGGAAGTCGAGATTCTGCGCGATCCACGGCAGCCGCAGGGGGTCCGGGCTGGCCAGAGCGGCCATGCGCTCCTCGGCCGTGTCGCCGTAGAGCAGGCTCACCGCGACGCGGACGCGGGCCGCCGCGGGGTCGTCGCCGAAGGCGTGCCCGGGCAGCACCCCGATGCCGTGCTCCTCCAGCAGGATCTTGGTGAGCTCGGCGGATCCGCCGAGCCGCAGGTGGCTCAGGTCGGGGTAGAGGTAGAAGCCGCCCTGGGGGGCGTCCACGCGGGCGCCGGCCGCCACGAAACGCTCGTGGACCGCCCGCGCCACCACGCCGTGCAGCCGCCGGCTGCTCGCGATGCGCTCGGTCAGCTCGGGCGGGTCGCCGAAGGCGTACGCCGCCGCCTCCTGCACGGGGGCCGCGGGGGCCGACCAGATCTCGCTGGCCACCGCGAGCAGCCGCGCGCGCAGGTCATGACCGCCTTCGGGGAGCCGGGCGACGCCGATCCGCCAGCCGCCGAGCGCGAGGCTCTTGCTCAGCCCGGTCGTCACGAGCGTCCGCTCGGGCGCGAGGTCGGCCGGCGACGTGTACGGCAGCGCCGGGTCGTGCACGAGGTCGCGGTAGATCTCGTCGGAGATGATCGTCAGGTCGAGCTCCCTGGCGACGTCCACCAGGCGCGCGACGGTCTCCGGCGTGGCCAGGCGTCCCGTGGGGTTGTCGGGCAGCGTCACCAGCAGGGAGCTCACGGTCCTGCCCGCCGCGCGGGCGCGGCGCACCTCTTCCGCGACGAGGTCCGGGTCGGGCACCCCGCCCTCTCCTGGTGGTGCGGGCACCAGGATGGGACGTGCGCCCACCAGGTCCGCCTGCGCCGCGTAGCTGACCCAGCTGGGCATGGGCAGGACGATGTCGCCGCCGATCGCCAGCAGCAGCCCGTACAGCAGGGACTTGCTGCCCGGTCCGCTGACGACCAGGTCGGGGTCGGTGGGGAGCCCCCGTCGTGTCCAGTAGCCCGCCGCCGCGGCTCGCAGCCCGGACGTCCCCGCGACCGGCCCGTAGCCGTTGCGTTCTGACGCGGCGGCCAGCTTGTCGCGCAGCGCCGGGTGGACGGGCAGACCGGCCTCACCGAAGGCCAGGTGCAGCACGCGTTCCCCGGCGCGCCGTCTTCGGTCGATGTCTTCGTTCGCCGCCAAAGTGGCGGAAAGAGTTACGGCCATGTTTGTCACGTTCCCAGCGTGATTGGATGAAGGCATCAGCACAAGCGAGGCTTTTCGTGGGTAGGCATAAGGAAGTCTGATGCTGGAATTGCGCCGTTTGGTCCTGATCTGCGAGTTCGCGAGAAAGGGCAGCATCGCCGCGACCGCGGAGTCTCTCGGCTACAGTCCGTCGGCCGTCTCACAACAACTCGTCGCCCTCGAACGCGAGACCGGCACGGCCCTGATCGACCGCACCGCGCGCAGCGCCGAGCTCACCGACGCCGGCCGCCGCCTGGTCATGCACGCCGAGCGCATCCTCTCGATGGTCGAGGAGGCCGAGTCCGATCTGTCCGCGCACGCGGGCAAGCCGTCCGGCCGGGTCGTCGTCACCGCCTTCCCCACAGCGGCCGTGGCATTCGCCCCCGCGCTCGCGCGATCACTGCGCCGCCACGAGGAGCTGACCCTGCGGCTCGGGCAGAGCAGGTCAGGGCGCGGCATGCGCGAGGTGCAGTCGGGCGAGGTGGACATCGCCCTCGTGGACGACTGGTACGGCCGCGTCCGCGACAGCGAGAGCCTGCGCGTCTTCCCGCTCTTGCACGACCCGCTGGTGCTGGTGGTGCCGCGCAAGCACCGCCTGGCCGACCCCGACGTGCCGCTCGACCTGCGCGAGCTGCGCGACGAGCCGTGGATGGCGACGCCCGACGGCGAGCCCTCCCGCCTGGCCGTGGACCGGCTGCTGGTGGACGTGGGCGGCACCCGGCCGACGCCGTGGGAGTTCGAGGGCCTGGGGACGATCCTGTCGCTCGTCGCCAAGGGCATCGGCATCGCCGCCGTGCCCGCGCTGGCGCTGGCCGCCGGGGTGCGCGGGCTGGCCGTACGGCGCTTCCCCGGCAACCCGGTCGCGCGGGAGGTGCACGCGGTCGCGCGCGGGTCCAGCGTGCACCGGCCGTCGGTGTCGGTGACGCTGCGCGCCGTCCACGTGGCCGCCCGCCTCATCGCCGCCGACCTCGATCCGGTACGCCTGGCCGACCGGTCGCGCGGCGCCCCGCCGGCCGACGAGGATCCGCTGGGCGACTTCCCGATGCGCTCGCGGGGCAGCTCGGTGGGCCGGTCGTTCGGGGAGTGACCGGCGCCGGGACGCGATAGCGTCTGGCGGCATGGCGCCGACGTACGACATCGAGCACCTCCTGCTCACCCAGCCGAGCACCCGCACGGTCGCGGGCGTCGACGAGGTGGGGCGGGGCGCGTGGGCCGGGCCCGTCACGGTCTGCGCGGTCGTCACCGACCTTTCCGAGCCGCCCGCCGGGCTGACCGACTCCAAGCAGCTGTCCGCGGCCCGGCGCGGGCCGCTCGCCGCCGAGCTGGCCGCCTGGGCGGCGGGCGTCGGCTTCGGCGAGGCGACCCACGACGAGATCGACGCGCTCGGCATGACCGAGGCGCTGCGCCGGGCCGCCCGCCGGGCGCTGGAGGCGCTGCCGGTGCGCCCCGACGCGGTGATCCTCGACGGCAAGCACGACTACATCGGCGCGCCCTGGCCGGTGCGGCTGGAGGTCAAGGGCGACGCGGCCAGCATCTCGGTGGCGGCGGCGTCCGTGCTGGCCAAGGTCCGGCGCGACGCGTACATGGCGACGCTCGGCTACGAGGAGTACGGCTTCGCCGACAACGCCGGCTACCCCTCGCCCCAGCACCAGGAGGCCCTGGCCCGGCTGGGGCCGACGCCCCACCACCGGCTGTCGTGGTCGTACCTCGACGACCTGCCGGATTGGCGGCACCTGAAGCTCCACCGCGATCCGCTGGTGGGCGAGGGCCAGGCGAGCCTGTTCGGGTAGGCGGCGATGCGCATCGGGATCTTCGTCGTCGCGGCGCGGTTCCCCGGGCAGGAGCCCGGGCGGGTGCTGGCGAACGCCGTCGAGCTGATCACGGCGGCCGAGGAGGCCGGCTTCGCCGACGCCTGGATCGCCGAGCACCACTTCATGTCGTACGGCGTGTGCCCGTCGGCCACCACTTTGGCCGCGGTCGCCGCCGGGCGCACGTCGCGCATCGGCCTCGGCACGGCCGTCAGCGTGTTGGCCACGCAGCACCCCGTGGCCCTGGCCGAGCAGGCGGCCATGCTGCACCACCTGTCGGGCGGCCGGTTCACGCTGGGCGTCGGCCGGGGCGGGCCGTGGGTGGACCTGGAGGTCTTCGGCAGCGGCCTCGAACGCTACGAGCGGGGGTTCGCCGAGTCGCTCGACGTGCTGCTCGGGGCGCTGTCCGGCGGGCCGGTCGCGGCCGACGGGGAGTTCTTCCGCTTCCGGGAGGTCGAGCCGGTGCCCGGCGCGCGAATGCGCCCGGTGGTCGCATGCACGTCCGAGGGTACCGTGGCGCTGGCCGCCGAGCGCGGGCTGCCGATGTTGCTCGGCATGCACATCGGCGACGAGGACAAGGCCGCGATGGTGGCGGCGTACGCGGCGCGCGGCGGCGTCGCGAAGGGGCACGTGGCGGCGGGGGTCGGCTACGTGGCCGACTCGACGGCGGCGGCGGTGCGGGAGCTGAGGCGGACGATGCCGCGCTGGCTCGAGCCGGGCCTCGCGGGCTACGTGCCGGTGGACGGGCGGCCGCGCCCGTCGCGGGACGTGCCGGCCTACGTCGACCTGCTGACGCGCATCCACCCCGTGGGCTCGGCCGAGCACTGCGCGGAGACGCTCGCGCGCACGGCGGAGGCCACCGGGATCGAGCACGTGATCCTCATGGTCGAGGGGCTCGGCGAGCACCGGCGCACCCTGGAGAACATCCGCCGCTTCGGCGCCGAGGTCCTGCCGCTGCTCCCGCGCTGAGCGGGCCGGACGACCGGCGGGCCGGTGCGCCGGCCCGCCGGTCACGGGCTCAGCAGTCCACGAGCTCCGGCTTCTGGTTGAGGATCTGGGCCCTCGGGGTGACGAAGTCGGCCAGGGCCCGCGTGGCCGCCGGGTCGAAGACCGCGACCCGATGGCAGTTCTGGAACGCCAGCCGCACGCCGAAGTGGCGCTCCAGCGCACCGCGCATCGCGTCGCTCGCCAGGCAGCGCAGCAACTGGCCGCGCTCCTCCTCCGACGACGGCGGCACCTGGTTGTCGGCGAACGCGGCCCCGGTCTCCGCCCGCTGCTCGGCCAGGCCGCTGATCAGCGACCACGCGTAGGGAAGGGAGTCGCGGACGCAGGCGAGGAACGCCGCGTCGTCCACCTCACCGGTCTTGGCCTGGTCGAGCAGATCGTTCGGAACGGTCAGCGACATGCTGTCTCCTCTCGAATGGGTCGAAACTGACGCTAGATCGGCGGGGATCGGCCTCATAGATCCCCGCCGGGCACAGTCATGTGGTCAGGGGCCGTAGACGAACTCGGGGTCGACCTGCTCGGTGAGGTCGACGCCGGTCTTCGCGTTGCCCCAAGCGCGGGCGTTGCGCAGGTGGAACTCGACGGTCTGGCGGCCGAAGCGCGCCCAGTCCTTCTCCTGCTCGTCGAGGGCCTTGCGCAACACGGTGAGGGCGTCGGCGTTGACCGGCTCCAGGTCGTCGAGGGCGAACGGGCGGCCCTGCTCCAGGGCCCGGACGGCGGCGGAGTGCTCCATCCAGGTGAGCAGGTCGTCGCCCGCGTGCTCGCGCAGGAAGTCGACGTCGGACGGGCCGTGCACCTTGTTGCCGACCACGGCGAGCGCGACGTCGTACTGGGCGGCGTAGTCGCGGTACTGCCGGTAGACGCTCACGCCCTGCCGGGTCGGCTCGGCGACGAGGAACGTCATGTCGAAGCGGGTGAACAGGCCGGAGGCGAACGAGTCGGCCCCGGCGGTCATGTCGACCACGACGTATTCGCCGGGCCCGTCGACCAGGTGGTTGAGCAGCAGCTCGACCGCGCCGACCTTGGAGTGGTAGCAGGCCACGCCGAGGTCGTCGTCGCTGAAGGGCCCGGTCGCCAGCAGGCGCAGCCCGTCAGGGGTGGAGAGGCCGAGCGGGTCGCCGGCCAGGTCGTCGAAGCTCAGCAGCGTGGAGCCGCGCCCCGGCGGGGTCGTCTTGACCATGGCCTCGGCCGACGGGATGCGCGGATTGGTGCCGCGCAGGCGCTCCTTGATCTCGGTGAGGTGGGCGCCGAGAGGCTCGGGCTGCCGGTCGAGACCGAGTACGAGGGCCAGATGCTGGTTGATGTCGGCGTCGATGGCGACCACCGGAGCGCCCTGGCTCGCCACGTGTCTCGCGAACAGGGCCGACATCGTCGTCTTGCCGCTGCCGCCCTTGCCGACGAACGCCACTCTCACTGCGTCCTCCAGGGTGAGGATGAAAATCGTTTCCGTTGAGAACGGTCACCATCATGCCACACTCCGTGCACGGGAGAACACCGAATCCGGCCAGGCCGGGGCGGGACGGCCTAGCGGCAGGTCGCGTCGAGGTTGACCGGGGCGTCGTGGCCGGCCGACGGCGTACGCGGCCCCGCCAGGGCGCGGCGCGGCCGGTCCTGCTCCCGCAGGGCCTCGCGGACCGTGCGGCGGATGAAGTACCAGTCCGGGCTCGCGGTGTTGACCAGCGGCGGGACGAAGTTGAGGCTGCGGATCCGGGCGTCCTTGACCCGCTGCGACAGGTCGATGACGGCCGGCAGGAGGTCCTGCGGCAGGTCGGTGGAGATGGCCCGCTTCGTGGCCGCGGCCAGGCGCTCGAAGCTGTTGAGCACCGTGATCGGGTCGGCCTGCTTGGCGACCGCGTTGAGCAGGCACTTCTGACGTCCCATGCGGACGTAGTCGTCGCTGTCGGTGCGGGAGCGGCCGTACCAGAGGGCCTCCTCGCCCGACAGCTTGCGGGTGCCGGCCGGGAGCATGCCCTCGCGGTACTTGCCGTAGACGATGGGCTCCTTGATGGTGACGCGGACGCCGCCCATGGCGTCCACGATCTCGGCGAAGCCCTTCATGTCCACCATGGCGTGGAAGTGCACGGGGATGCCGAGGATGCCGCCGATGGTCTGCTTGATCAGCTCCGCGCCGCGCCTGCCCTTCGGCACGCCCGGCACCACTTCGGGGTGGTCCTCGCCGTACTGGTAGATCTCGTTGAGCAGGCCGGGGGTGTCGGGGCCGGTGCCGGTGAAGCCCCACGGGAAGCGGTCCCTGGCCGGGCCCTTGGGCAGCGGCACGCGCTGCAGGTTGCGCGGCAGGCCGAACAGCACGGTCGCGCCACTGTCGACGGCCACGCTCGCCACGGTCATGCTGTCGGTGCGCACCCCCGGACGGCCGGGGGCCGAGTCGCCGCCGAGGAGCAGGAAGTTCACTCGCTCGGCGCCGTTCCAGGGGTCGTGGGCGAGGACGGGCGCGGTGCTGTCGCCGGGGGTGAACAGCGTGTTCACGACGTCGCGCGAGACGTAGGCCAGGCGGGTGGCGTACGCGGTGGGGGCCAGGACGAGTGCGCAGAGGGCGATGGTGAGCGTGGTGGTCAGCACGCGGCCGACGAGGTCGGAGCGCGGAGGCCGGACGAGGAGGAACGACCAGACGATCACCGTGATCCAGGCCAGCGCGATCACCACCAGGGCGACGGTGAGCACGGTCATCCAGCGCGGCTGCACGGCCAGCGACAGCAGGTTGACGCTGAACGCCGTGAACACGGTCAGGGCGCCCGCCAGCATCAGCACGTACGCCGCCATGAGAGCCACGCCGCTCTTGCGGCGCTCCGTGGCGATGTGCGCGACTCCCCACAACACGGTCGAGGCGACTGTCAGCACGATGCTCGCGCCCAGGCCGAAATCTCGCTCTTTCTCCGTCATGCCGGCCGAACCCCCGTTGTGTGCCGATCCCAGAGACCTTAGTAATGGGATGTGCGTGAGAGCCGGTACGAAGGGGAAGGGGCCTGTCAATTCCCCGTCAAAACCACCTTGGGCTCCCACGTGACCATGCACAGACGACACGGCAGTTACGGGTTCGACGCCCCCTGGGCCCTGGCCGGGCTGCTCGCCGGAGCGGTCCTGCTGCTGGCGCTCGCGGCGGTCTCGCTCGTCCTCGACGTGCCAGCACCGGGCGTCGTCTTCCTGTTCGGGGCTCTGTACACGCTGGCCAGCGCCGCGAGCCAGCTCTACACGACGCGGCGCGGCAGGTTCGCCGTCTGGCACGAGGAGCTGCGACGGCTGCGCGGTGACGAGCGGCTGCTCGACCTGGGCTGCGGGCGGGGCGCCGTGCTGCTGCTCGCGGCCCGGCGGCTGGAGACCGGCCGGGCCGCCGGCGTCGACCGGAGGCGGGGGCGCGCCGCGCGGGCGAACGCGGAGGCCGAAGGGCTCGCCGACCGGGTGGAGATGGTCACGGCCGACCCGCGTGACCTGCCGTTCGAGGACGGCGTGTTCGACGTGGTGGTCTGCGGGCGCACGCCGTCCGTGGGGGAGCGGGCCGTCGAGGAGGCGTGCCGGGTGCTGCGGCCGGGCGGGGTGGTGCTGGTCGCCGCCGACGTGCGGCACTCCGCGGCGTACGAGGCGGCCCTGCGCCGGCTCGGCGCGCGGGACGTGCGGCGGCGCGACCTGGGCTGGCGCCACTGGTACGGCGGCCCGTGGGCGCGGACGGAACTCGTCGAGGCCGTGAAGCCCAGCGGATAGGCCACGTTTGCCGGTCGTCTTCCGGGTATCCGAAGGTCGGTATGAGCGACGTGGAGACCGGCACCGTCACCACCAAGGTGCCCGCGCGGCTGGACCGGCTGCCATGGTCCCGCTGGCACTGGATGATCGTCATCGGGCTGGGCACCGTCTGGATCCTCGACGGGCTCGAGGTCACCATCGTCGGTAACCTGTCCGCCCAGCTGGCCAAGCCGGGCAGCGGCCTGGACATCACCCAGGCGCAGGTCGCGGGCGTGGCGGCCGCGCTCTACGTGGCCGGGGCCTGCGCGGGGGCGCTGTTCTTCGGCTGGCTGACCGACCGGTACGGCAGGAAGAAGCTCTTCATCATCACGCTGGTCGTCTACCTGGTGGCCACGCTGATGACGGCGTTCTCGTTCAGCGCGTGGTGGTTCTTCCTGTTCCGGTTCATGACGGGCTTCGGCATCGGCGGCGAGTACGCGGCCATCAACTCGGCCATCGACGAGCTCATCCCGAGCCGGCACCGGGGTCGCATCGACATCATCATCAACGGCAGCTACTGGCTCGGCGCGGCGGGTGGCGCGCTGCTGACCGTGCCGCTGCTCAACGACCTGCCGGTCAACATCGGCTGGCGGGTCGCGTTCGGGCTGGGCGTGGTGCTGGGGCTGGCCATCCTGCTGGTGCGCCGGCACGTGCCGGAGAGCCCGCGCTGGTTGTTCATCCACGGCCGCGGTCGCGACGCCGAGCAGATCGTCGAGGGCGTCGAACGCGAGATCGGCCCCGAGAGACTGCGTGAGCCCGAGTACGAGATCACCGTGCACCAGCGCAAGTCGATCGGGTTCGTCCGCATCGCGCACACGATGGTCGCCCTCTACCCCAAGCGCACGGTGCTCGGGCTGTCGCTCTTCATCGGGCAGGCGTTCCTCTACAACGCGATCACGTTCGGGTACGCGCAGATCCTGTCGACGTTCTTCCAGATCGACACGCACACCGGCTATTACTTCGCGGTCATCGCGGTGGGCAACTTCCTCGGGCCGCTGCTGCTCGGCCACCTCTTCGACACCGTCGGCCGCATCCCGATGATCTCGGCCTGCTACATCGGGTCGGGGGTACTCCTGCTGGGCACCGCGTGGCTGTTCGACCAGGGCGTGCTCACCGCGGTGACGCTGACGGCGTGCTGGTCGGCGGTGCTGTTCGTGGCCTCGGCGGGGGCGAGCTCGGCGTACCTGACGGTCAGTGAGATCTTCCCCATGGAGACCAGGGCGCTGGCCATCGCGTTCTTCTTCGCGGTCGGGACGGCGGCGGGCGGCATCGCGGGCCCGCTGGTCTTCTCCACGCTGGTGGAGAGCGGGGTGCCGGGGGACACGGCGCTCGCGTTCGCGATCGGCGGCGTGGTGATGATCGCGGCGGGGCTGGTGGAGGTGTTCCTCGGGGTCAAGGCCGAGCGCAGGAGCCTGGAGTCGATCGCGGCCCCGTTGACGTCCGCCGAACGTGCCTCCTGAGCGGGGCTCGCATTTTTGACACTACTGTCAAAGTAGGGAAGATTGGCCCACCACGACAGGGGTGTCAAGCATGGCCTCCCTGTGTGACGAGCCTTCCCCGCCGGGGGACGGGGAAGGCTCGCACCTGTGGAGAACTGGTGCGACGGTGTGCATCAGGCGTCATGACTCTCAACCCGCCCAGGCGGCGAGCAGGTCGTCCGGCCGCCAGACCTGATCCAGCGGCAGATCGGGCGCCGCGCCGGCGCGTGTGACGGCGATGCGGGGGGTGTCGTCGCTCGTGCCGGGCACGACGGCGGCGGCGCGGACGAGCTGGTCGTAGTCGTGGCGGTCGAACGGCCGGTTGTCGAGCCACTTGATAAATCCGACGAAGTGCACGCGCCCCGCGACAGGGCCCTTGTCCGCGCCGACGAGGTCGATCTCGGGGTTGTTCCGGCGGTTCCACCAACCGCCGACCTCCTCCGTCTCCGGCCAGGTGTCGTCCGGCAGGGCCCTGGCGAGCGTGTCGCGGACGAGAGGCTCGACGGCCCGGCCCCGCCAGGTCGTCCAGGATCGTTCGATGCGCCGCAGCGCCAGGTCAGGACGGCCACGCTCGCTGTCGCCGATCGCCCGCCGCAGGAACGCCAGCCAGAAGCGGAGATAGTGGTCGGCGACGCGGTATCGCCGGTTCTTCGTGTCCTGCCGCGTGGACAGCGGGAGCTCGGCGGCGACGACCTGCTTCGCGGTCAGCGTGGCGAGTATGGGTGCGAGCGTCCCTGACGGGAGCGGGGACGCTCCTCCCGCCTTGGCGGCGATGCCGGCGAAGGTGCGTTCGCCCGTGCCGATGGCCTCCAGCACCGTTCTGGTGTGGCCGCCCGCGGGGAACTCGCCCAAAAGCGTGAGCTGGCCCGCGGCGAGCAGGGGCGACAGCGGGGAGTCGAGGCTCCGGCTCAGGAAGTCGCCGCGGGACGTGCCCGGCTCCCAGGAGCGGACTATTTCCGGGAAGCCGCCCGTGATGAGCAGGGCGTCGACGGCGTCGGCCGCGGACAGGCCCGTCATCTCCGCGACGTCGCCCAGGTGCAGCGGTCTGACCGTCATCTGAGTGGCCCGGCCGAAGAACGGGCGCCCGTACTCCTGGAGCGCCTCCATCATCGTGAGATCGCCGCCGACGAGGATCAGCAGGATCGGTCTGGCCGACAGGAACCTGTCCCAGGCGGTCTGGAGGGCTCCTTCGAACTCTCGGTCCTGTTCCACGAGCCAGGGCACCTCGTCGAGGACGACGACGCACGGGTCGTCGCCGGCCGCCGTGGCCAGGACTCGCAGTGCCTCGTTCCAGTCCCGGGGCCGGGCGCCGCGCACCAGCTCGGCGTGGGGAAGCCCGGCGCAGCCGATGGTGTCGACGAAGTCGGCGCGCTCGGCGGCGGGCGCCCGGCCGCGTGAGGCCTGGAAGACGAGGTACGGGAGCCCGGAACGGTCGCAGAACTCCTGCGCGAGCCGCGATTTCCCGACCCGGCGACGGCCCGTCATGATGACGGCCCTGCCTCTGGTCGTCAGCTTCCTCTCGGTGACGAGACGTAGCTGGTCGTCCAGCAGCCGGAGATCGTGCGCTCGACCCGTGAACTCGCTCGCCATAGGGCCGCTCCAAAGTAAGAACCAATCTAAGTAAGAATCCACCTTACTGAGGGTTGTGGCACGATGAGGGCACTTCGGAGGTGGGTCGTGGCGATGGTGGAGCGGGTGGAGGCGGTGTTCGCCGGCGGGAAGGCGTCCCGGGTGCATGGGCTGGTGGTGATGCGGGGCGGCGAGGTGGTGCTGGAGCGGTACGGCGCCGGGGCCGACTTCCGGCTCGGCGAGCCTCTGGGGCGGATCACGTTCGACCGCGAGACCCTGCACGACGTCAGGTCGGTCTCCAAGAGTGTGGTGGCGCTGGTGTACGGCATCGCGCTGAGCGAGGGGCTGGTGCCCGAGCCGGGCGCGCCCCTTGTGGCACAATTTCCGGAATATCCGGACCTGGTGGCCGACCCGGCGCGGGCCTACATCACGGTCGAGCACGCCCTCACCATGACCCTCGGCCTCGACTGGAACGAGGACGCCCCCTACACCGGCCCGGAGAACAGCGAGGTCGCCATGGAGCTCGCCCCCGACCGCCACCGGTACGTCCTGGAGCGGCCGGTCGTCGAGGAGGCCGGGAAGCGCCGGACCTACTGCGGCGGCGCGACGGCCCTGATCGGCGAGCTCATCACCAGGGGCACCGGGATGCCCGTGGACGCGTACGCCGCCGAGCGCCTCTTCCGGCCGCTCGGGATCACCCGGCACCAGTGGGTCAAGGGGGGCGACGGGGTCGTCATGGCCGCCTCCGGCCTCCGGCTGCGCCCGCTCGACCTGGCCGCCATCGGACGACTCGTGCTCGACGGCGGCCGCGACCTCGTCCCCGCCGGCTGGATCGAGGAGATGACCCGCCCCCGGGTGACCATCGAGGGCGACTTCGCCTACGGCTACCAGTGGTACGTCACCGGCGACCGCCAGCGGCTCGAGTGCATCGGCAACGGCGGTCAGCGGCTCGTCGTCGTGCCCGGCGAGGACCTGGTCGTGGCGGTGACGGCCGGCGACTACGACACGGACCCGGCCGGCACCACCGCCGTCCTGAAGGCCGTGCTCGGCTAGGGCCGGGGGCCGTACTGGAGGCCGTGCCGGATCGGGGCCGTGCTCGGCCGGGGCCTGGGGGCGTGCTGGGCTAGGATGCGTGCAGCGTCGCGTGCCGGTGACGGGCTGCGTCAGGCATGGAGGCGTCCGACCAGGAAGGCGGTCACGATGACCCTTTCCGCGGCCCCCACCCGTGCGTGAGGGCGACGACAACCGGCTGATCGCCTGGGACCGTGAGCTGACGGCCGCCCACCAGCGGCTCCGCGCAGCGCTTCGCGTCGCGAGAGACTCCCTCGACGGTGGCGAGGCCGTTCTCCCGCGTGACCTGCTGCTGTACTGCCACGGCTTCTGCGCCGCGCTGAGCGGGCACCACGTCAGCGAGGACACCGGGCTGTTCCAGGCGCTGTCCGCGCGCCATCCCGACCTGCGGCCTGTCATCGCGAAGCTGGAGCAGGACCACAGCATGATCGCGTGGCTGCTCCAGCAGCTCGGACAGGCGCTCGACGCGGGCGCGCCGGCGAACGAGCTGGTTCTCCACCTGGTCGGCATCTCCGCGATCATGGAGTCGCACTTCCGGTACGAAGAACGCCGGCTGCTCGGCACCTTGGCGACGCTCGACCTCGACGCCGAACCGAGCTCCTTCCTCGGCCCTCTCTGACCCTAGGGAACGAGCAGGACCCGGCCCTCGACGGCACGGCCCTCGACGAGGCGGTGCGCCTCGGCGGCCTGCTCCAGCGGGAGCGTGCGGCCGATGGAGGCCTCGCTGCGGCCTGAGGCCAGCCGGGTCAGCATCTCCGGGTAATGGACGCCGAACGTCCGGGCGGCCCAGCCGGGCCCGCCGCAACCGATGATCGTCACGCCGCGTTCCATGAGGTCGGCGGCGGTGACGGCGGCGGGCTCGCCGCTCAGCAGACCGTAGTAGAGCATCCGGCCGGTGCCCGGGGTCAGGCGGTCGAGCACCTGCCGGGCCGACGGCCCGGCGATGGACTCGAAGACGACGTCCACGTCGGGGAGCCGTGCGGGCCAGCCGGGTGCGCCGTGGTCGAGGACGGTGTCGGCGCCGTACGCGAGGGCGCGGCTCCGTTTGGCGGCCGATCCGGCCGTGGCGATCACATGTCCGGCTCCGAACTCCTTCGCGTGCCGCACGAGGTACGTGCCCACCGAGCCGGCGCCCGCCTCCACCAGGACGGTCTCCCCATCGTCGAGGCGCGCGCGGTGGAGCAGGGCGAGGGCGATCGCGCCCGGCGCGGCGGCGGCCAGCGCCTGCGAGGGGGTGACCCCGTCGGGCACCGGGCACGCCATGGAGGCGGGGAGCACCACGTATTCGGCGTACGCTCCGACGCCGCCGGTCACGCCCACCACCGTGCGGCCGAGCAGGTCCCGCGCCACCCCTGCCCCGACCTCCACGACCTCGCCGGCCGCCTCCGCGCCGATCACGGCCGGCGGCGACAGCGGGAACGGCAGCACGCCGGCCCTGATCTGGGTCTCGGCGTAGGAGACGCCGACGGCCTGCGCGCGGATGAGGACCTGGCCCTCTCCCGGCCGCGGGCGGGGCAGCTCTGCCGGCTGGAGCCGTTCGGGGCCGCCGGTCCCGGTCAGGACGATCGCACGCATCGCGGGACACTCCCTCAATTGAACCAATGGTCCAGTTAATATATGGACCACCGGTCAAGTTTGTCCATCCGAAAGAATGGCCGGATGGAACGTCGAGAGCGGGCCGACGCAGCGCGCAACCGGCGGGCGATCCTGCGGGCGGCCGAGGAGCTGCTGCGGCGGCACCCGCCCGAGCAGGTCTCCGTCGAGCGGGTCGCCGCCGCCGCGGGCGTGGGCAAGGGAACGGTCTTCCACCGGTTCGGCAGCCGTACGGGCCTGATGCGCGCGTTGATGAGCGAGCGGGCACGCGAGCTGGAGGAGGCCGTCACGCAGGGCCCGCCGCCCCTCGGTCCCGGCGCGGCGCCCTCAGAGCGGCTGGTCGCGTTCCTCGAGGCGGTGGCCGAGCTGGCGGCGCGCAACGGCAACCTGATGGCGGCGCACGAGCACGCCGTGCTGACCAGCAAGTCCGAGCAGCCGCGGGAGGCCAACCCGATCTACGTGTTCTGGCATCGCCACGCGTCCGGGCTGATCGCCGAGGCGCGGCCGGACGCCGACGCCGAGCTGATCGCCCACATGCTGCTCGGCACGCTGCACATGGAGCCGGTCGCGAGCCTGTTGCGGGCCGGCGGGCACGAAAGACTGGCCGCGAGCTTCGCCGACCTGGTCAGAGGGCTGCTGAAGCCGTGAACGGTCAGGAGCGCTGGGTCGCGGCGATCAGGCGCATCAGCGACGTGTGCAGGTGCTCCAGCTCCTCGATGTCCATGCCGAGGCGGGCGACGATGGCCGGGGGGATCTTCTCCGCCTCGGCCCTGAGCCGGCGGCCGACGGGGGTGAGGGTCACGGCGAGGGTGCGCTCGTCATGGCTGTTGCGCTCGCGGTGGACGTAGCCGAGCGCTTCGAGCCGCTTCAGCAGCGGGGAGAGTGTGCCGGGGTCGAGCTGGAGCAGCTCGCCCAGTTCCTTGACCGACAGGGGCTCGCTCTCCCAGAGCGCCAGCATGACCAGGTATTGCGGGTGGGTCAGCCCCATGGGCTGCAGCAGCGGCCGATACAGGCCGATCACGCTGCGTGAGGCGATGCTGAGCGCGAAGCACACCTGCCGGTCGAGCTTCAGCAGATCTGTCGCCTCTGTCACAGGCTCCATGTGTCCACGCCTCCGACTGCTCCTGCTAGATTAATTTGTGCACCAACTAATAGCGTGCAAATAGATGGTACTCCCATCGAGCCCGGGAGGGACGACCTCATGTTTCACCGCAAGCCGCTGGAGGAGCGCATCGCCGAGCGCCAGGCCAAGCTGCCTCCCCTGAAGGAGGGCAAGCACTTCGAGCACGGCCCGGCCAAGTTCGTCTTCGTCGCGCTGCTCACCGCGGTGGCGGCCATGCACCTCGTCGGGCTGGCCATCGTCATGCACTTCACCTGAGAGGCAGACGGGGCACGGCGTCGCGGAAGGCGGTGACCGCCGCGCGGATGGCGGGGTGCTCGCCGTTCCCCCTCCTGAACGCCGCCAGGGTGCGGCGGCCCAGCGGCAGGCGGGTGAGCGTCACACCGGGCGGCGGGGCGGTGGCGGCCAGGCGGGGGACGATCGCGACGCCCTGACCGGCCGCGGCGAAGGCGAGCACCGTGTCGAAGTCGTCGACGTGGTGGCGTACGTCGGGCTCGAAACCGGCCGCCTGGCAGGCCCTGATCGCCATGGTGTGGCAGAGCGTGCCGGGCTTGTTGGTGATCCAGGCGTCGTCGCGGGCGGCGGCGACCGAGGGGCGGCCGGTGAGGTACATCGCCTCGGCGAACAGCGGCTCGGTCTCGATCGAGGCGTCGGTGACCGGCGGGACGAAGTCGTACTCGTGCACGAGGGCCACGTCGAGCTCCCCGGCCCGCAGCGCCGCCGAGACGTCGGCCGGGTCGATCTCGGAGACCATCGGCACGAGCCCGGGGTGGGCGCCGGTCAGCCCGGCCAGCGCGGGCGGCAGCAGCACGCGGGCGGCCGTGGGAAAGGCGCCGATCCGGATCGGCCCCGACGGCCCGCCGCGGGCGGCGGCGAGCGCGGCGGAGGCGCGTTCGAGCTGTTCGAGCACGGTGTGCGCGTGCTCCACCAGCAGGTGGCCGGCCGGGGTGAGCGACACCGTGCGGCCCGTGCGCTCCAGCAGCCGCACCCCGGCCTCCCGCTCCAGGGCGCTGAGCTGCTGGGAGACCGCCGAGGGCGTGAACGTCACCGCCTCGGCGACGGCGGCGATCGTGCCGCGCCGGGCGAGTTCGCGGAGCAGGTGGAGCTTGCGCGGGTCGAGCATAAGACAAGCTTAAGCTGGAACGAAGAAATCGGCGCTGGACCTAACGGGTCGCCGGGCGGCACGCTCGAAGCATGCTGAGAGGAATCCACGTACCGCTGGTCACCCCGTTCGACGCGTCCGGCGAGGTCGCCCTGGACGCGGTCGAGAAGCTCGCCCACCGGGCGCTCGACGAAGGCGCGGCCGGGCTGGTCGCCCTGGGCACCACCGGCGAGGTGGCCGCGCTCGACCCCGCCGAGCGCGCGCGGGTGATCGAGGTGTGCGCGCGGGTGTGCGCCGAGCGGCAGGCGCTGCTCACGGTGGGCGTGACGGGCAACGACACGCGCTCCACGGCCCGTGCGCTGCGCGACCTGCCCGAGGGGGCCGGGGCGGCGCTCGTGACGGTGCCGTACTTCCTGCGGCCGGGCGAGCGCGGGGTCGTCGCGCACTTCGAGGCGCTGGCCGAGGAGACGCCGGTGCCGCTGGTGATCTACCACATCCCCTACCGCACCGGCCAGGCCGTCGGCGCCGCCACCCTGCGCGAGGTCGGCGCCCACCCGATGGTGGCGGGCGTCAAGTACGCCGCGGGCGGCATCGACCAGGACGCGGTGGACCTGCTCGCCGACCTGCCGGAGAACTTCGACGTGCTGGGCGGCGACGACGTCTTCGTCTCGCCGCTGCTCGCGCTGGGCGCCTCCGGCGGCATCCTCGCCTCCGCCCACTTTGCCACCAGGTCCTTCGCCGACCTCGTGGACGCCTGGCAGGCGGGCGACGCGGCCCGTGCCAGAGCGCTCGGGCACCGGCTGGCCCGGCTCTCCGCCGCCCTGTTCACCGCCCCGAACCCGACCGCCATCAAGGGCGTGCTGCACGCCGAGGGCCTCATCCCGACGCCGGACGTACGGCTCCCGCTGGTGCCGGCCGACCCCGGGACCGTCGCCGCGGCCCACGCGGTGGTGCGCCAGGAGCACTGATGTTTTACGTGAAACCTCGCCGCGGTTGACCTCAACCGCGCTTGAGGTAGCAGGCTCGGACCCATGACGGAACTGATGAGAGCGGCGGCGTTCGCCGAACCGGGCGGCCCTGAAGTGCTGAAAGTGATGGAGCTGCCTGCTCCCCAGGCGGGGCCGGGGCAGGTCCGCGTCCGGGTGCGGGCGGCGGGCGTGCAGCCGTTCGACGCGGCCGTACGGGCGGGGTGGCTGCCTCCGTACCTGCCGGACGTGGCCTACCCGCGCATCCCGGGCAACGAGTTCGCGGGCGTGGTGGACCAGGTGGGGCCCGGGGTGAGCGGGGTCGCGGCGGGCGACGAGGTGCTCGGGTTCTCGCGGTTGTTCTCCTACGCCGAGTACGTCGTGGTGCCCGCGACCGACGTGGCGCCCAAGCCGGCCGCGGTGCCGTGGGAGGTGGCCGGCGGGCTGACCGCGGCCGTGCAGACGGCCGAGCTGGCGATCGACGGGATCGACCTGGCCGACGGCGAGACGTTGCTCGTGCACGGCGCTGCCGGCGCGGTGGGCACGGCGGCCGTGCAGATCGCGCGGCGGCGCGGGGCCACCGTGATCGGCACCGCCCGCGAGGTCAACCACGACCACCTGCGCGCTCTGGGCGCCGTCCCGGTGGTGTACGGGGAGGGGCTGGCCGGGCGGGTGCGCGCGCTGGCCCCCGGTGGTGTCGACGCGGCCCTGGACGGCGCCGGCGGCCACGCGCTGGAGGTCTCGCTGGAGCTGGTCGCCGGCCGCCGCCGCATCGTCACGCTGGTCGAGCACGGCAAGGCGGCCCAGCTGGGCGTCCGGGTCGTCCAGGGGGAGCGCACCGCCGAACGCCTCGGCCGCTACGCCGCCCTGTACGCCGAGGGCGCCTTCGCGTTCCCGGTGCGCCGGGCGTACCCGCTGGAGGACGCTGCGGGGGCGCACCGCGAGATCGAGACCGGCCACGGGCGGGGCAAGGTCGTGCTCACCCTCTGATCACCATCTGGTCCGCAGGGCCTCGGCGACGGCGAGCTGGACCTCGGGCAGCTCGCCCGCGCCGCCCTGGACGTCCCACAGGCAGTTCTGCAGCACGCGGCCGAGCGTCCAGCCGGCGGCCCGCCGCCGGTCGAGGCCGAGCGCGTCCACCATGAAGTCGAAGCGGCGCAGCACCGCGCGCGGCACGTCGCCGGTCGCGACGACCTCGTCCCAGCGGTTGTGCAGCGCGGGCAACAGGTCGAACCCGGGGTCGCCGGCCAGCGGCTTGGGGTCGATGGCCAGCCACGGCTCCCGGTCGGCGGCGAGCACGTTCTCGTAGTGCAGGTCCCAGTGGAGCAGCCGGTCTCCGGGCTCGTGGACCAGCTCGGCGACCACCCCGGCGCACCGCCGCAGCCACTCGCGGTCGCTCTCGCGGCGCAGCCGGGCGAGCGCGCCGTCCACGTCGTCCAGCATGCCCTGGGCGATGTCGCCCAGCCGGCGCATCCCCTCGGGGGCGGGATGCGCCACCAGCCGGCGCAGCAGCCCGGTCAGGACGTCCAGCGCCTCCATGACGTCGGGCACGGAGCCCAGGGAGCGGTCGGCGTCGAGCCGTTCGAGCAGCAGCGTGCCGGTCGCGGGGTCGGCGTCGAGCAGGAGCACGCTGCCGTCACCCGCCCACGTGCGCAACCCCGGGGCCTCGGTGACGTTCTCGTCGGTGACCGGCTGGAGCTTGAGCGCCGCGCGGGCGCCGTCGGCGCGGACGACGGGCAGCACGAGCGACACCACGCCGTGCCGCGGCTCGCCGTCCAGCCGCAGGTCCCATTCCTCCAGGTAACGCTCCGCCAGCGCGGGCAGCCCGGCGGACCAGGCGCGACCGGCCTCGCCGTCCCACTTCACGTGGGACGCGGTCAGCGCCTCGGGGACCTTGATCCGCATCTAGAAATGCCAGGGGTACGGCGACCAGTCGGGCTCCCGCTTCTCCAGGAACGCGTTGCGCCCCTCGGCCGCCTCGTCCGTCATGTACGCCAGCCGCGTCGCCTCGCCCGCGAACACCTGCTGGCCCACCAGCCCGTCGTCGACCGCGTTGAAGGCGAACTTGAGCATGCGCTGCGCCGTCGGCGACTTGCCGTTGACCTTGCGCGCCCACTCCAGGGCGGTCGCCTCCAGCTCGGCGTGCGGCACCACGGCGTTGACCATGCCCATGCGGTGGGCGTCGGCCGCGCTGTAGGTCTCGCCGAGGAAGAAGATCTCGCGGGCGAACTTCTGCCCGACCTGCCGCGCGAGGTAGGCCGAGCCGAAGCCGCCGTCGAAGCTGGCCACGTCGGCGTCGGTCTGCTTGAAACGGGCGTGCTCGGCGCTGGCCAGGGTGAGATCGGCCACGACGTGCAGGCTGTGGCCGCCGCCCGCCGCCCAGCCGGGCACCACGCAGATCACGATCTTGGGCATGAAGCGGATCAGCCGCTGCACCTCGAGGATGTGCAGCCGCCCGGTGGCCGCCGAGCCGTCGGCGTACTGGTAGCCGTCCTTGCCCCTGATGCGCTGGTCGCCGCCGGAGCAGAAGGCCCAGCCGCCGTCCTTGGGCGAGGGGCCGTTGCCGGTCAGCAGCACGCACCCGACGTCGGTGGTCTGCCGGGCGTGGTCGAGGGCGCGGTAGAGCTCGTCGACCGTCTGCGGGCGGAAGGCGTTGCGCACCTCCGGGCGGTTGAAGGCGACGCGTACGGTGCCCTGGTCGACCGCCCGGTGGTAGGTGATGTCGGTGAAGCCGAATCCCTCGACGGCCTGCCACGCCTTGGGATCGAAGAGCTCGGAGACCATGGCCGAGAGCTTAACCGATCGGACTTTCCCCCCTTTCCGCACGGCGTGGCACCTCGTCGCCGTCGGCGACGAGGTGCCCGCGTACGCCGGTCTAGGTGACCTCGGCTCGCAGCTCCGCGAGCAGGGCCCCTTGGTCGGCGAGCATGTCGGTGAGGATGCGCCGGGCGGCGTCGAGCAGATCGGCCAGCTCGGGTGTGGCCAGGGTGTAGACCACGGTGCTGCCCTCACGGATGGCGCTCACGATGCCCGCCCTGCGCAGGACGGCGAGCTGCTGGGAGAGGCTCGAGGCCTCGATGTCGATCTGGGCCAGGAGATCCCTGACGGGAAGCGGCCCTTCCTGGAGTAGCTCCAACACTCGGATGCGAGCGGGGTGGCCGAGCGTTCGGAAGAAGTCGGCCTTGGCCTGATAGACCTCCACGTGCATATCGTCCAGACTAATCCAGCGCAGTTGCATAATTCTTCAAGTCGTAACCTTGTTGGGTAGCATGACAGCGGGGACTAGGGAGTAGCCATGGGTCGAGGAAGAGCCAAGGCGAAGCAGACGAAGGTCGCTCGCCAGCTGAAGTACGCCAACCACAACATCGACTACGACCGGCTTCGCGAGGAGCTGGGCGCCGACGGGCGACGCGAGGAGATCTACCCGCCCACGCCGTCCGAGCAAGACCCCGAACGCATGCGCTGACGCGGGTCCGTTTCGCGGGGCACGGGTTCGCCCGTACGGGCGCTCACCGTGCCCTGAAGCGCTGACAGTGCTCTCAAACGCTGACAGTGCTCTCAAACGCTGACAGCGGCCGTCAGGCGGCGCAGGTGTCGTGGGTGGCGTCGAAGCCCTTGATCGCTTCGGTGTCGTCGGCGCGCTGCGCCTTCAGGCCCTTCCAGTCGTCGCCGATCACCAGCACGAGCCGGTTGGTCCGCGCGGCCGGGAGCTTCCGGGGGGTGTCGGCGAGGAGGTCGGCCGAGAGCGTGGGCACCCGGGTCTCGCCGTTCGGGCCGTAGAGGATCGTGGTCCTGGCCTGCGGCTTACGGGCGGTGTCGCCCACCTTGGCGATGTGGTAGCCGCGCTGTTCCAGGAACGCGGCCACCTCGGCGGCCAGGCCGGTGCGCCAGGTGCCGTTGCGCACCTCAATGGTGATCTTGGAACGGCCGACCTTGGCCTGGCCGCCCTTGACGCCCTCGACGCTCTGGTCCTTGGCCACGATCTGGAACAACCGGTTGGCCTGCGGCTGCACCCACTCGACGCGGCCCGGCTGGGTCAGCGAGTAGTGCCACGGGGTCGTGATGAAGCGGATCTTCCCGGCGTCGATGCCCTTCAGGCTGCTCGCGAGGTCGAACATGACGCCGGGGGTCAGGCCGCTGTCGGTCGTGACGGCCTTGGTGCCGGCGTTGAGCACCTCGTAGAGCCGGGCGGGGTTGGTGAGCGTGTCCCCGCTCAGGATCTTCTTGATCATCGAGGCGATGAACATCTGCTGGCGCTGGATGCGCCCGATGTCGGAGCCGTCGCCGAGGCTGTAGCGGGCGCGTACGTAGCCGAGGGCCTGCTCGCCGTCGAGCGTCTGGCGGCCGGCGGGCAGGTGGAGCAGCGCCTTCTTGTCGTCGACGGGCTCCGGCAGGCAGACCTCGACCCCGCCGACGGCGTTGACCATGCTCTTGAAGCCGGTGAAGTCGACCTTCACGTAGTGGTCGATGTGGATGCGGGTGAGCGACTCGATCGTCTTCCACGTGCAGCCGATGCCGCCGGAGTTGAACGACTCGTTGATCATGCCGAGGTGGGCGCGCTGCCCGGGGAAGCTCTTGGTGGCGCGGCACGCGGGCAGCTGCACCAGCGAGTCGCGCGGGAAGCTGACCACCATCGCGTTGTCACGCTCGGACGACACGTGGACCAGCATGATCGTGTCGGTGCGCTCGCCGGCGATGTCGTGGCCGTACTTCGCGTTCTTCCCGTCGCGCTGGTCGGAGCCGACGACCAGGACGTTCATCGCGGACGTCGCGACCTTGGGCGGGCGGGTGGCGCCGAGGTCCTCGGCGCTGACGTCTTCGTGCGTGACGTTGCTCGTCAGCCGGGCGGTGACGCCGACCGCCACCCCGGCGACCAGCAGGACGACCACCACGGTGACACCGACCGCCCAGCGCACCCAGTGGCGCCGCCGTCTGGGCGGCGCGCCGGGCTCGGAGGGCGGCGCGTCGACAAGCCCGCTGCTCACGTGACTCCCAAAGGGATGAGGCTCCGGGCCACCGCGCCGAGAGCCGTTGAACGGGCCTGAGTGTACTCAGTCCAGGTCAGCGCCGTGCGCTCAGTCCGGCAGGTCGACCCGCAGCGTCACCGTGCCCCGCAGGTCGAGCCAGGCCGCGCCGGGCCCGCGGACGAGCCGCAGGATCACCTCGTCGCAGCCGGGACAGCGGCCGACCAGGCCGGGGTCGGGGCCGTACACGTGCAGGGAGCCGATGGGGCCGGTCAGGCCGCAGTTGGCGCAGCGGCCGGTGGCGGTGGTGACGTCCACGGCGAAGATCTCGCCGAGCGGGCCGGCCAGCGTGTTGCCGTCGAGGTGCTCTGCGGTCATGTCAGCCTCCGGTAGGGCCGAAACGTTCGGTTCTGATGCGCTCCGGCGCGTGTCCCAGCGCGAGGAGCAGGTCGGCCGCCGCCTCCACGAATCCGGTCGGCCCGCACACGTAGCAGTCGGGCGCGTGCGCGGCCGGCCAGCCGCCCTCGGCCAGGTCGGCGAGCATGATGCGGCCCGCCGGGCGCGACACGCCCTCCGGCGCGGAGCGCGTGTAGAGGTAGGAGACGTCCAGCCCGGGGTCGGGGCGGCGCAGCTCGTCGGCGTAGTAGACGCTGTCGGGGCCGCGCAGCGAGTACAGCAGGCGGAACGGCGCCCGGCTGCCCGCCTGCCGGCGCGTCCTGATCATCGCCATCAGCGGCACGATGCCCGACCCGCCGGCCACCAGCAGCACCGGCCGGTCGTTGTCCGGCCGCCAGACGAACCAGCCGCCCACCGGGCCGCGGATCTCGACCTGGTCGCCGGCCTCCATGATCTCGGTGAGGTACGGCGACACCTCGCCGTCGGGCACGTCCTCCACGGTCAGCTCGACGTGCTCGCCGTCGGCGGGGCCGGCCAGCGAGTAGCTGCGCTGCGTGCGGTAGCCGTCCTCGGCCGTCAGCCGGACGTCGACGTGCTGGCCCGCCAGGTGTCCCGGCCAGCCGGGCACCCGGAAGCGCAGCGTGCGCGCGGTCGCGGTCTCGGGCGTGCTGCCCACGAGCTCGGCCGCCCGCCAGACCAGGCGGCGCACTAGTCGCCCTCGTAGCGCTGCTCGCGCCAGGGGTCGCCGTAGTTGTGGTAGCCCGCGGTCTCCCAGAAGCCGGGGTGGTCCTCGTCCAGCAGGCGGATGCCGCGCACCCACTTGGCAGACTTCCAGAAGTACAGGTGCGGCACGAGCAGCCGGGCCGGGCCGCCGTGCTGCGGCTGCAACTCCTCGCCGTCGAAGCGGTGCACGATCCACGCCTTGCCGTCGAGCAGGTCCTCCAGCGGCAGGTTGGTGGTGTAGCCGCCGTAGGAGTAGACGAGCGCGTAGTCGGCGGCGGTGTCGACGTCCTCGAAGAGCGTGTCCAGGGAGACGCCCTCCCAGGAGGTGTCCAGCTTGGACCACTCGGTGACGCAGTGGATGTCGACCGTCGGCCTCTCCTGCGGCAGGGCCAGGAACTCCGGCCACGTCCAGCGGTGGGTCACGCCGGCCTCGGTGTCGATGGCGAACTCCCACCGCTCGGGCGGGACGCGCGGCGTCGGACCCGCCGACAACACCGGGAAGTCCTCGACCAGGTACTGGCCGGGCGGGAGCCGGTCGCCCGCGTCTCGGCGTCTGCCGTGGAAACCGCGCGAAATGATGCTCACAATGCCCCCCATGCCCCTATTCGGGCTGTTACATCAGGAAGTATCCCTCAAGGACGGGCGCGCGGGGTCACCAGGCCCGACTCGTACGCGAGGACCACCAGCTGGGCGCGGTCGCGGGCGCCGAGCTTGGTCATCGCCCGGCTGACATGAGTCTTGGCGGTGGTCGGGCTGATCACCATGTGGGCGGCGATCTCGTCGTTCGACATGCCGCGGGCCACCAGCGCGGTCACCTCCCGCTCGCGGTTGGTGAGCACGTCCAGCCCTTCCGGATCGGGCTCGGGACGGCGGGCGACGAACTCGCCGATCAGTCGGCGGGTGATCGCGGGCGACAGCAGGGCGTCGCCGCGGGCCGCCACCCTGACGCCCTGGAGCAGGTCGGCGGGCTCGGTGTCCTTGACCAGGAAGCCGCCCGCGCCCGCCCTGAGGGCGTCGAAGACGTACGCGTCCAGGCCGAAGTTGGTCAGGATGACCACGTGGACGCCGTTCAGCCGTTCGTCGGCGGCGATCCGCCGGGTGGCCTCGATGCCGTCCATCACCGGCATCTGGACGTCCACGAGGGCCACGTCCGGGCGGTGTTCGAGGGCGAGGGCGACGGCCTGCGCGCCGTCGGCGGCCTCGGCCACCACCTCGATGTCGTCCTCCGCCTCCAGCAGGGCGCGGAAGCCGGCGCGGATGAGCGCCTGGTCGTCGGCGAGCAGCACCCGGATCACGAGGGGTCCCCCAGAGGAAGTTCGGCGCGTACGGAGAAGCCGCCCTCGGGGCGGGGGCCGGCCAGCAGCCGGCCGCCGAGCGCCGTGACGCGCTCGCGCATGCCGGTCAGGCCGACGCCGGGCACGTGCGGCTCGCCCGGGGTGGCCAGGCCGTCGTCGTCCACCTGCACGACCAGCTCCGCGCCGCCGTAGTCGATGCGCACCGACGCGGCGCCGCCGCCGGCGTGCCTGGTGACGTTGGTGAGCGCCTCCTGCACGATCCGGTACGCGGCCCGGTCCACCTCGGCGGGCAGCTCGCGCCGCTCGCCGCAGACCGTCACCGTGGCCGGCAGCCCGGCCGAACGGGCCCGTTTCACCAGGTCGCCCAGCCGGTCGAGCCCGCTCCCGTGATCGGCGCCCGGATCCTCGGGGTCGCGCAGCACCTCCAGGGTGGCGCGCAGCTCGCGCATGGCGTCGCCGCTGGCCTCCTGGATGGCGAGCAGCGCCGTGGGCACCTCGTCGCCGCGCTTGCGCGCCAGGTGCACGGCCACCCCCGCCTGCACCTTGATGACCGAGATGCTGTGGGTGAGCGAGTCGTGCAGCTCCCTGGCGATCCGCAGCCGTTCCTCGCCCGCCCGGCGGCGCGCGGCCTCCTCGCGGGTCCGCTCCGCCTCCAGGGCGCGCTGCTCGACCTGCTCCAGGTACGCCTGCCGATGCCGGCTCACCGTGCCCGCCACCCCGGCGGCCACGAACCAGCCCAGCAGCAGCGTCGTGTCCTGGAGGATCTCCTGCGGGTCGCGGCCCGGGGCGGCGGCGGCCAGGTTGCCTGCCAGGCTCGCGCCCAGGAACACCGCCCCCGCCAGCGCCGCGGGCAGCAGGTGACCGGCCCGCACGACGGCGAACACCGCCAGCAGCACCGGGAACGCGGCCGGCGGGCCGGGCTCCACCCGCACGGCAAGGACGAGCATGCACGGCGTGGCGACCAGCAGCGACACCAGGGGCGCCCGCCGCCAGGCCACGAGCGACGCCGCGCCGACGAGCACCGCCGCCAGGTCGAGGGCCCCCGCGCCGGGGATGGCCAGCACCGTGACCGCGAGCAGGACGGCGACCACGGCGGCGAGGGCGCCGTCCAGGGCCAGGGGGCGCCATCCAGGCAGAGAGGTCATTCCTGAACAGTAGAACGCGTTCGCCGCGAGGTCATCGGCATCGAGGCGGAGGCCCGCACTACTCCCGGCGATGTACGCGCCCCGGCCGTGCGCCCCCGGCCGTAAGGCCAGGTGTCTTCCCCGGCACGACGCCCGGTCGCGGCCCGGGAAACCACGATGGCCGTCATGGAGACGATCCGAGCAGGAGGCCGGTGATGGCCGGCCGATTCCGTTACGTCACACCTGTCGGGGCGCGGGACGCCACCGGGCGGACCGCCCGCGTCTACGCCCAGCTCGCCGACGACTTCGGCATGGCCCGCATGCCGGTCTTCCGCACGCTGTCGCCGGCGCCGGACGTGCTCGCCGCGACCTGGGCCATGTTGCGGGAGTCGCTGCTGGCCGGGCGGGAGCCCAGGAACGCCAAGGAGGTCGTCGCGCTGGGGGTGTCGATGGCCAACCGGTGCCCGTTCTGCGTGGACGCGCACACGACGTTGTTGCACGCCACCGGCGACCACCGGCTCGCCGAGGTCGTGGCCGGGGGAGGCACGCCCGGCGACCCGTTCCACGCCGCGCTGCTGGCCTGGGCGCGGGACGGCGGCCCGGCGCCGGACCCGGCGGCCGGGTACCTCGGGACGGCGCTCGCGTTCCACTTCATCAACCGGATGGTGTCGGCGCTGCTCACCGACGACCTGCTCCCGGCCGGGCTGCAGCGCTCGCGCCTGGTCAGGAGCGCGGGCGGCCGGGCGCTGGCGGGGGCCGTCCGCCGGGAGCTGCCCGTGGGCGCGAGCCTGCCGCTGGTCGAGGGGCTGCCCGCCCGTCCCGAGCCCGCCTGGGCGGCGGGCACCCCGCTCGGGGCCGCGTACGCCGTGCTGCGGGCGGTGGCGGAGGCGGGCGGGGAGCTGCTCTCCGGCGCCGCCCGCGCGGTCGTCGCCGACACGGTGGCCGCCTGGGACGGGACGCACCCGCCGATGAGCGGCGCCTGGCTGGACGGGCCGCTGGCGTCGCTGTCCGCCGGGGACCGGCCGGGCGCCCGGCTCGCCCTGCTGGTCGCGCTGGCCCCGTACCGCGTGACGGACGCCGACGTCGCCGCCTGGCGCGGCGACCGCCCAGACGAGGACGTGGTGCGCCTGTTCGCCTTCGCGGCCATCACCGCCACCACGGCGCTGGAGCCCCGGCTCGCCGCGACGATGCCGTACGCCGGAGGGCGGTCGTGAGCGCGCGGCAGGCCACCCGGGCGGCGTGGGGCGTCCGGTGGCTGCAGGCGCTGCGGGCCGTGGTCGTGCTGCACGTCGCCGCGTTGCTGTTCCAGGCCGTCACGGCGGGCATGTTGTTGTCCTCGCCCGGCGGGCGGGCGCTGCACGAGACGTCGGGGCAGGCGCTGGTCGTCATCGGGCTCGTGCACCTCGTCGTCGCGCTTCTCGTGTGGCGGCCCGGGGGCGGCTCGGCCAGGTTCGCCTGGCCGGCGGCGGCGCTGCTGCTGGTCACGGTAGGGGCGATGGCCCTCGGCATGGCGGGCGTGACCACCCTGCACGTGCCGATGGGCGTGGCCCTGTTCGGCGGCGGCCTCCTGCAGCTCACGCGCGTGATGGCGGCGGCGCGGGCTCCCCGGTCGTGAGGGGACCCGCTAGAGCCGGCGTGGGCGGTCGGAGGAGGGCCAGACGTAGTCGAGGTCGTCCGGGGCGTCGCCGAACAGGGGGCGGTAGTGGGCCGGGTTCTTGCGGAGCAGGGCCGAGCGGTGGCTGAGATGGAGTTTCTCGTCGCCGAGCCACGGCGGCAGCTCGCCGTCCGCCGCCAGCTCGGCCTGGGTGCGTACGCGGTCCGTGCCCAGGAGCTCGGCCAGCTCGCCCGTCATCGTCGCGGCGCACGTATCGGGCCGGCCCATCGCGCACCAGCGGGCGCACATCTCCAGGCCGTACCGTACGAGGGCCTCCTCGTAGCCGGTCCACATCTTCACCACCGGGTGATGGCGCCAGCCGTAGCCGGGGACGGTCAGGGCGCGCAGGATCTGCAGGGCCTCGACCCGCTGTTTGCCCAGCCGCAGCGGGTCGAGCACCGCCGCCGTGGCTACGAAATCCGGATAAGGCAGGAACGTTTGCATCAGTACCCCCGCTGACGTGCCCTTTCCCTGCGGATCGTCTGGACCGGCCGCCGACCGGCGCTCACAATCAGGCCATGGCAGAGGGATATGTCGGCGCGCGGACGCCGCGGCGGGAAGACGCCAGACTGCTGACCGGAAAAGGCAGGTATGTCGGTAACGTCCGGCTGCCTGGCACCGTCCACGCCCACGTCGTACGCAGCCCCATCGCGCACGGCCGGCTGCTGGGCTGCGACGTCAAGGCGGTCTGGGCGGCCGACGGCGTCCTCGACGTCATCACCCCGGCCGACGCGCCCGATCTCCGCCTGCCCTGCGTGAACGTGCTCCCCGGCCAGCCCTTCACCTCCTACCCGGTGCTGGACGACGCCATCAGGTACGCGGGCCAGCCGCTCGCCGTCGTCGTCGCCCGCACGCCGGAGGCGGCCAGGGACGCCGCCGACCTGTTCGACCTGGAGCTGGAGGAGCTGCCCGCGGTCATCGGGGTGGAGCGGGCGCTCGAGGACGGCGCGCCGCTGCTCTACCCGGAGGTGGGCGGCAACGTGCTCACCGACTTCACCATGGGCGACCACGACTGCGCGGCGGCCGTCGAAGGGGCCGAGCACGTCGTCGAGATGACGTTCCGGATGGGACGGCTGTCGCCGTACCCGCTGGAGCCGCGCGGCGTGGTGGCGTCGTACGCCGACGACGAGCTGACCGTGCACATCTCCTCCCAGGCGCCCCACCACGTGCGCGAGCACCTGGCGGACGCGTTCGGGCTGGCCCACGACCGGGTGCGCGTCGTCAGCCACGACACCGGCGGCGGGTTCGGCGCCAAGGAACACGTCTACCCCGACGAGGCGCTCGTGTGCCTGGCCGCCATCCGCGCCCACGGTCACCCGGTGAGCTGGACGGAGTCGCCCGGCGACCGGCTGTTCGCCACGCTGCCCGCCCGCGAGGCCGTGCACCGGGCGCGGCTGGCGCTCGACGGCGACGGGCGGTTCGTGGCCATGGACGTCGACGTGCTCGGCGACCTCGGCGGCCACCTGTCGAACGTCGGCGCCTCGACGTTCGCGGTCACGGCCACGCTGCTGCCGGGGCCGTACCGGTTCGACCGGGTCGCCGTACGGGTGCGCGGGGTGGTCACCACCACCACGCCGGCCGGCTCCTACCGGGGCTTCGGCCAGCCCGAGGCGACCCTGACCAGGGAGCGGCTGATCGACGAGGCGGCCCGACGGCTGGGCCTCGACCGGGTGGAGCTGCGGCTGCGCAACATGTTGCGGCCGGAGGAGCTGCCGTACACGACGCGCGTCTTCCAGACCTACGACTCCGGCGACTACCCGCGCGCGCTGCGGACGTTGTGCGAGCTCGTGCGGCCGGTCGGCGCGACCGACGGGCGCAGGCGCGGCGTCGGGTACTCGTGTCACGTCGAGTCCACCGGCATGGGCCCGTCGATGGACCTGAAGGCCATGGGCATGGAGGCCGGCGGCTACGAGACGGCGGTGCTGCGCATGGAGCAGGACGCGTCGGTCGTGGTGTCGTCCGGGGTGGTCTCGATCGGGCAGGGCATCGAGACGACGCTGGCCCAGCTCGCGGCCGAGCACATGGGGGTGCCCATCGAGCGGGTGCGGGTGGTGCTGGGCGACACGGCGGCGACGCCGTACTCGTCGGTCGGATCGGTGGCGAGCCGGTCCCTGGCGCTCGGCGGCGCGGCGCTCACCCGCGCCGCCGCCCGGCTGCGCGACAAGCTGCTCGCCATCGCCGCGCACCGGCTGGAGGCCGACCCCGCCGACCTGGTGCTCGACGGCGACGCCGTACGCGTCAAGGGCGACCCCCGGGCGTCGGTGGCGCTGCGGGAGCTGGCCACGTCGGCCTGGCGCGGCTGGGACCTGCCCGACGGTCTCGCCCCCGGCCTGGAGGAACGGGTCAGCTACGACCCGTCCGCCTACACGTTCGCCTACGGCGCGCACGCGGCGGCCGTGGCCGTCGACCCGGAGACCGGGGCCGTCGAGGTCGAGGGCTACTGGGTGGTCAACGACTCCGGCGTGCTGGTCAACCCCACCGTGGTCGAGGGGCAGATCCTCGGCGGCGTCGCTCAGGGCATCGGCATGGCGCTGACGGAGGAGATCGTCTACACCGACGACGGGCAGCCGATCATCGACTACCTGCCGCCGACCGCGCGCGAGGTGCCGGACATCGAGGTCGTGATGACCGAGACGCCCTCGGGGGTGACGCCGGGCGGCATGAAGGGCGTGGGCGAGTCCGGCACGATCGGCCCGCCCGCCGCCATCGCGAACGCGGTCGCCGACGCGCTGCCGGAGATCGCGGAACGGGTCACGTCCGTGCCGCTCACCCCGGCCGTCGTGTGGTCCCTGCTGGAGGTGTCGGCTCCCCCGGCCTGGGAACGTGGAGCCTGAACACCGGATCCGGGGGGAAACCATGGAATACCGGGAGATGCTCCATGCGATCGGCCGCATGACGGGGCTGGAGGCGGGGCGGGCGCGGGCCGCGGCCGAGGCCACGTTGACCGCGCTGGCCCGCTCGCTCGACGAGGACGACCGGCGGGAGCTGGTCGACGCGCTGCCGCCCGAGCTGACGAACGACTTCGCGCTGGACCGTCCGCGCAACGACGGCACCCAGGAGGGTTTCGTCCGCCAGGTCGCGCTGCTCGGCCGCCGCCCTCCGGAGCAGGCCCGCATCAGGGCGCAGGCCGTGCTGGCGGCGCTCGCCGAGCAGGATCCCGGGCTGGTCGCCCGGCTGCGCATCCCCGAGCAGGTGCGCGGTCTCTTCGAGCCGCCGGGCAGCGGCGGCGTCACCGGGCCCAGAGGGCACAGCGCGCCGCTGACGGAGGACGAGATCGCCTCGGCGCTGGCCGCGCTGCCCCGGTGGAGCGGCGACCGGAACGGGCTGCGGTGGGTCGTCTCGCTGCCGCCGGAGAACCTGCGGGCCGTCAGACGCGCGCTCGACCGGGTCAAGGCCGAGACCGGCCGCCAGCCCCAGTGCCACGAGACCCCCGACGGGCTGGTCCTGGTGGTGCGGACGGTGGCGGTCGGCGCGGTGACGGAGCTAGACGTGCGGCTGGCCCGCCGGGTGGACGCCATGATCGAGGAGATCGGCGCCGGCATCGGCCGCCCGCGGACGTGACTCTCGTGCCCCGGGCTTTCGTGCCCCGGACATGATGAGGGCCGCGGTGGATCCACCGCGGCCGTTGGATTCCTTTCAGGGGGTCAGCCCCGGTCGATGGGCTTGGGGCGGGAGGGCCGCATGCTCTCCGCCAGGCCCGCTTTGCGGCCCTGGCGCCGGTGCTGCTGCATGCGTTCGTCCTCGGTACGGTCGGGGGCCGGGTCCACGGGTACGGACCGCAGCACCTCGGCCATGCTGGCGTACTCGCCGAGCGGCAACGACCGCAGGGCGCGTTCGGCGTCCTCGGTGGCACCGCGGGCACGGGCGTGCGCCAGGATGCTCTCCTTGTCGGCCGGGAAGTCCATGTCGTTCAGCGCCGCGGCGACCGAACGCGTGTCGTGCAGTTTCATCCTGTCCCCTTGCGGCTCACCCGGCCTGCGGCCGGATGAGGTCGTCGAGGCTCATGCCGGCCTTGGACAGCGCCTGCTCCAGCGCCTTGCGTCCGGCGGGTACGGGCTCCTGCGTCCGCCGCCCGTTCCCGGACGGCCGGCGGTCGCTCGTGTTCTCGTCAGAACTCATGCCGGTGTCCGTACCCGTCCTTTTCTGCTCTTTTCGGGCGACCGGCAAAAGAACGGCGATTTCTCGCCGAAGATTCGACCCGGAACGGCCTTTCGTGCGTACAGGTTTCGACAGCCGCATACGTCCACCCCTAGGCAGGTCCTCTTGTTGAGCGAAACGTGTGTTCGCTGCCAACCGGCACAGGAAAGAGACGCCATGACCAGGCTGCGATCAGCTCGGACAAGCCGGATGCGGTACGTGTGGCCGTTAGGCGAGGACGCGCGGACCGTCCGTCACGCACGTACGATCATTCGCGATGAATTGTCGGCACTCGGCCTTTCTCCGGACCTCGTCGACGACGCCGTGCTCATGGTGAGCGAATTGGTGACCAACGCCCTCATGTACGGCGAGGCGCCGTACGAACTCGGGCTCCACGTCGACGCGCGGGAGATCATGTGCGCGGTCGTGGACGGCAGCCCGCTGCTGCCCGAACCGGCCGAACCCGACACGACCGCCGAGCACGGGCGCGGCCTGCGCATCGTCGCCCGGCTCTCCGACGGCTTCCACGGCTGCCACCCGCAGCGCTACGTCACCCACCCCCACCTCGTCGGCAAGGCCACCTGGTTCGCGCTCCCACGCCAGGGCCCGGCCGGCAACGTGGTCCCGATCCGATCCGGCGTCTGACCTCAGCCGCCTCGTCTAACGCCGGGTGAAGCTCGCGCGGTAGGCCGTCGGGGTCAGGCCGACCCGGGCGACCATGTGCTTACGGAGGGAGTCCGCGCTGCCCAGGCCGCTCTTGCCGGCCACCTGGTCCATGGGCAGCCCGGTGGTCTCCAGCAGTTCCCTGGCCCGGTCGACGCGCCGGAGCAGCAGCCACTGGAGCGGGCTCTGACCGGTCTCGGCGTGGAAGCGCCTGGTCAGGGTCCGCACGCTCATCCCGGCGTGACGGGCCAGATCGGTCAGGGTGAGCGGGCGATCGAGGTGCGTGAGCGCCCAGGCCCGGGTGGCGGCGAGCGAGGTGCCGCGTTCGGCAGGCAACGGGGTCTCGATGAACTGCGCCTGGCCGCCCGGGCGTACGGGAGGCACGACCGCGAGCCGCGCGGCGGCGTTGGCGACCGCCGCGCCGTAGTCCACCCTGACCAGGTGCAGGCACAGGTCGATGGCGGCCGCCGCGCCCGCCGAGGTGAAGATGCCGCCGTCCTCGACGAAGAGCAGGTCGGGCTGGACGTCGACCGCCGGGAAGCGGGCGGCGAGGTCGCCGGCCAGCCCCCAGTGGGTGGTGGCGCGCCGCCCGTCGAGCAGGCCCGCCTGGGCCAGCACGAACGCGCCCGTGCACAGGGACGCCACGCGCGCCCCGCCGGCCGCGGCCGTCCTGAACGCGTCGAGGACCTCCTCGGGGGCCCGTTCGCCGCCGCTGCCGACGGCGATCACCGTGTCGGCGCCCTCCACGGCGTCCAGGCCGTCCGTCACCACGATGTCGGGGCCGCCGACGGTCGGCACCGCGCCGGGCCGGGCCGTGCAGACCCGCACGTCGTAGCGGTGCTCGACGCTGTTGAAGACCATGAGCGGGATCGAGACGTCGAAGCTCAGCACGGGCGGCACGATCACGGCGGCGACGCGGTGCATGATCAGGTGCATGGCCAGATCCTCCGGACAGTCGGCATTCCGGCCACTATCGCACGTGGCCGCGGCTCGGCACCGTGGTGGTCATGACCTTCAACGTGATCGTGGGACGCGGTGCCACCGCGTCGAAGACCGCTCTCCTGCTGGCCGAGGACGGCGAGCGGGTACGGATGATCAGCCGCTCCGGGGGCGGGCCCGAGCACCCGCTCGTCGAGAGGGTCGCCGCCGACGCGACCGACACCGACCGGCTCACCGAGCTGACCGAGGGGGCGGACACGCTGTTCACCACCGCCGCGCCGCCGTACCACGCCTGGCCGCGGGAGTTCCCCGTCCTGTCGGCGTCGCTGCTCACCGCCGTGCGCCGGAGCGGGGTCGCGTACGTCATGCTCGGCAACCTCTACGGCTACGGGCCGGTGGACGGGCCGATCAGGCCGGACCTCCCGCTGGCCGCGACCGGTCCCAAGGGCCGGGCCAGAGCGCGGGTGTGGGAGGAGGCCGCCGCGTCGGGGGTGAAGGTCACGGAGGTGCGGGCCGCGCAGTTCTACGGCGCCGGCGCCTACTCCGTGTTCAGCCTCATGGTGCGGCGGCAGGTCCTCGAAGGCCGGCTCGCCCTGGTGTCGCAGGAGCTCGACGTGCCGCACAGCTACTCGGCGATCGGCGACACCGCACGCACGCTGGTCGCCGCGAGCCGCGACGAGCAGGCGTACGGACGGGCCTGGCACGCGCCCGCCTCGACGTTGTCGGTCCGGGAGCTGGCCGGTCGGCTCGCGGAGCTCGCGGGCGCGCCGCGGCCGAGACTGGAGGAGCTGACCGGACGCGACCTGACCCTCCTCGAGCTCACCGACCCCTTCTGGGCCGAGCTTCACGAGGTGCTCACCAGGCCCGGCCACCCGTTCGTCGTGGACTGGTCGGAGACCGAGAAGGTCCTCGGCGTGACCGCGACCCCGGTCGACGACGTGCTCAGGGAGATGCTCTGACGGCAGGCCCGCACCACCGACTGGTTCACGGACGTGCGCCGCCGATAATCGAGGCGTGCCCACCAGACGATCTTTCCTCCGGCTCGGCGGCGTCACCTCGGCGGGGATGCTCGGGGCGCTGGCGCCCGCACGGGCCGCCCACACCCCCGACGACACCTTCGTCCTGCTGCGCCGCCGCTGGCGGGAGGTGCTCGCGGGGCCGGGGCACCCGGGGGAGCCGTACCGGAGACTGCTGGCGGGAGTGGGGAGGGCGGCGGCGCGCCACCGCGACACGATGGCGCCGCGTCCCGCCTCGCTCTGGCCCGACCAGGCGTTCCCCTCGTTCATGGCGACGCCGCGGCGGCTGCGGGCGATGGCTCACGCGTACGCGCTGGAGGGCACCGGGCTGACCGGCGACCCGGGGCTCGCGGCGGCCGTCGCGGAAGGCGTCGACCACTACCGGCGGCACGTGTACGCGGCCGGCGCCGACCCGACCGGCAACTGGTGGCACTGGGAGATCGGCGTGCCGAAGGCGTTACTGGAGGCCGCCGTGCTGACGGGTCTGGACGGCGGGCGCGCGGCGGCGCTGCTGGAAGCGGTCGACCACTTCGCGCCGAAGAGCCGGCTCGGCCGCTACGACGGCACCAGCACCGCCGCCAACCGCGTCGACCGGTGTGTGGTGATGTTGTTGCGCGCCATGGCGGCGGACGACCACGGCTTGGCCGAGCTGGCCGTCTCGGCCCTCGCCCCCGTCTTCCGCACGGTGTCGGAGGGCGACGGGTTCTACCGCGACGGCTCGTTCATCCAGCACTCCTCCGTTCCCTACCAGGGCGCGTACGGGGTGACCCTGCTGTCGGGGACGGCCACGCTGTACGCGGTGCTGCGCGGCTCTCCCTGGGAGATCGCGGACCGGAGCGTCTTCGCCATGGTCGAACGGTCCTTCGCCCCTTTCGTCCGCGACGGCGCCTGCATGGACCTCGTACGCGGCCGGGCGATCGTGAGGAGGCCGTTCGGCGACCACGAGAGCGGGCGGCAGATCGCCGCCGCGATCCTCCTGCTGGCCGCGAGCGCCCCGGCCGCCCAGCGGAACCGCTGGCACGCGATGGTCAAGGGCTGGGCGGCGCGCGACACCGTACGTCCCATGCTGGAGCACGCCGAGCCGGCCTTCCACGCCCGCCTGGCGACGATCATGGACTCCGCCGCCGTGCCCGCCGCGCCCGAGCCGGTCGGCCACCGGCTGCTGCCGATGAGCGCCAGGGCCGTGCACCGCGGGCCGGGCTGGTGCGCGGCGCTCAGCATGGCCTCCCACCGGGTCGCCCACTACGAGCACGGCAACGGCGAGAACCTGCGCGGCTGGCACACCGGCTCAGGGATGCTCTACTGGTGGGCCGAGGGGCACGGCGACCACTACTCCGACGTCTTCTGGGCGACCGTAGACCCCTACCGGCTGCCCGGCACGACCGTCTCCACCCGGCGACTGCCCGACGGCGCGGGCGGGCCTGGGGCGACACCCGTACCCCGTGGCGGTGGGTGGGCGGCGCGACGGACGGCACGTACGCCGCGGTCGGCCAGCACCTGAGCGGCCTCGGCAGCACGATGGAGGCGTTCAAGTCCTGGTTCTTCCTCGACGACGCCGTCGTCTGCCTGGGCGCGGGCATCTCCGGCGCGGACGGCGCGGCCGTCGAGACCGTCGTGGACAACCGCAGGACGCGAGCCCCGCTCACCATGGGGACGGGCTGGGCGCACCTCGACGGCCACGGCGGCTACCTCGTGCCCGGCGGGCAGGAACTGCGCACGCTGCGCGAGAGCCGGACCGGCGGCGGGGCGCGGCGCGACTACGTGACGCTCTGGCTGGACCACGGCGTCGACCCGCGCTCGGCCGGCTACGTCTACGTGCTGCTGCCCGGCGCGAGCCGCGAAGAGACGCGGGCCCGCGCCGCCTCGGGGTGGCTGCGCGTGCCGGCCAACACCTCCCGCCTGCAGGCCGTCCACGTGCCGGGGGCGGCCCTCACGGCGGCCGCCTTCTGGAACGCCGGGACCGTCGGCGGCCTGACCGCCTCGGCGCCGTGCGCGGTGCTGGTCAGGGAGCGTCCCGACGGCACGGCGACGATCACCGTGGCGGATCCCCGGTGCGACCTCGGCGGGTTGTCCGTGACCTGGTCGCGGCCGATGGCGGAGGTGCTGGACGGAGAGGCGCGCCTGTCCGGGGACACGCTCGTGTTCGGGCGCCTCGCCGACCTGGAGGGAGCCTCGGTGACGGTCACCGTACGGATGGCGCTCTAGCCAATAATGGGCCAAAACGTACAAGGAGGGGTCGAATGGGCGGCGACAGGCGGGCATTGGTGCTGGGCGGCGGAGGGATCGCCGGGATCGCGTGGGAGACCGGTCTGCTGGCGGGTCTCGCGGACGCCGGCGTCGACGTGACGACCGCCGACCGGATCATCGGCACGTCGGCGGGCTCCACCGTGGGCGCCCAGGTCACCAGCGGGCTGCCGCTGGCGGAGCTGCTCGCCCGGCAGACCGATCCCGCGCTCCAGACGCCCGAGCTCGCCCCCGGGGTGGCGACCGAGGAGCTCTGGGAGAGGCTCCAGCGGATCGCGGAGAGCTCGGGCGACGCCGCCGAGCAGCGGCGCGAGATCGGCGCGATGGCCCTGGCCGCCGCCACCGTCCCCCAGGAGAGGCGGCGGGAGGTGATCGCGGCGCGGCTGCCGGTGCACGAGTGGCCGCAGCGGGACCTGGTCGTCGTCGCGGCGAACGCCCTCACCGGCGAGCCCCGGCTGTTCGGGCGCGACTCCGGAGTGGGGCTGGTGGACGCGGTGTCCGCCAGCTGCGCGGTGCCGGGCGTGTGGCCGTGCGTGACCATCGACGGGGTGCCGTACATGGACGGCGGCGTACGGACGATGACCAACGCCGACCTCGCGGCCGGGTTCGACCGGGTGCTGGTGCTGGCGCCGATGATGGAGCCGGGCGAGCCGGCGTGGACGAAGCTGGACGGCGTGGTCGAGGTGATCATCGCCGACGAGGCCTCGCTGGCCGCGTTCGGCTCCGACCCGCTCGACCCGGCCGTGCGCGCGCCCGCCGCCGAGGCCGGTTACGCGCAGGGCCGCGCCGTCGCCGCCCGCGTCGCCGCCATGTGGCCGTAGCTACCCGGCCAGCACCTTCCGCAGCACGCCGGCGAACTCCTCCGCCTCGCCCAGGAAGCCTCCGTGGTCGCCGGGGAACTCCACCGGCTCCGTGCCGAGCAGCCCGGCCAGCGCCGCCGACGTCCGGTACGTCAGCAGCCGGCCGGACTCGGCGCCGACCCCCACGACGATCCGGCAGGGCGCGGCCTTCAGCGCCGCCACGTCGGGCACGTACCGGGTGGTGCCGCGCAGCTCATGGGCGAGGAAGCGGGCGCCGTCGGCCATGGCCTGCTCCGACGGCTCACCGGGAGGTCCGGCGGGCTGGTCGAACCCGGCGTTCGCCATGAACTTCCCGAACGCCGCCCCGAGCCCGTCCCGGTGGAAGGTCTCGATGATGTCGTCGACGACGGCCCGCTGCTCGGCGGCCTCGGGCAGCAGCTCCACGCAGGGCGGCTCGTGCGCCACGAGCGTGCGCACCCGGCTCGGGTGCCGCTCGACCAGCGACAACCCGGTCACGGCGCCGCCGCTGCTGCCGAACACGTCGGCGGACTCGGCGCCCAGCGCGTCGAGGATCGCGGCCAGGTCGTCGGCGCGCAGCTCGGGGGTGGAGTCCTCGGCCGGGTCGTCGAGGACGCTGCCCGAGATGCCCCGGGGGTCGTGCGTCACGACGGTGTGGTCGGCGGCGAGCGCGTCGGCCAGCGCCGCGAAGTCCGCCGCCGCCATCGGCGCGCCGGTCACCACCAGCAACGGCCCCGACCCGCGCACCTCGTAACGCAGCCGTACACCTGGGCGTTCGAGGAAATGGGTGGTGATCGTGGTCATGGTCGTCCTTCCTGCGGAGGTGTGGTCCGACCGTTCAGACCTCCGGCGGGAAGAAAACTCATCGGTGCTCCGGACCTCAGGCGCGGGCTCAGCGGCTTCAGAGCCGCCGGTAGTAGACGGTGACGGGGAGCGGGGTGCAGCCGAGGCTTTCGTACAGGGCTCGGGCGGGTGCGTGGAAGGGGTCGCCGCCGGTGCCGATCTCCACCACCTCGGCGCCGCGGGCGCGCATGTCGGCGAAGGAGTGCTCGCACAGGGCGGTGCCCACATGGTGGCGTCGGTGCCGGTCGGAGACGGCGAGGAGCGTGACCACCCCGCTGTGGCGATCCGGGTCGACGCTCCAGGCGACGTAGCCGGCGATGGTGTCCGCGATCTCGGCGACCGCGACGTACCGGTGCCGGTGCGGGTCGTGCAGCTCGGCGACCTGCCGGCCGTAGTCGCCGCGCCAGTCGCCGTGCTGGTTGGCGAAGACGACCGCGCCCACGAGGGGACGGAAGTAGTCCTCGTAGAACGGCCGGAACGTCTCGATGGTCAGCTCGGTGAGCCTGGCGAGGTCGTCTGGAACGAACGGGCGAATGTGCATGGAAGTGCGCCTTTCAGGCTGAGGGCATGACGAAGTCGTCGTTCGGCCCACACCCGTCGGACGGGGGAGCCGGCCTCAGCGGCGGGTACGGCAGGCGGCGAAGCACTCCATGACAGGCGATCCTAGCCTCCGCCCGCTGCCGGCGCGGAGCACTCAGGCGTAGTAGACGCCGATGCGGCTGCCGTTGATGTCGTGGACGTCGATGTCCAGGTCGTAGACCTCCTTGAGCACCTTCGGCGTCATCATCTCCTCCGTCGTGCCCTGGGCGATCACCTTGCCGTGCTTCATGGCCACGATGGCGTCGGAGTGGCAGGAGGCGAAGTTGATGTCGTGCACCACCATGACGACGGTCTTGGCGTAGTCGTCGGCCATGCGCCGCAGCCGGCGCATCATCTGCACCGAGTGCCGCCTGTCGAGGTTGTTCAGCGGCTCGTCCAGCAGCACGTAGTCGGTGTCCTGGCAGAGCACCATGGCGACGTACGCGCGCTGCCGCTGGCCGCCCGAGAGCTGGTCGAGGTGTCGGTCGGCGAGGTCGTCCAGCTCGAAGTAGCCGATGGCCTCGTCGACCAGCGCCAGGTCCCGCTCGGTGAGCCGGCCGCCCGAGTGCGGGAAGCGGCCGAAGGCGACCAGCTCGCGCACGGTGAGCCGTACCGACATGTGGTTCTCCTGGCGGAGCACGGCCAGGCGGCGGGCCAGCTTCTCGCTGGGGGTGGTGGTGACGTCGAGGCCGTCGACCGTGACCGTGCCGCTGTCGGCGGGCGTCAGCCGGCTGACGATGGAGAGCAGCGTCGACTTGCCCGCGCCGTTCGCCCCGATGACGGAGGTCACGCCGCCGGGGGCGATGGTCAGCGACACGTCGTCGACGACCGCCGTCTCGCCGTAGCGCTTGGTGACGCCCTTGATCTCGATCATCGTCGGGGCTCCCGGATGAGCAGGGCGATGAAGTAGGCACCGCCGACGAAATTGATGATCACGCTGAGGGCGGTGTTCATGCCGAACACCTGCTCCAGGACGGCCTGCCCGCCGACCAGCACGATCACGGAGAGCAACGTGGCGGCGGGCAGCACCGTGCGGTGGCGGAAGGTGCCGGTCAGCTGCCTGGCGAGGTTGGCCACCAGCAGGCCGAGGAACGTCACCGGCCCGACCAGCGCGGTCGCCACCGACACCATGACCGCGATGACGACGAGCGCCTGGTTGACCACGGAGGCGTGGTTCACGCCCAGGTTGAGCGCGGTGTCGCGGCCCAACGCCACGACGTCCAGCCGGGCCGACAGCCGCGCGGTCCACACCGCCATCGCGGCGACGAGCACGGCGGAGAAGGCGAGCAGGCCCGGGTCGACCTGGTTGAAACCGGCGAACAGGCTGTCCTGCAGGACCACGAAGTCGTTCGGGTTGATCAGCCGCTGGGCCAGCGAGGAGAGGCTGCCGAAGAGCGTGCCGAAGACCACGCCGGCCAGCACCAGCACGTACAGGTCGCGTCCGTCGCGGCCGAACAGCCATCGGTAGAGGGCCAGCGAGAAGATCACCATGACCGCCGTCTGGCCGGCGAAGAGCAGCCGCGGGTCGGTCGTGGTGAGCGTCAGCGCGCCGAACACGTAGACGATCAACGTCTGGATCAGCACGAACAGCCGGTCGAAGCCCATGATGCCGGGCGTCAGGATGCGGTTGCCGGTGACGGTCTGGAACAACACGCTGGAACAGGCCACCGCGACGCCCACCACGACCATCGTGGCGACCTTGCGGTTCTGACGCCGAGGGCGTACTCCCAGTTGCCGACCAGCCCGACCAGGCAGAACGCGGCCACCACGGCCACGGCGACGAGCGAGAGCAGGCCGAGGCCGCGCAACTCGCGGCGTCGGGTGGCGCGCAGGGCGGTGGCGGTGCTCATCGGACCCCCAGCCGCCTGCCGCCGCGCAGCAGCAGGAGCAGGAAGACGGCGCTGCCGATCACGCCGACGACCGTGGAGACCGGGATCTCGTCCGGGAACCGGACGATCCTGCCCGCGACGTCGCAGAGCAGCAGGAAGAGCGCCCCGGTGAGCGCGGTGGCGGGCAGCGCGTAGCGCAGGTTGTCGCCCAGCACGAGCGTCACCAGGTTGGGCACGATCAGGCTGATGAACGGCACCGACCGACCGTGACCACGACGACGGCGGTGGTGACGGCGGCCAGCACCAGCCCGGTGTTGACCACCCGGTCGTAGCGCACGCCCAGGTTGACGGCGAAGCTGCGGCCCATGCCGGCGACGGTGAAGCGGTCGGCGTACAGGTAGCCGGCGACGGTGACCGCGCCCGCGATCCAGAGCAGCTCGTAGCGTCCGCGCAGCACGCCGGAGAAGTCGCCCGCGGTCCAGGCCCCGAGGCTCTGCACCAGGTCGGCCCGGTAGGCGATGAACGTGGTGACCGCGTCGATCACGCCGCCGAACATGAGGCCGACCAGCGGCACCAGGATCATGTCGCGGAACGTCAGCCGGCGCAGGATCCGCATGAAGAAGAACGTGCCGATCAGCGCGCACGCCACGGCCGTCGCCATTTTCGTGAACAGCGACTCGCCGCCGGCGAACAGGGTGGCCAGCAGCAGCCCGAACGTGGCCGACTCGGTGGTGCCGACCGTGGAGGGGGTGACGAAGCGGTTGCCGGTGATGTGCATCATCACCAGCCCGGCCACGCTCATCGCGGTGCCGCGAGCAGGACGGCGATCAGCCTCGGCAGCCTGGACTCCACCAGGACCCGCGTGTCCGCGGGCCGGCCCGCGAGCAGGCCGGACAGGGTGAGGTCGCTGACGCCGACGAAGAGTGAGCCGGCGGCGACGATGGCCAGCACCACGGTGCCGGCCACCAGATGCCACCGGCGCAGCCGGCGAGCGGTCACGTGAGGCTGTCGCCGATCGTCTTGACCATGTTCTCGACCGAGGACATCGCGTTCGGCGCGAGGTACCAGATGAACGGGTCGAGGTAGACGATCTTGCCGTTCTTGGCGGCGTTGGTGCCGTTGACCAGCTCGTTGTCCAGCACCTGCTTGGCCGCCTGGCCGCTCTCGGCCACGACGGCGTCGCGGTCGACGACGTAGAGCAGGTCGGGGTTCTTGTCGGCGATGAACTCGTGCGAGACGGCGTTGCCGTGCGTGTCGGTCTTCAGGCCGTCCGCGGCCGGCTTCACGCCGAGCACGTCGTGGACGATGCCGAAGCGGCCGCCGGGGCCGTGCGCGCTGACCTTGCCGCCGGTGGTGAGCACGATCAGGCCCTTACGGTCGTCCGCCTTGGCCTTGACCTCCTCGATGGAGGCGTTAGCGAGTTGACCTTCTCGTGGTCGGGCTCGAAGAGTGAGCCGGCCTTGGTGTATTCGTCGCCGGCGTACCTGGCCAGGTGTTCGGGCAGGTCGCTCAGCTCAGGCACGCCGACGACCGGGATGCCGAGGTCGTGCAGGTTGATCAGCGCGCTGGGGTCGAAGACGACGACCTTCCGCGGGTTGGCCGTGACGGTGGTAGTGCCCTGTGCGTGTTCTGAGGATGTTCCACGCGATGTCGATGGCGGGCCCGTTGGGTCGTCCTCCCGGAACGGGGCTGAACAGGGCGTTCGTGCCGCGCCCTGAACCGCAGCATCCTGGCTGGGCGGCGACCACGGTGGCCGCCGTGGCGCTCGGATGGGGCTCGGATAGCCTGGCCGCGCTCGGTTTGGCGATTTCTGCCGAAAAGGTAGTGGGTGGGGGATATCAGCCGAGAATGAAGCACAACGACGTGGGGAGCTTCCTGCGGGCCAGGCGCGAGGCGCTGCGCCCCGCCGACGTCGGGCTCGTCGCCGGCGGCCGCCGCCGTACCCCTGGGCTGCGCAGATCCGAGGTCGCGCTGCTCGCCAACGTCTCCGTCGACTACTACGAACGGCTCGAGCAGTCGCGCAACGCCCACCCGTCGCAAGCGATGCTGGCGAGCCTGGCCAGGGCGCTGCGGCTGTCCGTCGACGAGCGCGACCACCTCTACCGGCTGGCCGGCTACGCGCCGCCGCTGTCGGGCTCGACCGGCGGGTACGTCGACCCGGCGATGATGTTCCTGCTCGACGCCCTGACCACCGTGCCCGCCCACGTCGTGGACGACCTCAACACGGTGCTCGCCCAGAACCGGCTGAGCCAGGCCCTCGTCGGCTCGTGGCGACTCGGCGACGAGCGGGCCGGGAACGTGACCTGGCGCTGGTTCACCGATCCCGGGTCACGCGCGCTCAACCTCCCGGAGGAGCACGAGGCCATCGGCCGCGGCTACACGGCCGACCTGCGCGCCGCCGCCGCCCGCCGGGGCGGGGACGCGGTGTCCGAGCGCCTCATCGCCGACCTCCTGGGGGAGAGCGAGGAGTTCGCCCGGTACTGGGACGACATGGCCGTCGAGCCCCTCCGCTCCACCCGCAAGCACCTGATCCACCCGCATGCGGGACCGCTCGACGTGCAGTGCGACTTCGTCCTCAGCTCCACCACCGGGCACCGGCTGGTGATCTTCCGCCCGCAGCCGGGCTCGACCACCGCCGACAACTTCGCGTTCCTCCACGTCCTCGGCGAGCAGACCTTCGACGGCTGACCTCTCAGCGCGGCATGGGGCTCACGTCGGCGGTGATCGGCACGTCAGGGGCGGCGGTGTTGGTGACCACGGCGAGCTCGTGGCCGTGGCGGGTGGGCAGCCACTGGCCGCCGACCAGGGGGAGCAGGGCGAAGTTCGGCGTGGGGCCGTTCGTCCAGTCGAGGACGCCCGCGACGGTGGCGAGGCGGGTGCGGGCGACCGCCTCGGCGACCGCGCCCGGATCGGCCGGATCGTCCGCGCCGGCCAGGGCGTGGTGGGCCACCTCGACCAGCGCGTGGGCCAGGCCCAGCGGCTGCAGCCACGGACGCCCGGTCGCCTGCTCGTAGGCCGCGGCCAGGTCGGCGGCGGTGGTGTCGTCCAGGGACGAGCGGTGGGGGTGGTGCGGCGTCCAGTAGACCAGGGTGGCCACCCGCGCCTCGGCGAGGTCGGCGGCGATGCCGGCATGGGGATAGGTCAGCCACCGCGAGCAGGTGATCAGCCGGGGGCGCTGCCCGGCCCGCGTGGCCTGGCGGTGATAGAGAGCCAGGTCGGCGGCCGTGGCGGCGCTGGTGACGATGTCGGCCTCGAAGCGGCGGAAGTGGTCGAGGTGGTCGCGCAGGTCGGCGGCGGGCTCCTCGTATCCGCCGGGATCGACGAGGGTGTGGCCGCGCCGGGCGGCCTCGGGCGCGAAGTGGCGGCGCGACATGTCGCCCTGCAGGTCGTCGTTCCACAGGCAGCCGACCGTCTGCGTGCCGCCCAGCCGTTCCCATATCTCCGCGAACACGGCGGCGATGTCGTCCAGCCCCCAGGCGAAGTGGTACGTCCAGCGGAACGCCTCCGCGCCGCGCGCGTGCACGTACGCCTGCCAGGGGAAGGTGGTGGACACGCACGGCACCCGCAGGCTCTCGCAGGTCTCGGTCACCGCGGGCAGCACCCTGGTGCCGGCCATGGTGATCACTATGTCGGCCCGCTCGTCCTCCACCAGTTCGCGCACGGCCTGACGCGCGCCCGACGGCTGGGAACGGCTGTCGCGGATCGCGACCCGCACGCCGTGGCGGCGGCCGCCGGCGCGCACGGGCGGGAGCTGGGGCGCGACGGTGTCGAGGACGAAGGACATCGGGTCGCCGAGCCGGGCGAGCCGGCCGGTCTTGGGGACCACCGCACCGATCGTGAGCTGCGGGTCGGATCCCATCATCACCTCCGAAGGTGCCACAGGAACAATCGACTGAACGCACGCCCGCCGAGGTCCTCTGCGGGGACCTCGGCGGGTGGCCGCGTGATCTTTACTTGTGCACGGTCACGCAGGTCGTGCGGCTCATGAGCGAGATCGTCTCGTTACCGCAGTTGTTGCTGTGGCCGGAGGCGTTGCGGGCGAACAGGAGGTTGGACAGCACCCCGCCGCTCGGGCCGACGTAGTCGCCGCCCTTGGCGTGGCCGTTGTGCTTGGTGACGCAGGTGCGCTCCTTCAGGATGGCCAGCTTGCCCGTGCCGCAGAGGTTGGCGTGACCGGAGGAGTTGCGCCCGGAGACGTTGGACAGCAGGCCGCCGGGGCCGCCGTCGCGGTCTCCGGAGTGGGCGCTGGCCGCGGTGATGCCGGCCGGAGCCAGCATGAGCCCCGCCGCTGCCGCGGCGATGACGGCGAACCGTCGCATGGTCTGCATTGTGCACCTCGATGAGATGGGGAGTGTGACGTCGCCGGGCGCCCAGCGCTACACATCGTAACGAGACTGCAACGCAGAGTAACGAAAATGAAAAGACCCTAATGGGCCCCACTCCCCGGCCGTCCGTCGCGCACCCCCTTCGACGCGGCCCCTGACCGGGGCCGAGCCGACTGTGCGGGCTCTAGCCCATGCTCTTGGCGCCGTCCAGGGACTCGCGGATGATGTCGGCGTGGCCGGCGTGCTGGGCGGTCTCGGCGACGATGTGCATCAGAACCCGCCGGGCCGACCACCGGGCGCCGGCCTCGAACCACGGGGCCTCGGGCAGCGGCTGGGTCGCGCCGAGGTCGGGCAGGGCGGCGACCACCTCGTCGGTCCTGCGGGCCACCTCGGCGTAGTCGTCCAGCACGCCCGCCAGGGTCTCCTCGGGCAGCAGCCGGAACCCGTCGGCCCGCCGCGCCCAGTCGGCCTCGGTCATCGAGGCGTGGTCGGGCATCGCCGACGGCCCATCCAGGATGAAGTCGACCCAGCCCCGCTCGACCTCGGCCACGTGCTTGACCAGGCCGCCGAGGCACAGCTCGCTGGCGGTGGTGCGCTGCCGGGCCTGCTCGTCGGTGAGGCCGCGGGTGGTGAAGCGGAGGAAGTGCCGGTGCTGGGCGAGCATCGCCAGCAGGTCGGCGCGCTCGTCCGTGATCAGCTCTTTGACGGTCATGGTGATGCCTTCCGTTCGTGGTGCCCGGTCAAGGACAACAATGACGGCAATCGAGGTCAGTTTCCGGCCTCGATCGGTCGAGTGTGTCGTTGTGCACGCCGACGCTGATCTGTGCGTTTGTACCCAGAACGGGAGATCGCGGCTGCCTAGATTGAGGGTCGTCCGGAGCGATCGCTTCGGAGGTTCTTCCTCAGAACTAGGGATGGGTTGTCATGTCGAAGCTTCGTAGCCTGCTCGCCGGTACGGTCCTGGCCGGCGCCGTGGTGGCCGGTGTCGCGGCGGCTCCCGCGCAGGCGGCCACCACGAGTGCGAGCACGGCGTCGTCGTTCAGCAAGCACTGGTTCGAGGGGTACTCCGGCTACGGCAGGGGTGAGTCGAGCGGCCACCGTTCCTACTACAAGGGCTTCTACTACTACGCCAACGGCCGTTACTACTTCGATGTGGACGTGTGGGACCGTGACCGCGACCGTGAGAAGACGTACGTGGACTTCTGGTACCACGACGGGCGTGGCTGGCACCAGGGCCACCGGCTGGTCACCGGCGGGCACGGCAAGTTCCGCTTCAGCTACAGCGCCCGTGGCGGGTTCGACGGTTACAAGTTCCGCATCGGCGAGGGCCAGGTCGGGCGCTACGACTGGAGCTCCTACGCCAACCGCTCCTGGTGAAGGCCACCCCCACTGTTAGTTAGCGTAACTAACAGGTCTATTGTCGCTCCCGTGCCCGTCGGTCCGAACTACAAGTGGATCGCGCTGTCCAACACCACCCTCGGCGTGCTGATCGCCACGATGGACGCCTCCATCGTGATCATCTCCCTGCCAGCGATCTTCCGCGGCATCGGGCTCGACCCGCTCGCGCCCGGCAACATCGGCTACCTGCTCTGGATGATCCTCGGCTACCTGCTGGTCTCGGCCGTGCTCGTCGTCGTGCTCGGCCGGCTCGGCGACATGTTCGGCCGGGTCAGGATCTACAACCTGGGCTTCCTCATCTTCGCCTGCGCGTCGGTCGCGCTGTCGCTCGACCCGTTCAGCGCGGCATGGCCCTCGGCATCAACCAGATCACCGCGCTGGCCGGGCAGTTTCTCGGCCTGCTGGCGGGCGGGCTGCTGGCCGTCATCGACTGGCGGGCGGTGTTCTGGGTGAGCGTGCCGATCAGCGTGGTGGGCACGATCTGGTCGTACCGCAGCCTGCGCGCAACGGCCTCCGGGCGACGCGGCCGGATCGACTGGCTGGGCAACGTCACGTTCGCGGCCGGCGCGGGCATCCTGCTGGCGGGCATCACGTACGGCATCCAGCCCTACGGCGGCGGCGCCACCGGCTGGGGGCAACCCCAAGGTGCTCGCCGGGCTCATCGGCGGTGTCGTCCTGCTGGGGCTGTTCTGCCTGATCGAGACCAGGGTCAAGGAGCCGATGTTCCGGCTCTCGTTGTTCCGCGTCCAGGCGTTCGCGATGGGCAATCTCGCGGCGCTGCTGACCGCGATCGCGCGCGGCGGCCTGCAGTTCATGCTGATCATGTGGTTGCAGGGCGTCTGGCTGCCCCTGCACGGCTACGCCTTCGAGGACACGCCGCTGTGGGCCGGCATCTTCATGTTGCCGCTGACCGTCGGGTTCCTCGTCGCCGGGCCGATCTCGGGGTACATGTCCGACCGGTTCGGCGCCCGGCTGTTCTCCACGACCGGGCTGATCGTGATGGCGGGGGCCTTCGTCGGCCTGCTGCTGCCGGTGAACTTCTCGTATCCGGCGTCGGCGTGTTCTTCTCGCTGATGATCTCCGGGCTGGCCTCGTCGCTGCCGCCGGTGAGCACGCTCTTCGCCACCTTCCTCGGCGAGAACCCGATCCAGCACCTGCTCGGCCCCACGCTCGCCCACCTGTCGGCCGTGCAGCGCGACACGCTGACCGGCTTCGGCTTCTCCCCCGGCCTGGTCTCCGGGCCGTTCCACCATGGCCTGGCGATCGTCTTCGGCGTGGCCACGGCCATGGCCCTGATCTCCGCGGTGGCCTCGGCGCTGCGGGGACGCCACCAGCGGACGGACGAGCCGCCCCTCCCTACCGCGAAAGGACGACAATGGCGAAGAGCGCCTTCCTCGTGATGGACGTGCAGCGCACGATCGTCGAACGCTTCGGCGACGACCCCGGCTACCTGCCGAGGCTGCGCCGCGCGATCGACGCGGCCCGTGCCGCCGGGATCCCGGTGATCTACGTGGTCGTCGGGTTCCGTCCGGGCTACCCGGAGATCAGCCCGCGCAACAAGACGTTCGGCCAGATCGCCGCGCGGGCCTCGGCGGGCGGCGGGTTCACCGACGAGCGGGCCACCGAGGTGCACCCGGACGTGGCGCCGCGCCCCGAGGACGTGATCGTGACGAAGAAGCGCGTCAGCGCCTTCGCCGGCAGCGACCTCGACATGGTGCTGCGCGCCGCCGGGATCGACTCCCTGGTGCTGACCGGGATCGCGACCAGCGGCGTGGTGCTGTCGACGCTGCGCCAGGCCGCCGACCTCGACTTCGCGCTGACCGTGCTGGCGGACGGCTGCCTGGATAGCGACGCCGAGGTGCACCGCGTGCTCACCGAGAAGGTGTTCCCCCGGCAGGCGGACGTCGTCACGATCGACGAGTGGATCAAGACGGCCTAAGTCGTACTCTTGGCCCTTAACAGCGACAAGGGGAGTATGCGTGAGTTTCAGCCACCTGTCCCATCTGGAGTGCGGCCGGTGCGGGGCCCGGCACGACAGCGAACGTCCGCAGAACCTCTGCGTGAAGTGCGGCTCGCCGCTGCTGGCCCGCTACGACCTGGCGGCCGTCCGGTCCTCCGTACGGCCCGAGGAGATCGCGGGACGCGCCCCCGACCTGTGGCGTTACCACGAGCTCCTGCCGGTGCGCAGCCCCGAGTCGGTGGTCACCCTCGGCGAGGGCATGACTCCGCTGCTCCCCATGGCGAGGTACGGCGCCCGCATCGGCCTGCCGCGCCTGCTGATGAAGGACGAAGGGCTGATCCCGACCGGCTCCTTCAAGGCGCGCGGCGCCGCGGTCGGCGTGTCGCGCGCGGCCGAGCTCGGCGTCGAACGCCTGGCGATGCCGACCAACGGCAACGCGGGAGCCGCCTGGGCGCTCTACGGCGCGCGGGCGGGCCTGGCCGCCACGGTCGTCATGCCGGTGGACGCCCCCGAGATCACCCGGCGGGAGTGCGTGGCGTCGGGCACGGACCTCTACCTGGTCGACGGCCTGATCAGCGACGCCGGGCGGATCGTCGGCGAGCTGGTCGCGGCCTCCGGCGGCAAGGTCTTCGACACCTCGACGCTGAAGGAGCCGTACCGCATCGAGGGCAAGAAGACCATGGGCATCGAGATCGCCGAGCAGCTCGGCTGGCGCACGCCCGACGTGATCCTCTACCCGACCGGCGGGGGAGTGGGCCTGATCGGCATCCACAAGGCCCTGGCCGAGCTGCGGGAGCTGGGCTGGATCTCGGGTCCGCCGCCGCGGCTGGTCGCGGTGCAGGCCGAGGGGTGCGCGCCGATCGTCCGCGCGTTCGAGCAGGGCGAACGGGAGAGCAGCTACTGGGAGGGCGCGAACACGGTGGCGTTCGGCATCAACGTCCCGAAGCCGCTCGGCGACTTCCTCATCCTGGAGGCGCTGGCCGAGACGTCGGGCACCGCGGTGACGGTCACCGACGAGGAACTGCTGGCCGAGCTGCGGCAGGTCGCGGCCCTGGAGGGCACGTACGTCTGCCCGGAGGGCGCGGCCGCCTTCGCCGCCGCCCGCAAGCTGCGCGAGACGGGCTGGATCGGCGAGGACGAGCAGGTCGTCGTGCTGAACACCGGAGCCGGCGTGAAGTACCCGCAGACGGTCCCGGTGGACGCCCCGGTCCTGGCGGTGGACGCCCACCTCGTCTGACCCGCTAGTGGTAGGCCAGGTTCACGGCCAGAGCGGCCACCGCCAGGGAGAAGAACACGGCCCACATCCCCAGGTGGTGGTCGCGGACCCGCATGTGAGCGCCGAACGCCACGACGAAGTACACCACGAGACCGGCGGCGGCGAGCGTCCCCAGCACCGGCACGGCGAACCCCGCAAGCAGCCCCAACGAGCCCGCCGCGAGCAGGGTGCCGAAGGGAAGCGTGCACCATCGCGGTATGCGCATCTTGTCCGCCTGCCGCCGGGGATGGTGGTGGCCGGTCAGGTTGGCGACGGCCGCCATCCCGATGACCGCCGAGGCGAGAATGGTGACCGTGACGTAGACCGCGAACACGCGAGCCCTCCTTGTCCGTGGGACCTACGTCATGGACGACGGAGACACCCCCGGACGTGACGTCATCGAGGTTCGCTGCTCGGCGTCCCCAGCGGGTGTACGTTGACGGCTCGGGAGATGCGGAGGTGGAGGGCGAAGAGGCGGTCGACGGCGCCGCCGGCCGCCACCGGGTTGCCGGCTTCGATGGCGTCGAGGATCTCCTCGTGCATGCCGACCATCACCCTGCGGCCGATGATGCGGTACCTCGGCGATCGCCGCGTCGGTGTGGCGGTGCTCGGCGGCGAGCATGGCCGCCTGGCGTTCGAGGGCGTGCCGTACCTGGTGCAGGTCGGGGAGGGTGAGCCGGCCGGTGCGCAGGAGCAGGTCGAGGGTGAACGCAGGCCGTCGGGGCTGATGCCCTCCTCCCGGTAGGTGCCGGAGCGCGTTCCTGCTGACGTTCGGCTGGGCGGCCATGTCGCGCTCGTTCGGGAGCCGCTCCCCGGGCTTCAGGCCGGCGACGAGCTTCAGGAGCGCCGAGGAGATCTTGTCGTCGAAGCGGCTGCTGGGCGGGGCCGCGTGTGGTGGGTCGTCATCCTGTGGAGCCGATGCCGCTGACTGGATGGGCAGGCTAACGACCTCCCGGACGTCGGGACGGCCCAGTGAACCCCAGGGGGATCGTCGGGCCGCCGGCTGATCAGTGTGCGGGCGGACCTGGTCGGTGGTCGCGGCCACGCGGGCGGCACCGAGGGCGAAACGACCAAGATCGTGGCCATCGCCGTGAAACTTCTGAAGAATAAGGGCGATGCGGGTTGTATGTCGGATCTGTCCGTTAACGAGGAATTGGCACATGACTCGAACCTGCGACTAGCCAGAACGGTGCTACCAATGTTGGTCGCATGGCGCACGACCAGACCTCGGGGGTAACCCGTCATGGAGAAGGCCTCGACCCGTCGTTCGTCAACCCGTACCTCGGTTCGCAGGGGCTCGTCCTGCTCGGTCACGGCGTGACGGCCGGGCAGACCGTCGAGGCCCTGCTCGACTTCGACCCCGAGCCCGCACCGCGCCAGATCGACGCCGAGTCGCAGCGGGCCATCGGCATCCTGCAGGACTGACCAGACGGGAGACAGCGTGAACATCGACATCGATCCGCAGAAGATGGCCCGGTACGTCGAGGAGCTCGGCAGGCTCGGCGAGCTGCCCGACGGCGGCATGGCCCGCTTCCAGTACGACGTCGCCTGGGCCCAGGCGCAGGACCTCGTGGCCGGCTGGATGCGCGAGGCCGGGCTGCGGGTGCGCCGCGACGCCGTCGGCAACGTCTTCGGCCGCCTGCCCGGCGCCGACGACAGCGCGACCATCCTCACCGGCAGCCACATCGACACGGTCCCCGAAGGCGGCAAGTACGACGGAGCGCTCGGCGTGCTGGCCGGCCTGGCGGCGCTCGAAGCCCTGGCCGCTCTGGGCGAGCGGCCCAGGACGTCGCTCGAGGTCGTCTCGTTGTGCGAGGAGGAGAGCAGCCGCTACCAGGCCAACTTCTTCGGCTCCCGGGCCATGCTCGGCCTCGTCGGTCCCGACGAGCCCGCCACGCTCAAGGACGCCGACGGCGTCTCGATGGCCGAGGCGATGACCGCGGTCGGCCTCGACCCCTCGGCCGTGGCCACCGCCAAGAGGGACGACGTCGCCGCGTTCGTCGAGCTGCACATCGAGCAGGGCAAGGTGCTGGAAACCGCCGGCACGGACGTCGGCATCGTCGAGGTGATCACCGGGCTGGTCTGGGAGGAGATCGTCGTCACCGGACGCCAGGACCACGCCGGCGGCACCCCGATGGACGCGCGCCTGGACGCCGTGCAGGCCGCCGCCGAGATCAGCACCGCGATCACCCGGCACGTCGCCGAGACCGACAAGGCCGGCCGGGTGACCTTCGGCCGCTGGGACGTGCGCCCCGGCTGGCCCAGCATCGTCCCCGGCGAGGTCGTCCTCTCCATGGACCTGCGCCACACCGTCGCCGAGGACCTGAAGGCCCGCGCCGACGAGGTCCATCGGATCGCCGCGACCATCGCGGCGCGCCGCGGCGTCGAGATCACCTTCGAACGCCTCAAGGACGAGACCCCCACCGTCATGGACACGCGCCTGCGGGAGGCGCTCACCCAGGCGGCGGCCGACTGCGGGGCGACGTCGATGGACCTGCCCAGCGGCGCCGGCCACGACAGCCAGCTCATGGGCGAGCACGTCCCGACCGCGATGCTCTTCGTCCCCAGCGTCGAGGGACGCTCCCACTGCAAGGAGGAGTACACCCACCCGGAGGACTGCGTACGCGGCGCCTCCGTCCTGGCCACGGCCCTGCACCGGATGGCCTTCTGATGCGCGGCGTGGTGCGCGGCGGCAGCGTCTTCGACGGCACCGGCATGACCGTGCTGTTCGACTGCCACGTCCACACGACCCTGGACGGCCCCAGCGCGCTCGACCAGGTCGAGCGGCCGTTCTCCTACCAGTTCTGCGTCGCCGCGAGAAACCTCGGGCTCGTGCTGGGCGGCGGCGTCACGACCGTGCTCGCCTAGGCGGCGCTGTCCATCGGACGTACGGAGGTCGAGGTCTTCAAGCGCTCCGGCTGGAAGCTCGTCATCGTCGCGGTCCTGGTCTTCTTCGGGACGTTCATCGGCTCCGCGATCGTCAGCGAGATCACCCTCAGCATCCAGGGGATCATCGGACGGCGCGGAAGAACTCGGTGATGTCGTGCACGAGGAGCTCCGGCTCCTCGTGGGCGGCGAAGTGGCCGCCGCGCGGCATGCGGGTGTACCTGGTGATGTTGTGGGTGCGCTCGGCCCAGCTGCGCGGCGGCAGCGTGAGGTCGGCGGGGAACAGCGCGAGCGCGGTGGGGACGTCCACCCGCTCGACGCGCCTGGTGAGCCGCCGCGCGTACTCGTAGTACGGCCTGAAGGAGGTCGAGACGGTCCCGGTGAACCAGTAGAGCGACGCCTGGGTCAGCATGAAGTCGTCGCTGAAGCGGGACGACAGGTCGCCGCCGCTGTCGCTCCACGCACGGTACTTCTCCACGATCCAGGCGAGCAGCCCGGCCGGTGAGTCGGACAGGCCGTAGCTCAGGGTGAGGGGGCGGGTGCCCTGCTCGTGCTGGTAGCCGCCCTCCTCCCGGTTCCACGTCGCGACGGAGTCGAGGTAGGCCCGTTCCTCCGGGGTGAGGCTGTCGGGGTCGTACTCGGCCGGGCCGGCGACCGCCAGCAGGTGGATGCCGGCCAGCGCCTCGGGGTGGGCCTCGGCGAGGCGTGAGGTGATGCCGGCGCCCAGGTCGCCGCCGTGGGCGGCGTACCGGTCGAAGCCGAGCTCGTCGTGCATGAGGCGGTGCCAGAGCTCGTGGGTCTGCGGCGTTCCGGTGAGCGAGGGCCGCTGCGGCGAGAAGGCGAAGCCGGGCAGCGAGGGCACGATCACCGTGAACGCGTCGGCGGGGTCGCCCCCGTGTCGCGACGGATGGGCCAGCCGCTCGGCGAGACCGGTCAGTTCGAGGAACGAGCTGGGCCACCCGTGGGTGACGACGATCGGCAGCGCGCCGGGGCGTTCAGCGTCGTAGCGCAGGTAGTGGACGGGGGTACCGTCGATGTCGGCGAAATGGGACGGCAGGGCGTTGACGGCGGCCTCGTGCGCACGCCAGTCGTAGCCGGAGGCCCAGTACGCGACCAGGCGTCGCAGCTCGCCGAGCTCGGCGCCGGCCGCCCACCCGCTGAGGGGCCAGGCGGCCGGCCAGCGGGTGGCGCGCAGTCGTGACCGCAGCTCCTCCAGCTCTTCGTCAGATACCGCGAGCACGGGCATGGCGATCTCCTTCCAGGTGCGCCGGGCCGAGGGTCTGGACGATCGCGGCCCGGGTCGCCTCGCGCGACTCCGGCTCGGCCGCCAGCAGGGCGTGCATGATCATGCCTTCGAGCAGGGCGTCCAGGCGCGCGGCGGTGTCGGGGCCGGTGAACCGGGCGAGGACGGCCCGGCTCTGCCACGTCCACGCCTGCGTCAGGACGCGCAGGCCGGGGTCGCGCAGCGCCGCCAGGTGCAGCTCGAAGCCGAGGACCGCGCTGCGGTGCCGGGCGGGGCCGCCGCAGACGAGGTCGACCACGACCTCGACGAACTGCTCGGGCGTCGCCACGTCCTCGAAGAGCTTCTCGAAGGTCGCGGACTGCAGCTCGACGTACCGGGCGAACGCCTGCGCCAGCAGGTCGGCCAGGCTCGCGAAGTGGTAGGTGACCGAGCCGAGCGGCACGTCGGCGCGCGCGGCGATGGTGCGGTGCGTCGTCCCGGCCGTGCCGTGCTCGGCGATGACGTCGAGGGCGGCGTCCAGGATGCGCGTCCTGCGCTCGGGGTCGTAACGCCGCCCCCGCCGCGCACCACCTGCTCCGGTCCCTCCCATGCGTACAAATGTACACTAGTTAGGAACAGATGTACGCAGCGACCGTCCCGGCCGGTCCGGCGCGAGCGACCTGGTGAGCAGGGCCGCCATGAGCACGGAGACGAGCACCAGGGCCAGGTTCGGCCAGGCGAAGGCGCCGCGTACCACGTAGCTGAAGATCGAGACCGTGATGACCCCCGCCGACCAGCCGAAAGCGAAGATCAGCCCGGCGTGGGCGAACCGGCGCGGCAGGGCCGCGGCCGCCGCGAGGAACACGGCGACGGCCACATCGGGCCACAGGAACATGTTGGCCGGGCGGTGGGCTCCGTCGACGGCCAGGTACCCGGCCATGATCAGACTCATGACGGCGGCGACGGATCGGGCCACGGTGACGACGTTCACGGGGAGGGTTCCTCTCATCACGGGAGGCCGCCAGGGGCGGGCCTGTCTCACGGGACGAGTGTGCGGGCGCGCTCACGTGGCCGGAAGCGAGCAGGCTCCCACCCGCGGGCGTGCCACCCGCACGCGGGTGGTGCGGCTACCCGCACCCGGCGCCGGCCGCGTTCAGGCGTTCAGGTAGCGCAGGACGGCCAGCACGCGCCGGTGGTCGTCGGCCCGCGCGGGCAGGCCGAGCTTGGCGAAGATGCTGGTGCAGTGCTTCTCCACGGTGCGTTCGGCGATGACGAGCCGCTCGGCGATGGCCTGGTTCGTCCGGCCCTCAGCCATCAGCGCCAGCACGGCGCGTTCCCGGTCGGTCAGGGTGTGCAGGGAGTCGCCCTCGTGCGCGCGCCGCCCCACGAGCTGGTCCACGACGATCGGATCGAACGCCGACCCGCCCCTGCCCACCTGGCGTACCGCCGCGGCGAACTCGGCCAGGTCCGACACCCGGTCTTTCAGCAGGTAGCCGAGCCCGCGGGCGCCGCCGCCGAGCAGCTCGACGGTGTAGCTGACGCGTACGTACTGCGACAGCACCAGCACGCCCGTGGACGGGTGGGCGCGGCGGATCTCCTGGGCCGCGCGCAGCCCCTCGTCGGTCCGCGTGGGCGGCAGGCGGATGTCCACCACCGCCACGTCGGGTCGGCGCGCCGCCACCTCCTCCAGCAGCGCCGACGCGTCCTCGACCGTCGCGACGACCTCGAACCCCGCCTCGCCGAGCAGCCGCGCGACGCCCTCCCGCAGCAGCGTGTTGTCCTCCGCGATCACTACGCGCACGGCAGCATCGCCTCGATCCTGGTGCCCTGACCGGGCAGGCTGCGCACGCGCAGGCTCCCTCCGTTGGTCTCGACGCGCCCGGCGAGCCCGCGCAGGCCCGACCCGCGCTCGGGGTCGGCTCCGCCGCGCCCGTTGTCGCTGACCGCCACCGACAGCCGCCCGCCGGCCCGGCTGATGCTGACCGACGCCCGGTCGGCCGCGGCGTGCTTGGCGAGGTTCGCCAGGGCCTCCGCCACCACGTAGTACGCGGTGGTCTCCACCTCCACAGGCAGCTCGCCGGCGACGTCGGACGAGATCGCCACCGGCACCGGCGCCACGGCGGCCAGCTCCTGCACCGCGCCCACCAGGCCGCGCTCGGTGAGGATCGGCGGGTGGATGCCCTGGGCGAGCGCGCGTACCTCGTCGAGCGCGGCGAACGCGGTCTCTCTGGCCTCGCCGATCAGCGGACGCACCCGCTCAGGGCCCGACGTCAGCGCGGCCTCGGCCAGGCTGAGCGTCAGCGGGATCGCCAGCAACCGCTGCTGGACGCCGTCGTGCAGGTCGCGCTCCAGCCGGCGGCGCTCCGCCTCGGCGGCACGCACCACCTGGGCCCGGGAGTCGGCGAGCTGGCGCAGGCGCACCCGCAGCTCGGCGGTCAGGCGCTCGTTCTCCAAGGCGAGTGACGCGGCGGCGCACGCGGCCTGAATCAGCTCGGGGTTGTCCAGCAGGGCCGGATCATGAGCGAGCACGGCGAGCGGGCCGTCCCTGTCGACCTCGGTCACCACCTGGCCCGGCTCCGGCAGCACGGGACGTCCGCCGACGTCGAGGTACCCCTCCGACTCCGGCACCCAGTAGCCCACCCGCAGCGTCGGGTCGTGCAGCGTCTCGGCCAGCGCGGTCTGGAGCGTGGCCGGGTGCGGCTCCCCGCTCAGCCGCACCACCAGCCCGGCGACCCCGCCCCTGTCCATCCGGCGTCGCACCAGACTCCAGAGGAACGCCAGCCCGACCGCGGCGAAGGCCACCTGGACGGCCAGGGCGAGCACCGGGGCCGAACCGCCCGCGACCGCGACCGGTTTCCACACCACGAACAGCGCCGTCGCCACCACCGCGGCCACCAGCACCGGCGTCAGCAGGCGGCGCCGCGCCACGCTGCTGCCGCGCAGCCGCCGCGCCTGCAGGACGATCACGCTCACGCCGACGAACACGAGGACCGCCGTCCCCACGTCCCTGATCACCGCGCACGCCCCCGGCCCGGCGAGGTGCCGCAGGCCCATGACCACCACGCACGCGTAGCCCAGGGCCACCACCGCCCGGGACGTCCGGCTGCCCAGCCTGCCGCCGGGAAAGGCCATGACGAGATGGGCCAGCAACGCCGGCCAGGCCCCCACGGTCACCGCGGCGACCTCGGGGGGCACGGGCAGCGGCACCTGGTAGAGCGTCCAGAGCACGCCCTCCGCCGCCAGCAGGAACCCGAGCCGGCCGGATCGCGACCGCCACGCCACCAGACCCGCGACGACGAAACCGGCTCCGGCGACGATCGACACCAGCGCGTACGGGTCAGGAGCGTCGATCAGCGACCGTCCTCTCTCGGAAAGTTGCCTACCTCAACACTACGCGGGCCCTCCGCGCCCCGCCCGGCGACGATCACGCGGGCGGCCGCGTGGACCCAGGTCAGGTTGGGCGGCGGCGTCGTCGCGGATCGCTGAACCCCGCGTGCAGGCCGGGCAGGTCGATCCCTTCGATGCGCCGCCGATCGCGTCGTGATCCATGTGCATCGATCCGCGACCTTCACGGAAGAGCCCTACGGGGCGGCGACGGTGAACCTCGCGGTCGCCGCGACGGTGTAGCCGTCGTCCAGCAGCAGGTGCACGGCGTACGCGCCCGGCGGCAGCGGCCAGGTGGTGCCCTGCGAGCCGGCTCCGAGGGTGCTGGTGCCGCTGGCCAGGCCGGAGACGTAGGCCCAGCGCAGCGACCCCGGGCTGCCGTCGGGCACCTCGGCGGCGGGGTAGACGCCGAGCCAGTCCAGCGCGCCGCCGGGGGCGTTGCCGAAGGTCACGGTGATCGGCTCGCCGGGGGCGTAGGACGACTTGTCGGTCCGCACCCACGGCTGGGCCGCCGGGTCCAGCACGGTGAACGGCGCCGACACGATGGTCGCGTCGCGGCCGGTGGTCATCAGCCACGCGACCCACTCGCCCGGCTCCAGGCCGGAGGTGTCGAAGCCGACCTTCCCGCCGGGGGAGAACTCCTTGGGCCGCTCCCGGGTGCCGGAGGCCAGGTAGGCCCAGTCGGCCAGGCGGCACCACGCGGGCCGGTCCGACGAGATGCAGGCGATGTCGCGCCGGGTCGGCTCGTAACCGGCGGGGAAGAGCCCGACCCAGTCGGCGGCATGCCGCGCGCCGTACCCCTCGAGCTCCAGGCGCTCGCCCCGCGCCACCGTGGCGTCGGCGGCGGTCAGCGTCGCGGGCCGCGGCGCGGGCGTCACCTCGAACGTCGAGGCGACCGCCCGGTGGTCCGACGGCCACGGCTCGACCACGATGTCGGTGTGCGGGCCGTTGAAGTCGCCGGGCAGGGGAGCGGGCGACGGCTTCTCGCCGACCACGTCGCTCCTGAGCGTCTTCGCCGGGCCGGCGGCGTACACGAAGTCGATGCGGTCGTGGACCTCGTCCGCGGGCATCGACGGCGGCGGGTAGCCGGGCGTCCACGTGTAGCCGGGGTCGGCGATCGGGTCCGGCCGCGCCTCCCGGTAGCTGTCGCGGAAGCCGAGGTCGCCGAGCCGCTTCGACACCGGCCACGCCACGGCCTCGTCGTACGGGCGCGGCGTGGCGGCGGCCACCTTCGCCGTCCAGTCCAGGTGCGAGGGAACGTTGAAGTCACCGGTCAGGAAGACGGGCACCCCGGCCTCGGCCAGGGCGGGCAGCGAGGTGAACCGGCCCGCCATCGCGTTCATGTGGATCGTGTTCTCGTTCGCGAGCACGGAGGACAGGCTCGCGCCGTCGCGCAGGTCGTACGGACCGTACGGGTAGGCCTGTAGGTGGACGTTGCTGACGGCCACCACCCGGCCGGGCGAGACCTCGACGTAGACGAAGTCTCCGCCCTGGCGCGGGACGATGATCGGGTAGCGGCTGATGATGCTCATCGGCTCGTACACGTGGTCCCAGCCGAGCGCTTCGGCGACCCGGCCCAGGTTGGCGTCCGTCTCCTGCATGCCGACGACGTCGGCATGCGCCGCCTCGATCGCGGCCGGCACCTTGCCGAAATCGACCCGGCCGCCGCCGGTCCAGATGTTGAACGTCATCACGGTCAGCTCGACCGGCTCGTCTCGCTTGCCGTCGCCGGCGTACGCCGCGGGTGTCATCACTCCGAGGAGCACGGCGAGCGAGCCCGCCGCGAGCATCCACTTCCCCATTCCGTTTCGTCGCACAGCCGCAAACCCAAGCACCCCGCGGTGGACTACGGCGTGGCCGCGGGTGACGGGACACCGACCACGACACGAACGAACGGCGACCTGTCCGGCGCGCCGGGCGATGCGTCACTGCGCTGGTGGGGGCCGGACGGTCCCACGGGCGAGCACCGGCTGCCGGTGTACGTGCTCACCCACCGCCAGTCGCACCCGCCGCCCGCCGACGGGGTCCCCACC
>NZ_POUD01000149.1 GCF_003236395.1 Nonomuraea aridisoli | reverse complement strand
GGGGTTGGAGGAGCGGGGGTCATGGGTGGAGTTCCACGGAGATGTGGGGGGAGAGGGCGTGGAGGAAGTCCAGGGCGTCGAAGAGTTCGCCGGCGGAGGTGACGCCGACCGTCTTGGTGCGTCCTGTGAGGATGCGGTCGACCGCTTCCACCGCGAGGGGCGCGGTGACGGCGTAGATGTCCTGACCCGCCGCCACGGCGCGGCGTTCGTTGCCGCCTGAGCGTACGACGACGTCGACGAGGAACGTCTGCGCCGACCGTCCCAGTTCGTCGGCCGGGGCGGGCGTCGGGGTGTCCGGGGCGGACAGGTCCCTGGCGGCCTCGACCGTCATGTAGGTGCGCACCTCCGGGATGGACAGGTGGCTGGGGACGGTGACGACGTCGGCCATCGTGAACTCTCCGATGACGGCCCGGGGACCCATCGGGTCGGGGAAGGGCCACTCCAGGGTCGGCGGGTCGTCGTGGCGGTACTCCAGCCGGCCGTTCGCGAAACGGACGCGCCGGCCGTCCCGCCGCTGCCGGGAGACCACGCCCGCGGCGCGCGTCCCGGCCGTGGGGTGCCAACTGCTCAGCCCGTACGCGATGTGCGCCTCGTCGGCCGTCGTCCAGTCGCCCATCGCGGCGGTGGTCAGCAGGTCGCCGAGGCCGCCGTAGAAGGCCATCGCGGGGACGATCACCGCTCCCGCGGCGCGGGCCCGCTCCTTGAAGTGCGCGAACGTGTCGGCGTTGGCCTCGATCTCGGCCGCCACGTCCACGTACGGGATCCCGGCGCGCAGTGCCGCCTCGATCACGGGGGCGGCCGTCGTGGCGAAGGGCCCGGCGGCGTTGATCACGGCCGCCGCGCCGGTCAGCGCGTGATCGAGCGAGGCCGGGTCGTCGACCGTCGCCGGGCGGGCCTCCAGCCCGGATTCGTACGCCATCGCCTTGAGCTTGTCGGCGTCACGCCCGGACAGGACGGGGACGAACCCGCGAGCCCGCAGCTGCGCCACCACGAAGCGGCCGGTGTGTCCGTACGCGCCGAACACCGCCACCATCTGCCCTGATCCCATGGGTTGTCTCCCGTGCTCAGATGATCTGTTGTGCAACATCCTGGCAAGGGCGGATGCTCTCGACGAGCGTCCGGAACGCCATTACCCGTACAATTCCGGACATGAGCACAGTCGCGCTGGCCGTCACCGACGGAATGCTGCACTTCGAGCTGTCCTTGGCGTACGAGGTCTTCGGGGCCGAGCTGACCGGCCTGGCCGATCCCTGGTACAGCGTCGTCGTCTGCGGGTCGGACGCCGTGCGGGTCGGCCGGTTCCGGGTGGAGCCCGACCACGGCCTCGACCACCTCCGGCGCGCCGACACCGTGATCGTCCCGGGCTGGGCCGACGTCGAGGTGAATCCACCGGCCGACCTGGTCGACGCGGTGCGCGCGGCCCACGAGGCCGGCGCGCGCGTGGCCTCCCTCTGCACGGGCGCGTTCGTGCTGGCGGCCGCGGGTCTGCTGGACGGCAAGCGCGCCACCACGCACTGGGCGCACGCCCGTGACCTGGCCGAGCGCCATCCGGAGGTGGAGGTGGACCCGGACGTCCTGTACGTGGACAACGGCAGCGTGCTCACCTCCGCCGGCAAGGCCGCCGCCATGGACCTGTGCCTGCATCTGGTACGTCTCGACCACGGCTCCTCGGTGGCCAACGCGGTCGCCCGCCGCCTCGTCGTGCCGCCGCATCGGGACGGCGGGCAGGCGCAGTTCGTCACCACCCCGGTGCCCGCCCCGGACAACCACCCGCTCGCCGAGCTGTTCCCCTGGGTGATGGAACGGCTGGACCATCCGCTGACCGTGGAGGACCTGGCCCGCCGGGCGCGGATGAGCTCGCGCAACCTGGGCCGCCACTTCAGGTCGGTGACCGGGACGACCCCGCTGCAATGGCTGCTGACCCAGCGGATCCGTCGAGCCCAGGAACTGCTGGAGACCACCGACGAAAGCGTGGACGCCATCGCGGAGGCCACCGGCATGGGCACCGCCACGACACTGCGCCGGCACTTCAACCGCACGGTCGGCGTGCCCCCGGACACCTACCGCCGCACCTTCCGCTCGCGTACCCGCCCCGGCGCGATCGCCAGCGGGCACTGAACGGGGCCGCGTGTGCTGAGGCGGGGTGAGGGGTTACGGCCCTCAGACGCCGGACGAACACGCATCGGTTCCGCACGTGACAGGTCCCGCACGTAACAGATCCCGCACGTAGGCGGGCCCACAAGTAGGCGGTCCCGCGGGTGGAGTCGCGGATGATCAATTCGCAGGGCATCTTGTGGATGCCCGGCGTGGCCTTGCCGTCCATGGCGGCGAACAGGTGCTGGGCGGCGGTGCGCCCCAGGGTCTCCAGCTTCATGTCGACCGTGGTCAGGGCGGGCCGGGTCTCCGTGGAGAGAACCTCCCAGTTGTCGTAGCCGATGACGGCGATGTCGTCGGGAACGCGCCGCCCCCGCTCCCGCGCCGCCTCCACGAACCCGGCCGCGATCTGGTCACTGCCGCAGAAGACGGCGTCGATCGAGGGCTCCGACATCAGCAACATCTCGGCGGCGTGCCGCCCCCACCGCTGCGACCACGCGCCCCACAACGTCTGACCGGCCTGGGCGACGCCCGCCTCGGCCAGCGCGGAGCGCACCCCCTCCTCGCGGTCGCGGGCGGCCTTGTAGTGAGACGGCCCGGTGATGTGGGCGATGCGCCGGCGACCGAGGGCCAGCAGGTGGCCGACGGCCGTCCGCGCCGCCCCCACGTCGTCGGGCACGAACGACACGTCGCCCGGATCCTCCGACGGCGCGTACGCGTACACGACGGGGATGGGCAGGTCCTTGCTCACCGAGGGACGCGGGTCGGTGCTCTCGCCCACCACGATGAGCCCGTCGACCCGGCGGGACAGCAGCGCCCGCAGGTGGTGCTGCTCCCTGATGGCGTCGCCGCGCGCGTCGCAGAGCAGCACCGCCATCTCCCCGGCCCCGAACGCGTCCTCCGCGCCGAGCAGCACCGGGATGCCGAACCGGCCGACGCTGTCGGAGGTCAGCAGCCCGACCGTGCGCGTCTGCCCGGACAGCAGCCCGCGCGCGAGCGCGTTCGGCTGGAAGGACAGCTGCGCGGCGGCGGCGAGCACCCGCTCGCGCGTCGCGGCGCGGACGTCCTGCCGCCCGTTGAGCGCCTTGGAAGCCGTGGCGATCGACACCCCCGCCAGCGAGGCCACATCGTTGATGGTCGCCCGCTTACCCGCCATGAATCGAAACCCTTTTCGGCCGTAGTGAACTGGACAGAACCCTAGCACCCATTGACAGGCGCTCAGGTTTCTCTTACGTTTCCGAAAACCTTTAAGTCCAGGAGCGCATGATGAGACGAAGGCTGGCCGGAATCTCCCTCCTCGGTGTGTTAACGCTCACAGCAGCGGCCTGCGGCAGCGGCGGCGACCCGCAGCCCGCGGACGGACCCGTGACCATCACGATGTGGACCCGCGCGGCCACCCAGGCGCAGAGCGAGCGCCTGGTCGAGGCCTACAACAGCAGTCACGAGAATCAGGTCAAGCTGACCGTCATCCCCACGGACAACTACCAGCCGCGCATCGCCGCCGCGGCCGGCGCCAGGCAGCTCCCCGACGTGTTCGCGGCCGACGTCATCTTCGTCCCGAACTACACCTCGCAGGGCCTGTTCATGGACATCACCGACAGGATCGCGGCCCTGCCCTTCAAGGACGGCCTCGCCCCGTCCCACATGAAGCTCGGCACGCTCGACGGCCGGCAGTACACGCTCCCGCACACGCTCGACCTGTCCCTCTGGTTCTGGAACAAGGACCTGTACGAGCAGGCCGGCCTCGACCCCGAGCAGGGCCCGAAGACGCTCAGGGAGTTCGCCGAGCACGCCACCACCATCCAGGAGAAACTGGGCGCCGACGGCAAGGTGCACGGCACGTTCTTCGGCGGCAACTGCGGCGGCTGCTACGTCTTCACGTTCTGGCCCTCGGTCTGGGCGGCCGGCGGGCAGGTCATGAACGCCGACGGCACGGCCTCGCTCAACGACCAGCCCGCCATGCTGGAGGTCTTCAAGATCTGGCGCGAGCTGTACGAGAACGAGGTCACCGGCCCCACGGCCAGGGAGGAGCAGGGCCCGACCTGGACCGGCTTCTTCCCCAAGGGCGAGATCGGCGTCATGCCGATGCCGTCCACCATGCTCGGCCTGATGCCGCAGGACATGGAGATCGGCGTCACGCCCATCGCCGGCCCCGACGGCGGCGAGTCCACGTTCGTGGGCGGCGACTCCATCGGCATCTCGGCCACCACGCAGAACGCGGAGGCGGCCTGGGAGTTCCTGTCCTGGACGGTCTCCGACGAGGCCCAGGTCGAGGTCATGGCCAAGAACAAGGACGTGGTGGCGCGCACCGACCTGGCCGGCAACAAGTACGCGGCCGAGGACCCGCGCGTCGTGCTGATGAACGAGATGGTCGGCAAGGGCCAGACGCCGTACGCGCTGCGCTTCGGCCAGACCTTCAACGACCCGCAGGGCCCGTGGCTGCGCCTGGCGCGTGAGGCGATGTTCGGCGACGTGTCGAAGGTCCCGCAGCTCAACGCCGACGTCACCGAGTCGCTCCAGCAGTGACCGTGACCATGACCGTGACCAGCAGAAAGGTCCAGGGCTGGCTGTACGCGGCCCCGACGGCGGTCATCGTGGGCGCGCTGTTCCTCGCGCCCCTGGTGCTGGTCGTGTGGATGTCGCTCAACCGCTGGCCTCTGCTCGGCCCGGCCGTCCTCAACGCACCGGAGAACTACCTCGACATCGCCGGCAACACGCTGTTCGTGGACGCGGTGTTCTTCACGCTGAAGTACACCGCGATCACGACAGTGCTGCTCTCGCTGGTGGCGCTGGGCCTGGCGCTGCTGGTGCAGGAGCGCAGGCCCGGCGTGGGGTTCTTCCGTACGGCGTTCTTCCTGCCGGGGGCGGTCGGCTTCGCCGCGGCGGGACTGCTGTTCTACGGGATGCTGAACAACGACTTCGGCCCCATCGACCCCATGCTGCAGGCGCTGGGCATCACCGACGAGCCGGTCAGGTGGATCGGCACGCCGAACATGGCGCTGTTCTCCACGATCACGCTGGTGTTGTGGCGCTTCGCGGGCTTCAACATGCTCATCCTGCTGACCGGCCTGCAGGCGATCCCGGCCGAGGTGTACGAGGCCGCGCGCAGCGACGGCGCGAACCGCTGGCAGATCCTCACCAGGATCACGCTGCCGCTGCTGCGCCCGACGCTGGCGCTGATGCTCATCCTCAGCGTCACGGGCTCGCTGCTGGCCTTCGACCAGTTCTTCGTCTTCACCAACGGCGGCCCGGACAACAGCACGGTGTCGATGGTGATGGTCATCTACCGGGAGGCGTTCTTCCGGTTCGACCTCGGCGGGGCGGCGGCGCTGTCGGTGGTGCTGCTGGTGGTCCTGGTCGCGATCAACACGCTGATGTTGCGGAGGCTGCGATGAGCCGTTACCTCACCCTGTCGGCCCTGGCGGTGCTCTTCCTGTTCCCGCTGGCGTGGAGCGGCTACGCCTCGCTGGAGGAGCCGGCCGACTACCTGCGGATGGCCCGCTTCGGCGAGGGGCTCGGCACGTACGCGGGCAACAGCGTGCTCGTGTCGGCCATGACGGTGGCGGGCACGCTGGTCGTCTCGGCGCTCGGCGGCTACGCCTTCGCCCGGTTCGACTTCCCGGGCAAGAACCTGCTCTTTCTCGCCACGCTGGCGATCCTCATGGTGCCGTACGCGACCATCCTCATCCCGCTCTACGTGCTGCTCGGCTATCTCGGCCTGCAGAACTCGCTGGCCGGGCTGGCGCTGGTGTTCGTGATGTTCCAGCTGCCGTTCGGGCTGTTCATGATGCGCAACGCGTTCGAGGCGCTGCCCCGCGAGCTGGAGGAGGCGGCGCTGGTGGACGGGTGCGGCACGTTCCGGGCGTTCGCCGGCATCCTGCTGCGCGCCGTGCGGCCCGCGCTCATCACGGTCGGCCTGTTCGCGTTCCTCGCCTCGTGGAACGACTTCTTCGCGCCGCTCATCCTGCTCAACGACGGGGCGTCGTTCACGCTGCCGGTGGCGGTGTTCAGCATGACGTCGCAGACGATGGGCGCGATCGACTACGGCATGCTCCAGGCCGGCGTCATGGTCATGGCGGTTCCCTGTCTCATCCTCTTCATCGTGTTGCAGCGCCACTACGTGCGCGGATTCATGTCAGGAGCTCTGCGTGGTTGATCCCGTCCTGCCCTCATCGGGCGTCCTGTCCCCTCTCGGTCTCGACGACGTACGGCTCGCACCCGGCTTCTGGGGCGACCGGGTGGCGCTCAACAACGACGTGACGATCGCCCACTGCCGGGAATGGCAGGAGCGCGAAGGCTGGATCGGCAACTTCCGCGGCGAACGGCCCCGCCGCGGGCGGGAGTTCAGCGACTCCGAGATGTACAAGCTGCTGGAGGCCATGGCGTGGGCCGGCCACCCGGGACTGCCTGAGCTGGCCGCGTCCGTGGCGCGGGCCCAGGAGGGCGACGGCTACCTCAACACCCGCTGGTCCGGCAGCCGCTACACCGACCTGGAGTGGGGCCACGAGCTCTACTGCTACGGCCACCTCCTCCAGGCCGGGGTGGCCCGGCTGCGCTCGTACGGCGAGGATGAGCTCACGCGGGTCACCATCAAGGCGGCCGACCACGTCTGCCGCCGTTTCATGGACGGCACGCAGACCTGCGGGCACCCCGAGATCGAGATGGCCCTGGTGGAGCTCTACCGGGCCACCGGGACCGAGCGCTACCTGGAGATGGCCCGCCGCTTCGTCGAGCGCCGCGGCCTGCCCGCGCTCGGCGAGATCCGTTTCGGCCGCGCGTACTTCCAGGACGACGTGCCCGTCCGGGAGGCGCGGGTGTTCCGCGGGCATGCCGTACGGGCGCTCTACCTGGCCTGCGGCGTGGTGGACGTGGCCGTCGAGACCGGCGACGAGGAGCTGCTGAAGGCCGTGGAGTCGCAGTGGGAGCGCACGGTCGCCCGCCGCACCCACCTGACCGGCGGCATGGGCTCGCGCCACCAGGACGAGTCGTTCGGCGACGACTACGAGCTGCCGCCGGACCGGGCCTACAACGAGACCTGCGCGAGCATCGCCTCGATCATGCTGGCGCACCGGCTGCTGCTGGCCACCGGCGACGTCCGCTACGCCGACCTGACCGAGCGCACCCTGTACAACATGCTCGCCACCGGCGTGGCCCTGGACGGACGGTCGTTCTTCTACGCCAACCCGCTGCACGTGCGGGTGCCCGCCGAGCCGCTCGACGGGGTGAACCACGCGGCCGAGGGCGGGCTGCGCTCGCCGTGGTTCGACGTGTCGTGCTGCCCGAACAACATCGCCCGCACGCTCGCCTCGTTGCCCGCCTACCTGGCCGGGGCCGAGCCGGACGGCGTCAGGATCCACCACTACACCCCGTCGGAGATCCGCGGCGCCGACCTCGCCGTCCGGGTGGAGACCGGCTACCCGTGGGACGGGTCGGTGCTGGTGCGGGTGCTGGCGGACGGGGCGGGACGCATCGGCCTGCGCGTCCCCGCCTGGGCCTCCGACTCGACGCTCACCCGCGGCGAGGAGGTCCGGCCGGTGCGTCCCGGTTACGTCTACGCGGAGGGCCCGTGGCGGGCCGGCGACGAGCTGCGGCTGGAGCTGCCGATGCGGCCCCGGTGGACGTTCCCCGACCGGCGCATCGACGCGCTGCGGGGGAGCGCGGCCGTCGAGCGGGGGCCGCTGGTCTACTGCGCCGAGTCGGTGGGCGACGAGCCGCCGCTCGGCGACCTGACCGCGCGGGCCGAGCCGCCCGCCGAGCACGTCGTGGACGGCGTGGTCGAGCTGGAGGTGCCGGCCGTGATCGGCGGCGCGGACGGCGACGGCTGGCCGTACGGGCCCGCGTCCGTGCCCGGGGGTGGCACGGACGTCCGGCTGCGGCTGGTGCCGTACCACCGGTGGGGCAATCGGGGCCCCGCGACCATGCGTGTCTGGCTGCCCGTCTGAGGAGATGCACATGCGGAGACGACTGGCCTGGTTATCGGCGCTGGTGTTATCGGCCTCCCTGGCCGTGATCCCGGCCCACGCCGCCGACGACCTGGGGATGCCGGTGTTCACCGGTGGTGACCCGGTGCCCGACGAGCCCGTGGGTTACCACCCGCGGCGGATGATGCGGGAGATCTACGACAAGGAGAAGGGCGGCGACTCGTACTGGGTCGACCGCATGCTCGCCAGGCCGGGCAACGACCCGGCGGGCACGTGGCTGATGTCGCGCGGGCGGGCGCTGTTCATGAAGGAGCACGACCCGTCGGTCATAGGGTTCGGCGGTTTCGTGGCGTACTGGGAGAGCATCGACGACCGCGACGCGTACGAGATCTCGCTCGGCACGGCGCTCAGGGAGGACGTCTCCAGACGTCTGCAGATGCCCAGCCACTGGACCGGCCGGTACACCGGCGGCGGGCTCGACGTCGGGGTGAAGAAGTTCATCACCCACGAGAACGTCGCCGTGACCACCCTGGAGATCACCAACACCGGCGCGGAGCCGCGGCCGGTGCCCATCACGGTGACCTCCCCGTACACGAAGACCGCCGCCGGCGACCGGGAGCTGACCGGCGTCGTGACGGCGCGCAACCGGCTGACCACGCTCTTCCCCCGGCTGAGCGGCGACGGGCTGAAGGCCGCCGACGGCGCGCTGAAGGGCGAGGTGACCGTCGATCCGGGCGAGACCGTGCGGACGAAGGTGCAGATGGGCTTCGTCACCGAGGAGCTGACGCGCTCGCGCGCGGAGTACGACGACTACAAGGGGCGCTCGCCCGAGCAGGCGCTCCGGCGGCACCTGCGGGACTACAACGCCTGGTGGGCCGAGAACGTCCCGTACATCGACGTTCCCGACGAGAACATCAAGAAGTTCGTCTACTACCGCTGGTGGTTGATGCGCTTCAACTTCCTCGACGCCGACATCCCGGGCAACGACTTCCAGTTCCCGACGTCGGTGGAGGGCGCGCTCGGCTACAACAACGCGATCGTGCTGACCGTGCCGATGTTCGTGCAGGACCTGAAGTACCTGCGGGACCCGATCTACTCGTACGGGCCGTGGGTGTCGGCGGGAGAAGTCTCGCGAAACTCGAAATATACGGATAATCCGGGCGATCCGGAGAACTGGTCGAACAGCTACACCCAGTACATCTCGGCCGCGGCGCTGGAGAGCTACCAGATCCACGGCGGCCAGCCGGCGATCCTGCGCAACCTCGCCCGCTACGCCGAGAAGGACGTCTACGGCCAGCTGGCGGCCTACGACTCCAACGACAACGGCGTGATCGAGTACGACTGGGAGGCCATGACCGGCAACGACGCCGACGCGGTGTCGTTCCACTACTACGACCGGGCCAACGAACGGCTCGAAGGCGCGTACGTGTACGCCAACGCGACGGCGGCGGCGCAGGCGTACGAGCTGATCGGAGACGAGGCGAAGGCGGCCGAGCTGCGCGGCGTGGCCGACAAGGTCAGGAACGGCATCCTGACCCTGCTCTGGGACGACGAGGACAAGCTGTTCAAGCACCGCGACCTGCAGACGGGCAACCTGATCCCGTGGAAGGAGTCGAACAACTACATCCCGTACGCGACGGGGCTCGTGCCGACCGACGACCCGAAATATCGGGAGGCGCTCCGCTTGTGGGCTGATCCTGCGGAATATCCGATCTTCCCGGCTTATACCGCCAACCAGCGCGACAAGGCCGAGGCTGCCGAGGCCGGCCAGCCCGGCTCGAACAACTTCTCCCAGATCAACTCCACCCGCAACTTCGCGTTCTTCTCCAAGGCGATGCGCCAGTACGCGACCCCGTACATCACCGCCGAGCAGTACAAGCAGCTGCTGTACTGGAACGCCTGGGCACAGTTCGTCGGCGGCGACACCCGCTACCCCGACGCCAACGAGTTCTGGGCCGACTGGGACCAGGACACCAAGGCCATCGGTTACCGCTCCTGGATCCACCACACGATCCTCGGCAGCAGCAACTGGACGGTCATCGAGGACGTCATGGGCCTGCGCCCGCGCTCGGACGGCAAGGTCGAGCTCTGGCCGGTCGACATCGGCTGGGACCACTTCACCGTCAACGGCGTCAACTACCGGGGCGCCGACCTGACCATCGTCTGGGACCGGCCGGGCGACGGGACCGTCCACTACAAGGGCGTGCCCGAGGGCTACTCGATCCTGATCGACGGCAAGCGCAAGGTCACGCTGTCGGGCCTGGCGCACGCCGTCTGGGACCCGGCCGGCGGCCGCGTCGAGGGCGGCCAGGTGGTGCACGCCGAGAAGGCGCCCTCCCTCAAGACGCCCGCCGAGGTGAAGCTGCGCGGCGAGCGCGTCGAGGACCTCTTCCGGAAGGCCGGCGTGGACCTCACCTCCACCCGCCCCAACCTGGTCGAGTCGGCCACCGCCTCCCACGGCGACCCGGCCGGCGCGGCCGACGGGTTCACGATCAACGAGCCGTACTGGGGGAGCCAGGGCTCCGGCCAGGTCCGTGACTGGCTGGAGGTGGACCTCGGCGCGGCGCGGAAGGTGGACAAGGTCAACCTGTACTTCGTCAACGACCGCCGGCCCGGCGGCTACAGCGAGCCGGCGTTCTACTCGGTGCAGTACCGCGACGGCGACACCTGGAAGGACGTCCCCGGCCAGGTCAGGAGCCCGGTCTACCCGCGGGCGAACCTCAACGAGGTCCGCTTCCCCGCCGTCACCGCGGACCGGCTCCGGGTGCTCGTCACCCACCGGCCCGGCCACGCGACGGGGCTGAAGGAGGTCCAGGCGTACGCCGCCGGCGGCAGGCCCGGCTCGGCGGCCAACCGGGCGCCGTACGTGCTGGCCGTGCCGGACCCGGCCTTCAACCGGCCCGGCCAGGCCAGGATCGAGGCCGTGGTCAAGGACGACGGCCTGCCGGAAGGCACCCTCACCACGCAGTGGTCGAAGGCCGAAGGCCCCGGCGAGGTCTTCTTCACCGAGCCGGCCGGCACGACCACGGTGGCCGCCTTCTCCGAGCCGGGGACGTACGAGCTGGAGCTGACCGCGAGCGACGGCGCGAAGCGGACGACCGCCAGGGTGACCGTCACCGCCGGGGCCCAGGGCGAGCAGGCGAACGTCGCCCCGTACGCCACGCCCACCGCCTCCTACACCTCGCCGTGGGAGCAGGTCACCGCCGTCAACGACGGCATCGACCCGCCCCGTTCCAACGACGGGGCCAACCCGCGCTGGGGCACCTGGCCGCAGCAGGGCACGCAGTGGGTGCAGCTGGCCTGGGACGAGCCCGTACGCGTGGACAAGGCCGAGGTGTACTTCTTCGACGACGGCGGCGGGGTGCGCCTGCCCGCCTCGTGGAAGATCCAGCACTGGGACGGCGACTCCTTCGAGGACGTCACCGGCGTCGCGTCCTACCCGAGGGCGGTGGACGCCTACAACGCGGTCTCGTTCGACACGGTGACCACGTCGCGGCTGCGGGTCCAGCTCGAGTCCGGCGGGGCCTCGGTCGGGCTGCTGGAGGTCAAGGTGTACGCGGTCCCGCCCGACTCCGTGCGGCCGGTGCACGTGCCGACGCTCGTGGACACGCTGCCCGACCTCCCGGACACCGTCGAGACGCAGTACGCCGACGGCGCCCGCGGCCGGGCCGCCGTCACCTGGCAGCAGGTGACGCCCGGCCAGGTCGACACGGCGGGCACCGGCTTCACCGTCACCGGCCTGGCCGAGGGCGTGCGTCAGCCCGCCCAGGCCACGGTGTACGTCCGCGCCACGTCGGCGGTGACGATCACCTCGATCGCCGAGGAGCCCGTCACGACCCGGGCCGGCGTCGCCCCGGCGCTGCCGCCGACCGTGGTGGCGACGTACAACGACGGCTCGAAGGACAGCTCGATCCCCGTCACCTGGAACCCCGTGCCCCCCGACCAGTACGCCCAGCCCGGCGAGTTCACCGTGACCGGCCAGGTCGACGGCACGACCGTCCCCGCCACGGCCAGAGTGACCGTCCGCTGATGCTCCCCCCTGTCCTGGCCCCTGTTCTGCGGGGTCAGGACAGGCTCCGCCTCAAGGCTCCGTTTCGCAGTCGGCTGGCGGCAGACAGCGTTACGCTGGCCCGCGTTTGCTCCGGCGGTGCAGTTGTTGCCTGCCCTTCGTCGAAGTCGGGAAGTGCGAAGATGGTCGTCATGAGCATGAAACGGCAGAGTGAAGTCTTGAATGAACTGGCCGAGGCGCTCCGGAACTTGCGCATTCCTGACGCACCGAACGTTCAGCGGGCTTCGGTCGAGCCGTACGTGGACGCCGATGGCGAGGCGGCACTCAAGGCCGTGATCATTGTGGACAGGCCCGATGAGAACGGTTGGTCGGCCGAATTCACTCACGAGCTGCGTAGGCAGGCGAACAGGCTTGCCGCTGAACGCCATATCGATGAACACGTTTACGTCACCTTGTTCACCCGGGAAGAATTCGAGGCTCGGGAAGACATCGACGAGTCGGTGGAGGACAACAGCACGGGCGTCATCGACCAGGCCCTGACCCGGGACCAGCAGGACAGGCCGTGAGGCGAGATTTCAAGGCAGACGATTACCTTCACCTGGCCGAGCTTCATCAGTTCGACATGTTTCTCCTCCTCGCCCTCGGTGGCGATCGCATGATCGAGAACAGCTGAGCAAGGACTTGAATCGCACGGTGTCAAGAGCCGGAGACCCGTAACGCCGACCTTGGCCGTACGATCGCCACGGCCTCCTGCCCCGGCCTCACATCGTCAGAAGCGGTAACGGGGTGGAAACGCCATGGGGCTATATGCCGACAAGGCGTCATAATCCTGTCCAGTGGGGGGCGAGATCCGGGACCGGAGAGGCGGACAAGCGCGGATGGCCGAATTCGCCGAGGGGCCGGTGGAACGCGACAAGGCGGCCGGGGAGGGGGACTTAGCGGTCCCCGCTGCGACGACCGGCTCGGCCGTCATGGCCGGGGAGGCCGGCGGCAACGACGTCGGGAAGGCGGCGGAGCTCCCCGGAGGGGCCGGGCGGGTGCGGGTCACGGGGGCGCTCGTCGTCGCGGTCGGGATGGCGGTGGTGTCGCCGGTGCTGGGGCTGGCGGCCATCCTGGTCTGGGCCGGGCTGCCGGCCGCGTGGGTGCCCGCGCTGACGGTGAGCCCGCAGTCCGCCGTGGTGTTCACGTTCCCCGCCGTCGGGGCGTTCCTCATCTACCACCGGCCGCGGCTGAACATGGCCTGGCTCATGTGCGTGGGCGGGCTGGCCGCGGGCGTCAGCGACCTGTGCAGCGCGATGATGTTCCGCGCCGCCGCCGACGGCGAGTTCGCCGTGGCGGGGTGGATGCGGCTGCCGTCCCAGCTCGGGTGGGCGGTCTGCGGGCTGTTCCTGACGATCCTGTTGCCGTTGTACTCGCCGGACGGCCGGCTGCCCTCCAGGCGCTGGCGGCCGGTTCTCGTGCTGGGCTGCGTCGCCATCGCTCTCGGGACCGCGCGCTACCTGCTCAGGATGCCGCCGCCGCGCGAGACGTACCCGTACCCGGAGGTGATCCCGAACCCGTTCCGGGTCCCCGCACTGCATCCGTACATGGAGATCGTCTCGGCCGTGAGCTGGACGGGCATCTACGCCGCGATGGCGCTGGCCGCGCTGTCGATGGCGGTGCGGATGCGCCGGGCCGGCCCGGTGGTGCGGCGGCAGATCGGCTGGCCGCTGTTCGCCTTCTGCGGGTACGTGCTGTTCCTGGTCGCGGGCACGGTCTGGCCCGGTCTGCGGTGGGCGGCGATCGCGTGGGCGGCCGCGATCCCGTTCGCGGTGGCGTTCGCGGTGATGCGGTACCGCCTGTACGGCATCGACACGGTGGTCAGCCGCGCGTTCGTGGCGACCGGCGTGGTGGTCGTGGTCAGCGCCGTCTACTTCGGCGCCGGCACGTTGTCGGGCCTGCTGGTCTCCGGCTACGACCAGGTGGCCGGGGTGGCCGCCGCGCTGTTCGCGGGCGCGTTCTTCCAGCCGCTGCGCCGGGCGCTGCAGCGGGCCGTGGACCGGCTCCTGTACGGGGCCGTCGGCGACCCCGGCGTGCTGGCCGAGCGGCTGACCCAGGCCGTGCGCCGGGGCGACCCGGCCAGGGCGCTGACCTCGGTGGTGAGCGTGCTGCGCGACGGGCTCGCGGTCGAGGGCGTGGCCGTCGAGGTGGCCGACGGCGAGCCCCGCTACGTCGAGAGCGGCCGGGTCGGTGACCGTCCCCGCGAGGTGCCGCTGGTCTGGCACGGGACGCGCGTCGGCCGCCTGCTCGTCGGCCCGCCCGGCCCGCGCCGCTTCCCGGCCGCGCACAACGAGCGCGTGCTGGCCACGCTCACGCCGTACGCGGCGGACGTGGCCCACGCCGTGCGGATGGCCGCCGACCTGCAACGTTCGCGCGAACGCATCCTGACGGCCCGCGAGGAGGAGCGCCGCCGGCTGCGCCGGGACCTGCACGACGGCCTCGGCCAGACGCTGTCGTCCCTGGCGATGACCATCACCATGGCCCGCATGACGCTCAAGAAGTCGCCGGAGGCCGCCGACGAGCTGCTGCGCGACCTGCACGCCGGCATGAGCGCGGTCACCCAGGACATCCGCGAGCTCGTCCACGGCCTGCGCCCGCCCGCGCTCGACGACCTCGGCCTCGCCCGCGCGATCCGCGAGCTGGCCGGTCCCGCCGACGTCGTGGACGTCGAGGGCGACCTGTCGGACCTGCCCGCGGCCGTCGAGGTGGCGGTCTACCGGATCGTCCAGGAGGCGCTGACGAACGTCCGCAGGCACGCCGGCGCCTCGCACGCCCGGATCGTGCTGCGGCGGGTGCGGCAGGTGCTGCGCGTGCTGGTCGAGGACGACGGCCGCGGCCTGCCCGAGACGCCGCGCGCGGGCGTCGGCCTGGGCTCGATGCGCGAACGGGCCGCCGAGCTGGGCGGCATCTGCGTCGTCACCGGCGAGCCGGGCACGGGCACCCGCGTCGAGGTGATGTTGCCCGTCCCCGACCGAGCCCTCATCCCCCCTGCGTGAAGAAATCGGGGCGCACGTCATGAGCGATCGCTCATGGCACACGCGTGATCAGGTATTGGTCCTCATGGCGGCGGCCTCCCATAGTGGGGCACATGGAACGCACACTGACCGTCGCGGTCGTCGGTGACCGCGACCAGACCTACGCCCCTCACGTGGCCACCGACGACGCGCTGCGCCACGCCGCCGGCCTGCTCGGCGTCGAGGTGCAGGTCTGCTGGCTCTCCACCGGGCCGCTCGAATCGGACCTGTCGGGGGTGCGGGCCGCCGACGTGCTGTGGTGCGCGCCGGGGAGCCCGTACAAGAGCATGACGGGCGCGCTGGCGGCGCTGCGGCACGGCCGCGAGCACGCAATCCCGACGCTCGGCACGTGCGGCGGCTTCCAGCACATCGTGATCGAGTACGCCCGCAACGTGCTCGGCTTCGAGGACGCCCAGCACGCCGAGTACGACCCGTACGCCTCGCGCCTGTTCGTCTCCGAGCTGGCCTGCTCCCTGGCGGGCCGGACGATGCCCGTCACCCTCACCCCCGGCTCCAGGGCGGCCACCCTGTACGGCGGCACGCGCACCGAGGAGCGCTACTACTGCGACTTCGGCATCGACCCCGCCCGTCAGCGCACCCTCCACGACGGCGGCCTGCGGGTCACCGGCGAGGACGACGACGGCGGGGCCCGCGTCCTGGAGCTGCCGGACCACCCGTTCTACCTGGCCACCCTGTACGTCCCGCAGACCCGCTCGACCCCGGACGCCCCGCACCCGCTGGTGGTGGGCCTGCTGCGGGCCGCGCTGTGACGTTCACCCAGCTGCGCATCCTGCGGGCGGTCGCGCGTACGGGCAACATGACGCGGGCCGCCGAGGAGCTGGACACCACGCAGTCGGCGGTCAGCCACGCGCTGCGCGCCCTGGAACGCGAGCTGGGCGTCACTCTGCTCGTCAGGGGCGGCGCCGGGGTGAGCCTGACGGCGGCGGGACGTGCCGTGTGTCACCGGGCGTCGCTCATCCTCACCCAGCTGGAGGCCCTGGAGCAGGAGGCCGCCGCCGCCCGGGGCGACGACGCCGGCAGCCTGCGCGTCGGCGTCATCCCCAGCGCCAACGCCCGCCTGCTGCCGCCGATCCTGCGGGCCTACGGGGAGGCGCATCCGCGCGTGCGGCTCACGGTGATCGAGGGCTCGGACGACGAGGTGCTGGAGTGGCTGGTGACCGGCGCCGTCGATGTCGCCACCGTGACCGCCACAGAGCCGGGGCTGAGCGTGTTCCCGCTGGCCAGGGACCGGCTGCTGGCCGTGCTGCCCAGCGGTCACGGGCTCGGCGCGGGGCCGGAGGTGGCGGTGACGGACCTGGCGCGGCAGCCGTTCATCATGTCGACGGGCGGGTGCGAGCCGTTCATCGCGGAGCTGGCCCGGCAGGCGGGCGCGACGCTGCGCTGCCACTACCGGGTGCGTGACACGGGCAGCATCCTCGCCATGGTGGCCGAGGGCCTCGGGGTGAGCGTCATGCCGGAGTTGTCGCTGCCCGCCCGGTTCCCCGGCGTGGCCGTGCTGCCGGTCGTGCCGCAGGCGGTCCGTACGGTGCTGCTCGCCCTTCCGGCCGACCCGCTGCCGGTCGCCGCCGCCTTCGCGGAGCTGGCACGTTCCCTCGCGTGATCAGTCGCGTACGGTGGGCAGGCCGGCGGCGAAGGCCGACAGAGCGCGGACGAGGCTCGGCAGCAGCTCGGGGCGGGCGGCGGCGAGCTCCGGGTCCTCGGCGTAGAGCTGGGCGAGCGCGGGGGAGGGATGGGCGGCCGGATAGAGCATGCCCGCCAGCCCCGCGGCCACCACCGTGAGCTCCAACCCTTCGCGTTCGGTCAGGCCGGTCGCCCGCGCGACCTGCCCGCCCAGCTCGGCGGCGGCGGCCAGCGTCGCGTGCTTGAAGACGCGGGCGGCGTCGACGGAGACGTTGTGCTCCAGGCTCGTGGCGCTGTTGGCCAGCAGGTCGCAGAAGAGCGGCCGGTCCACCAGCGTCTCGGCCAGCGCTCTCATCACGTCGGTCGTGTCGCCGGCCGTGGCCACCCGGGCGCCGGCCGCGGCGGCCCACGACCGCCACTCCTCGGCGGCGAGGACGAGGAAGATCTCCTCGCGGGTGCCGAAATAGCGGACGATGTTGGACTTCGCCAGGCCGACGGCGTCGGCGACCGCGCCCAGCGTCACGTTGCGTACGCCGGAGGTGCGGGCGAGCTCGCACGCGGCGGCGAGGATCGCCTCGCGCCGCTGCTGTTTGTGCTCGGGCCGCCGGGCTCGGAGGAAAGCCGACCTGCTCATGTCGGTGAAAGCATACTTGAGCGACTTAGGAGAACGCCGTTCCCTTGTTAACGGAACGCCGTCCTGTTAGCGTCCGGGGTGAAACCCGGTCGCAGGGAAGGATGGGCGTGACACAGATACGGATGAAGGTGAACGGCGTCACCGAGTCGCTCGACGTCGAGCCATGGGCGAGCCTGCTCGACACGTTGCGGGAACGGCTCGGGCTGACCGGCACCAAGAAGGGGTGTGATCAGGGCGCCTGCGGCGCGTGCACCGTCCTCGCCGACGGCGTGCGGATCAACGCCTGCCTGGCCCTGGCCGTCCAGTACGACGGCAGTGAGATCACCACGGTCGAGGGCGTGGACCACCCGCTGCAGCAGGCGTTCGTCCGCCACGACGGCTTCCAGTGCGGCTACTGCACGCCCGGCCAGATCTGCTCGGCGATCGGCATGCTCGCCGAGCACGCCGCCGGCATGCCGTCCGCGGTCGGCGCGTCCGGGCTCACCGAGGACGAGATCCGGGAGCGGATGAGCGGCAACCTGTGCCGCTGCGGCGCCTACAACGGCATCCTCGACGCGATCAAGGAGGTGCTGTGAGGCCGTTCGCCTACGTCAGGGCCGCCGACGTCGACGAGGCCGTGCGGGCCGTCGCCGGCGAGCCGGGCGCCAAGTTCCTCGGCGGCGGCACCAACCTGGTCGACCTCATGCGCGAGGGCATCGAACGCCCCGCCACCGTCGTCGACGTCACCGCGCTGCCGCTCGCCGCGGTGGACGACCTGCCGGACGGCGGGCTGCGGATCGGCGCGCTCGTCCGCAACAGCGCGCTGGCCGCCGACCCGCGCGTCCACGCCCGCTACCCGATGGTGTCGCAGGCGCTGCTCGCCGGGGCCTCGCCCCAGCTGCGCAACATGGCCACCGTGGGCGGCAACCTGCTGCAGCGCACCCGCTGCCCGTACTTCTACGACGCGGCCGCGGCCTGCAACAAGCGCGAGCCGGGCGCCGGGTGCGACGCGCTCGGCGGGTTCACCCGGGGGCACGCGATCCTGGGCGTGAGCGAGAGCTGCATCGCCGCGCACCCGTCCGACCTGTGCGTGGCGCTGGCCGCGCTCGACGCGGTCGTGGAGGTCCGCGGCGTGGGCGGCACGCGGCGGATCCCGATGGCCGAGTTCCACCGGCTGCCCGGCGACACCCCGCACGTCGAGACGGCGCTCGCCCCCGACGAGCTGGTCACGGCGGTCGAGCTGCCCGCCGTGCCGGTCGCCGCCCGCTCCCGCTACCGCAAGGTCCGCGACCGCGCGTCGTACGCGTTCGCGCTGGTCTCCGTGGCCGCGGCGCTGGAGGTGCGCGACGGCGTGGTGGCGGACGTGCGGCTGGCGCTCGGCGGCGTCGGCGCCAAGCCGTGGCGGGCCCGCGCGGCCGAGGAGCTGCTGGCCGGCGGTCCGGCCGACGAGGACGCCTTCGCCCGCGCGGCCGAGGCCGAGCTGGAGCCCGCGACCGTCCGGCCGGGCAACGCGTTCAAGACCCGGCTCGCCCGGGCGACGATCGTGGCCACGTTGAGGGAGCTGAGCGGATGAGCACCGAAGTCGCCGAGGCCGGGCGGGCGGAGGCCGTCCGGCAGGTCGGGCGGCCGGCCGACCGGTTCGACGCCCCCGAGAAGGTCACCGGCCGGGCGAAGTACGCCGCCGAGTTCCCGTACCCCGACCTGGCGTACGCAGCGCTCGTGCACTCCACGGTGGCGCGCGGGCGGATCACCGCCCTCGACGCCGGGGCGGCCCGCGCCGTGCGGGGCGTGATCGAGGTGCTCACCCACGAGAACGCCCCGAAGATGCGCCCGCTGTCCCGGCTCAACCTGGGCTCGTTCGTCAAGGGCACGAACGTCGACTACCTGGGCACCGACCAGGTCCACTGGAACGGCCAGCCGATCGCCGTGGTGGTCGCCGAGACGCCGGAGGCCGCCCGGCACGCGGCCTCGCTCGTGCGGGTGACGTACGAGGAGCTGCCCGCGAAGCTCGACTTCGCGGCCGAGGAGCCGCACGCCGTCCCGCAGAAGGGCAACGCGATCATGCGCAGCGCGGCCGACAAGGGCGACGCCCATGCCGCGCTGGCCGCCGCGCCGGTCAAGGTCGACCTGCGCTTCACCACGCCGCCGCAGAACCACAACGCGATCGAGCCGCACGCCACCACCGCCTTCTGGCAGGGCGACCGGCTGACCGTGCACGACACCACGCAGTCCATCGCGTTCCTGCGCAAACACCTGGCGATGCGGTTCGGGGTGCCGGAGCGGAACGTCCGGGTGCTCGCTCCCTTCGTCGGCGGCGGGTTCGGCGGCAAGGGCATGGTCTGGGCGGGCACGCTGCTCGCGGTGCTGGCCGCGCGGGCGACCGGCCGCCCGGTGCGGCTCGCGCTCACCCGCGAGAGCGTCTACCACACCGTCGGCGGGCGCACGCCCACCGTGCAGCGGGTGGCACTCGGCGCCGACCGCGACGGGCGGCTGACGGCGCTGATCCACACCAGCGTGGCGCGTTCGGGCGGCATGCCCGGGCAGGTCACCGCGGCCTCCCGCCACCTGTACGCGGCCGAGACCGTCCACCTGCGGCAGAGCCTCGTCGACCTCGACCTGCTGCCGCCCACCGCGATGCGCGCGCCGGGCGAGGCGATCGGCACCTTCGCGCTGGAGGCGGCCGTGGACGAGCTGGCCTGGGAGCTCGGCGTCGACCCGATCGAGCTGCGCATGCGCAACGAGCCCGAGCGCGACCCGCTCACCGGCAGGGCGTTCTCCCACCGGATGTTGCGGGAGGCGTACGCGCTGGGGGCCGAGCGGTTCGGCTGGCGCGAGCGCGACCCGCGGCCGGGCGCGATGCGCGACGGGCGCTGGCTGGTCGGCATGGGGGTGGCCACCGCCTACCACCCGTCGCTGATCATGCCGGCCGCCGCCACCGTGCGGCTGGGCGCCGACGGCACGGTGCTGGTCCGCTGCGGCCTGCACGAGATCGGCGTGGGCGCGGCGACCGCGCAGGCGCAGATCGCCGCCGACGCCCTCGGCGTCCCGCTGGAGTCGGTACGCGTCGAGGTCGGCGACTCCGACCTGCCCGCGGGGCCCATGGCGGGCGGGTCGGCGCAGACCGCGAGCGCCGCCGCCGGTGTGCTGGCCGCCTGCGACAAGCTGAAGCGGCAGGTCCTCGCATTGGCCGGGCCCCCGTTGCGCGGCCGCAAACCCGAGGAGGTGCAGGCCCGCGACGGCGGCCTCCACGTCGGCGGGAGCGGGATGACGTACGCGGAGATCCTGGCCGGCGCGGGCCGCGACCACGTGGAGGCGGCGGTCAAGGCGGGCTGGGCGAGGTTTCTGGCGCGCACCGCCCGCGACGGCCGGCGCTGGGTGCGGGCCGCGTCCGGGGCGCAGTTCTGCGAGGTGCGGGTCGACGCCGACACCGGCGAGGTACGCGTCTCGCGCTGGCTCGGCGTCTTCGACGTCGGCCGGGTGGTCAACGCCAAGACGGCGGCCAGCCAGCTGCGCGGCGGCATCGTCATGGGCATCGGCCTGGCCCTGTCGGAGCAGACGCTGGTCGACCCGCGCACCGGCCGGGTGGTGAACCCGAGCCTGGCCGAGTACCACGTGCCCGTGCACGCCGACATCCCGCGCATCGACGTGCACTACCTGGACGACCCCGACCCGACCACGCCGCTCGGCCTGCTCGGGGTGGGCGAGGTCGGCATCACGGGGGTGGCCGCCGCGGTGGCCAACGCCGTGCGGCACGCCACCGGCAGGCGCGTGCTCGACCTGCCCATCACCCTCGACAAGCTGCTGTGACGAGCGCGCGGGCGGCCGCGCCGGCCGCCCGCGCCGCCGCCGTCGCCCGCTCCGGGGCGACCATCGCGGTCACCGTGGCGCCGTCGACGAGGGCGAGCAGCTGCTCGGCCAGCAGATCGGGGTCGTCCGCGCCCGCGGCGAGCGTGCGCAGGTGGTCGCGCAGGCGCTGCTTGTGCCGGCGCACGACCTCGCGGACCGGCTCCGAGGTCGCGCCCAGCTCGCCGTAGGCGTTGACGAAGCCGCAGCCGCGGAAGTCGTCCTCGGCGAACCACCGCTCCAGCCAGGCGAACACCGCCTCCACCGAGCCGCCGTGTTCGGCCACGTAGCCGGTCAGCGACGACATCCAGCGCTCGTCGCGCCGCTCCAGGTACGCCACGACCAGCGCCTCCTTCGACGGGAAACACTGGTAGAGGCGCTTGAGCGACACGCCCGAGGCGGCCCTGACGTCGTCCATGCCGACGGCGCGCACCCCGCGCCGGTAGAACAGCTCGGAGGCCGCGGACAGCAGGCGTTCGGCGTGTTCCATGGCTCCTCGCGGGAAATGGAGAACGGGCGTTCTCTACACTAGCGGGAGAACGCCCGTTCTCCGACCGCCGAGGAGGCGACCATGACCCGCC